>NZ_JBWDLI010000009.1:0-102608 GCF_056238625.1 Colwellia sp. F1
AGATTAGGTGATAATAACGGGTATCTTGTAATGATACTTGCTGGCGGCGTGATTGGGTCATCATAAAACTCCTTACATTGCTGTTATATCAACATAGTCTAGAGTGTTTATTTTTTCAACAAAACATAGATGTCCAATTTTGTTTCATTGTAAATTAATGATCAAATAATTCACCCAACACACTTATATATAACAATTTATTAAAGATAAAAACAATTATGCCGATTAAGGTATATAAAGATAACTACAAGGTTAGTAACTTTCTTTTATGGCATGTTGATGTCTTAGCTTTTCATACCAAGCTACATGCAAGATATAACTTGTAAATAGCCTTAGCTATATTCACAATATGTATTATAAATCGGTTTTGTTCTTAACAAAACAACCTAGATTTTATTCAAAAAACCATAACCACATGAAGGTAACCTATGAAGTATTTGGGGTTTAAAAAATCATTAATTTTAGTTATTACCTGCTTACTCGTTATTGCATTATTAATAACTAGTCTTTTTTCTTACAGCTTACTAAAACAAAATGCTGTAGATGATTTAATCAAACGTGTTGAAGGCGCCATTTCAGCTGAGTCTGATGTCATTAACTCATACATCATGAAAAACTCTGAGCCAGCAAAAGCGATTGCGGAGCTTTATAAAAAATATGATTACCAAACAGGTCATGAAAAAGTAGCTGAAATAGCCGCTATTAGTAGTGGCGTTACTAAAGTGACTATTGCCTTTGAAGATGGCAGCTCTTTTGTATCTAAACCTTCGTCAGCGACTTTCCCTGGCGGTATTGGTATTAAGTCTAAATATGACCCAAGAACTCGTGCTTGGTACAAAAAAGGTATGGCTGGCTCTGGATTAGTGCTTAGCGATATATTCTTTACTAAAGAAAATGTACCAATGTTTGGTGCGACTTTCCCTATTAACGGCGGTTTAGTTTTTGCTGACATTCGTTTAGGTCAATTACAAGAAGTACTTGAAGGCGTCGATATTATGGATGGTGCTGTTGGTGTTATTGTTGATGAAAACGGCATGATCTTAGCGTCAACATCTGAATACGCCACAGTAAAAAGTAACCTATCACAAACTCCTGCTTTTTCTGGCTTTGCCTCAGATATTCTTTCACAAGCAAAGAGCATGAGTGAAACAAAAATTGACGGTAAAGAAACCTTATTATTTTCTAATCGCATCGATTTAATTGGCGATTCAAAAATGTTCTTAGTAATAGGGCTAGACAGTAAAACCGCATTTGCTTCTGTGAATAAACAAACGTCTACATTAATGACCACTATGTTATTAATCCTATTCATATCGAGCATCATATTAGTGCTGTTTTTAAATTATCTATACAAGCCAGTAATAGAGTTACGAGACGTAATTAATAACCTTGCTAGTGGTGAGCGAGATTTAACCCAACGCTTAGCCGTTGACTCTAACGATGATTTAGGTGAAATAGCGCAAGGTATCAATACCTTTATTGAGGGTCTTCAAGACAACATGCTACGTATTGAAGCGTTAACTGATGGTATTTCTACTGGCGTTGTTGAGTTACAACAACAAACAGACAAAACACGCGACGTATTATCTGAGCATGTTAATCAAACCAATGCCGTTGCTGTTTCAATGCAAGAATTAAGTTGTTCAGCACAACAAGTTGCTGCAAGCTCAACTGAAGCGGCTAACTTAGTTAACAGTGCCAACCAACGTGGTGAAACATCGCGTACTATCATCAATGGTGCTCAAAACAGTATTAGTACATTAGTAAGCGAAATTGATGGTGCAGCACAAAATGTTGAAAACATGAACCAAGAAACGAAAGACATCAACTCTGTATTGTCAGTGATTGGAAGCATTGCCGAGCAAACTAACCTACTTGCATTAAATGCTGCCATTGAAGCAGCAAGAGCCGGTGAGCAAGGTCGAGGTTTTGCCGTAGTTGCTGATGAAGTACGTGCCCTTGCTGCTCGTACCCAAGAAAGCACAAGCGAAATTGAAAGCTCTCTTGGCAAGCTAAGAGCCGGTGCTGATACTGTTGTTACCTCAATAAATAGAACAAAGGATACCAGTCAAAATACCGCCTCAGACGTCCATAAGATATCTGAAAGTACTAGTAATTTAATTCAAGAAGTTAACCAAGTTGACCAGATCAGTAGTGAAATTTCATTATCTGCCAACGAACAAAGTCGTGTAATTGACGGTATTAGTGAATCAGTTAGTAACATTCATACTATTGTTGAAGAGCTAACCGCTTCTGGTCAAGATATAGCAAGAGAAACCGATTCAATCTCTAATGTTAATAACGAGCTCACTCAAATTATTAGTCGATTTAAACTGAAATAATCAATTTAATCATATATTAATAAACAAAAGCTCTGCTAACAAATAACCTGTTATCGGAGCTTTAATTTTTTAGATGATTACCAAGAAAACAATTAGAAACTGAAAAGTTTGGAGTGAAAAGTTTGGGACACCCAAGTTTTCCAAGTATTGATTTACCTAAACAGATTTTTGTTGATTACACAGAAAACATAATAAAATACTAACTTTCAGTTTATTTACTCAAGTTACAACTTGTTCAGCCATTTTTGCTGAATTTCAGACAAGGCTAGCTGTAGTCAAGGTAGCAATTAGATTTACAGAAGTTTTTCAGCTGGAATTGACGTGAGTTAATGTTAACCAAACACACTGGTTTGCTGTCGCTGTCCACTTATCCATTTTGTATTGGTATGCATGGCAAAAGTGTTGAGTTCATCAACCGTACCAATCGCTTGACGATATTGCTTACCAAACCGTTGTGCTCACGTTAACCATTGCGCGCTAGACAAGCCTAATTGGTTCAGTATTGGCAAAGCTTGTACTGCCAAGTGACCTGCTTTATCTGCCCTCATTGTTTCACCCGTTTCTTGCACCAAGGTAAGGTAACAAGGAGAAAGCTATCCCTTTTGTGCATTGCTTTACTTCATTGCCAATAAAACCAAGCAGCGGTTTATGAGCAAATGGTTTAACTAAAATAAATTTCACAGACGCTGCCGCCACTTAGCAATTAGGATTAAAGCTACTTTTATTTCAGCCTCGCCACTGCTCTTGCCTTGTTGACACCACTCAACAAGCGGGTGATTATGATAAAGCGCCAACCAATGCTGGTACACCTCTTCATCGCTCCAACCTAAAGCCGTTTCTTCATCAACCTAACCACAAGGTGATAATGGTTAGGAAACGAATTCTATCCTCCATCCATTGACGACAGTGTTTAAAACTTTTTTGCTGCTAAGAGTAAGCATCTTTACCATAAAATAAGCACGGGGAACACAACGAGAGATTAGATGATAATAACGGGTACCTTGTAATGATACTTGCTGGCGGCGTGATTGGGTCATCAGAAAACTCCTTACGGTGTTGTTATATCAACATAGGAGTGTTTGTTTTTTCAACAAAGTATGGATGTCCCATCTTTGTCGGTTATATCAACATAGGAGTGTTTGTTTTTTTCAACAAAGTAAGGATGTCCCACCTTTGTTAAGGATGTCCCACCTTTGTTATCCCCCCATGAAAATAGCTCAACAGCGTTATTCCCTAAGTTCCTTCTTGTACAAAGCGCTCAGCTCCTTCAACATGTTTGGGCTTACCACGTACAACCAACGTGTCTTGTGCATGTAACAAGGTACTATCGTCGGGGGCTTCTGTTTCATTGTCGCCGCGTTTTAAAGAGATTACAGCTACATGCTGCTCTTCTAAATGTAAGGACCCGATACTTTTTCCGCAACTGAATGAGTTGGCGTCAATAAAAATAGCATGAACAAATTCAACTTTCTCAACACCTTCAGAGCTCATGTCTGTGTCTTCTCCCTGAAAAATGCCATATAAATGGTTGTATTGGTTTTTACGTTCTTTTTGTACTCTGCGTACAATTTTAGCAAAAGGAACTCCCGTCAATGACAAGACATGAGAAACTAACATTAAACTGCCTTCTAAACTTTCCGGTATCACTTCATTAGCACCGGCTTTTTGTAACATTTCTAAATGATCATTGTTGCGTGTGCGTACTAAAATAGGGACATTCGGCGATAAAGATCGTACTTTTTCAATAACCTCTATTGACTGTTTATCTTCGCCAAATGAAATAACCACAAGCTTTGCTTGTGATAGGTAAGCAGCGTTTAACAGCTCAGTTTTTCTTGAAGAGCCAAATAACACATTTTCACCTGCTTCACGTGCATTACGTGTACGTAATGGGTCAATATCAATGGCGATAAAGTCAATTGACTCTTGTTTTAAAAACCGGCTTACAGTTTGTCCTATTCGGCCAAACCCACAAATAATAACATGGTCTTTTAAGCTTTTATTATCAGCCAACTGTTCTAGGTCATGAGTTTGGTCTGTTTTTTCTTGACTCAAAAAAATAGACCAAGTGCGGGCGTTATCAACCATATATGGCGTAATAGCCATACTCAATACGCCTGCACCTAAAAGCATAGATGAAACATTGCTTGGTAATAGCTGCACTTGGTTGGCTAGGGCAATAAGCACAAAACCAAACTCGCCCATTTGTGCAAGCATTAGCCCTGAGGCCCAGGCATCTTTAGACAACATCCCTGCCCGACGTGCTAACACCTTAATAATAATAATTTTAGTTAACATAAAGGCGATCATTATCGCAAGTAGGCTTAAAGGGGAAGACAATAACAACCCCATATCTAGCTTCATACCAACGGTAATAAAAAACAGTCCTAATAAAATATCTCGGTACGGCCTAATGGCGGCTTCTAACTGGTGCTTGTACTGGCTTTCTCCTAGCATCATTCCCGCTAAAAATGCGCCTAATGCCATAGATAAGCCAAACCATTGCGTTAAAGCTGAAGCTAACAAGGTAACTAACAATGTGGTTAAAACAAAAAGCTCATCGGAACGTACACTAGCAATTGTGGTAAATATTTTAGGTAACAACCATTTACCAACAAACAATAGCAGGCTAACTACTACAACGCCTTTTAGCATAGCAATAACAAGCGTTAATGCCATTGATGTGTCACCTTCAACTGCCAGCATGGGAATAATAATTAAAAATGGCACAACTGCAACATCTTGGAATAACAGAATAGCAACAGACAATTGCCCAGATTTTCGCTTCATTGCGCCTGTTTCGCTTAACTGCCGAATAACAATGGCAGTAGATGACAAAGTAAGAATACTGCCCACAACAAACGCCGACGCAAAACTAAGCCCTAACAACATGCTTGCGGCCATAAACACCAGCAGAGATATGGTCACTTGTAAACTACCAACAGCTAAAACCAGATGCCGCATCGCCATTAAACGCGGAAGTGAAAACTCTAAACCTAAAGTGAATAGTAAAAATACAATACCAAGTTCAGCAAAATGGTCATAGTCTAATTGCCCGTGAGCTAGGCTTAAACCATGTTCACCTACTAGCATTCCAGCCACTAAATAAGCCAGAATTGCCGGTAAATTTAAACGACGAAATAACCAAACAATAAGCACTGCGCTAAATAATATGGCTAATATTTCAAAATAACCGCTCACATGCATTCCTTAAAAAATAATTAACCTATTGCCACATGACAATTTTTTGCCGCCAACTTACTGACAGGTATGGCTTTATAATACACGAACGATTGCTAAACACTCAATAAAAATTATCTACCATTAATTTTATATCCAGCTATATCAATAGCTTAGATGAAAAATAAAGACTTAATTAATGGAGTTGAAGAAGATACTCTTACTTTGGAGTGATTCTTGCTTAACTAAAGCAAGTAATAATAAATTCATCTACTTACACTTTAAGAGGCGGAAGTATGCAAACATTGAATATACTTGAAAGTAGTGTTCCTACCTTTAATACACTGAATGTATTAACGGGCAACAATAAGATGACCACTAATAATAAATCAAGTTTATTAGAGCAACTTCAAACAACACTTTCATTAGACAAGTTACTTGAGATTTTTGCTATGGAAGCCGCTCGTTACATAAAATTTTCAGGTTTATACTTTAAAAGCAAAACGGTTAGTAAAACATTGCGCGGTAGTCGTAAAGCAAAGAATGAACGTCTGTTTGAACTTAAGTTGAATGATGTATTTCTTGGTACGCTAAGCTACAGTATTGAGCAGCCAACAAGTATGCAGCACTACAAAGACTTACAACGCATTCATAAAGTACTACTCTACCCCCTGAACAACGCCTTGCAATACCATCAAGCAATACAACTTGCTCGCCAAGACCCTTTAACGGAACTCGGTAACCGGAGATATTTTGATGAACAACTTAAGCGGGCAATGCACAATGCTAACCGCCACCATGTTCAGGTTGGTTTAGTATTAGGTGATTTAAATAAATTTAAGGCGATTAACGACACTTATGGCCATAATACGGGCGATGAGGTATTGATTCAGTTTGCCACTATTTTACGTTCTTGTGTTCGTGACTCTGATAGCATTTTTCGCTTTGGCGGGGATGAATTTGCCATTATTGTGGAAAACGCGAGTGATAACGCTTTAGATATTATACAACAAAGAATTAACGATTATTTAAAAAGCAATATTGTTTTGTCTAAATATGAAGTGAACTGTAGCTTAGGAACGGCCTTTATGAACAGAGCTGACAGCGAACGTAGCTTTTTTGAACGCGCTGATCAAGCGCTATATCGTGATAAAATAAGCAGCCAAAAATGTTTGAGTATAGTGTAAATTAATTGAGTTTAGTTTGACTTCATTAATGAATAAAAAAGCTTTATATACTTTTACATAAAGCTTTTTAGCGTAACTTTATCGTTTCTTTTTTATTTTTGTATTGTACTTTTTATTCGCTGTGCGAGGCATTTGCTTTTTCTTTTTAAGCGCTTGATTTTTATCCTGATTTGCTCGGTATCGATTTTTGCTCGCCCGTTTTATATTTTTTTGCTGATGGGCTAGTGTTTCGTCTTGCTTTAGTTCATAACCGGGCACAATAATTCGTTCAAAGCGACGCTCAATCAGTGCTTCTATATTTTCTAGAAAACGTTCATCTTTAGGGCTTACTAATGAAATAGCAGTGCCCGACTTACCCGCACGGCCTGTTCGGCCAACACGATGTACATAGTCTTCAGCCAAAAA
The DNA here is from genome assembly GCF_056238625.1 of Colwellia sp. F1. Lineage (NCBI taxonomy): Bacteria > Pseudomonadati > Pseudomonadota > Gammaproteobacteria > Alteromonadales > Colwelliaceae > Colwellia > Colwellia sp. F1. The sequence goes on from NZ_JBWDLI010000009.1 coordinate 7,115, forward strand.
CGGTAAATGGAAATTAACCACATAAGCTAAATTTTCAATGTCTAATCCACGTGCTGCAACGTCGGTTGCAACAAGCACCCTCACCTTACCTTCACTAAAGTCACTAAGGGCTTTATTTCGTGCTCCTTGCGTTTTATCACCATGGCACAGCGCTGCTTTTATGCCATCCAGTTTTAACTCTTTTGCAAGCGTATTAGCGCTGTCTTTGGTACCAGCAAAAACAAGCACTTGCTGCCAATTATTAACCCCGATTAACTCTGACAATAATTCACGTTTCCTTGCTTCACTTACCCAATAAACAGACTGTTTTACTTTTCCTGATGTGGAGTTTTGCTTGGCAACTCCTAACGTTTTTGGTGTTGTGAGTAATGATTTAGCAAGTGATTTAACTTTGTTTGAGTAGGTTGCTGAAAACATCAAGGTTTGATGCTTTTGTTTCACTGCTAAGCTTAGTTTTTCAATATCTGCTAGAAAGCCCATATCTAACATGCGATCTGCTTCATCAAGCACAAGGTACTGTACTTGCGATAAATTTACATGACGTAAATTCAAGTGCTCTAATAATCGTCCAGGTGTTGCCACCAAAACATCTACCCCTTGTTTTAACAAGTTAGTTTGTGATGCCATTTTACCGCCACCATAAATTACCCCAACTTTTAACGGTAAAAACTGGCTATACGCCGTCATATTCTCAGCTACTTGTGCTGCTAATTCTCGCGTGGGCGTTAGCACTAATGCTTGTATGTTTCGTCCCGTGTAATTATCAAGGGTTGATGCGTTTTTTGCTAGCGCGTCTAATATCGGTAAACTAAAAGCGGCAGTTTTTCCGGTTCCGGTTTGTGCGCTTGCTAATAAATCACTACCTGAGCGAATAATAGGGATCGCCTGTTGTTGAATGGGCGTTAAGTTTTTATAACCACATTCTTTAACCGCTTTTAATAAATTGGCCGATAAACCAATAGCATCAACACTCATACATCACCTAACAAAACTAAACACAAAATAAGGTTGCGAATTATATACTGATACTGTGCTAACGCATAATACAGTTTGTAAATATCCACACCATTATAAAATAATCAAAAAAAACCCTAACAATTATGCATTGTTAGGGTTGTATTACATTAATTACTAGCGGTAAAAGCTAATAATTACACTGCAAAAGTCGAGCTTTATAAAAGCGCCGACAAAATATTATTTAAAGTATCGCTAGAGCGCATTGCTTTTTCAGCTTTCGCTGGGTCAGCAAAGTAGTAGCCGCCAATATCCATGGCTGGACCTTGTGCACCATTTAATTCGCCAACGATTTTTTCTTCTTGCTTAACTAAAGCTTGAGCAACACCAGTAAAGGCTGTTTTTAGCTCGCCGTCACTTGTTTGCTCGGCTAAAGCTTTTGCCCAGTACATAGCAAGGTAAAAATGACTACCACGGTTGTCTAATTCACCTACTTTACGTGATGGTGATTTGTTGCTATCTAAAAACTCACCGGTTGCTTTATCTAAGGTGTCGGCTAAAACCTGTGCTTTCGCATTGCCCGTTGTTACGCTTAGGTGCTCTAAAGAAGCTGCTAATGCTAAAAACTCACCTAATGAGTCCCAACGTAAGTGGTTTTCTTTTTCAAACTGTTGCACATGTTTCGGAGCACTACCACCGGCACCCGTTTCAAATAAACCACCACCATTCATTAGAGGTACAATAGACAGCATTTTTGCACTCGTGCCTAACTCTAAAATTGGGAATAAATCCGTTAAATAGTCACGTAAAACGTTACCTGTTACCGAAATTGTGTCTTCACCTTTTAAAAGACGCTCTAATGTAAAGTTACACGCATCAATTGGGTTAAGGATTCTAATATCTAAGCCGGTAGTGTCGTAGTTAGCTAAGTAAGCATTAACCTTTTTGATCATTTCTCTGTCATGGGCACGGTTTTCGTCTAACCAGAAAACAGCTGGCATACCTGATGCTTTCGCACGTGTTATCGCTAATTTTACCCAGTCTTGAATAGGTAAATCTTTCGCTTGACACATACGCCATAAATCACCGGCTTCAACTTCATGCGATAATAACGTTGTGCCAAGCGCATCAACCACACGTACTGTACCTTTTTCGTCCATCACAAAGGTTTTATCGTGTGAACCATATTCTTCTGCTTTTTGTGCCATTAAGCCAACATTCGGCACTGTGCCCATTGTGGTGGGATCGAAAGCACCATGTTTTTTACAAAAATCAAAAACAGCTTGAAAAACACCCGCATAACAACGATCAGGAATCATTGCTTTTGTATCTTTTAACTGACCATCAGGCCCCCACATTTGACCAGAAGAGCGCAATGTTGCAGGCATAGAAGCGTCAATAATAACATCGCTAGGTACATGTAAGTTAGTAATGCCTTTGTCTGAATCAACCATAGCAAGCGCTGGACGATTAGCAAAAACTGCTGCTAAGTCAGCTTCAATTTCAGCTTTTTGCGCTTCAGGTAAACGCGAAATTTTACCATAAACATCACCAATACCATTGTTGGCATCAACACCTAATTGCTCAAATATTTCTGCATGTTTTTCAAATACATCTGCATAAAATACTTTAACAGCATGGCCAAAAATAACCGGGTCTGATACTTTCATCATGGTTGCTTTTAAGTGCAAAGACAATAACACATCTTCTTTTTTAGCATCTTCAATAGCTTGTTGATAAAACTCAACTAATGCTGACTTACTTAAAACTGATGAATCAATAATTTCACCCGTTAATAAAGCTAAGTTATCTTTTAAAACTTTCACACTGCCGTCTGGGGCAACAAATTCAATCTTGGCATTGGTTGCATAATTAATTGTGGTAGATTGCTCAGAGTCGTAAAAGTCACCACTTGTCATGCTCGCTACATGTGAAGCCGATTCACTTGACCAAGCGCCCATTGAATGCGGGTTTTTGCGCGCATATTGTTTTACTGAAGCTGGCGCACGTCGATCTGAGTTACCTTCACGAAGCACTGGGTTTACCGCACTACCTTTAATTTTGTCATAGGTATACTTGATGGATTTCTCTGCTTCGTTTTGTGCTTCTTCTGGGTAGTTTGGTACTGCATACCCTTTTGCTTGTAGTTCTTTAATTACTGCTTGTAATTGTGGAACTGAAGCACTTATATTTGGTAACTTAATAATGTTAGCGCTAGGGTCACTTACCATTTCCCCTAATTCAGCTAAAGCATCATTAATGCGCTGCTCTTTTGTTAAGTATTTTGGAAAACTAGCTAGCACACGACCAGCTAAAGAAATATCGCGCGTTTCAACATTAATACCAGAAGAGGCGGTATAGGCTTGAATAATAGGTAATAATGAATAAGTTGCTAAGGCTGGTGCCTCATCGGTAATAGTATAAATAATTTTTGAGTTATCAGTGCTCATGAGTTTCCTACTTTATTTAACTTGAGTCGATTAGCTAATTCAAAGGCTAATCGTTAATATTTAACATGTATTTATCGCGCGATATAATATAATAATTCACAACGTATTAATATAGCTAAGCACCTGCTGCTATTTCGTTACCACCACTGAAACAAGGTCAAAATGAGCAACAACAACGGCCCTACAGGCTATAGAGTAAAACGACGCAAAGAGGTACGACCAGAGAAAAATAAGCGTAAGGTTGTGCTATTTAACAAGCCTTTTGATGTTTTATGTCAATTTACCGATGAAAAGCACCAAGGCCAACAGCAACGAAAAACATTAAAAGACTATATTCCTATCAACAATGTCTATGCCGCAGGCCGTTTAGATAGGGATAGCGAAGGTTTATTAGTACTAACAAATGACGGAAAGTTACAGCACAAAATAACCAACCCAAAAAATAAAACAGCCAAAACCTATTGGGTTCAAGTAGAAGGCAGCCCTACACACAGCGACTTAGCTAAACTGCGTAGTGGTGTAATGCTTAAAGACGGTAAAACTTTACCGGCGAAAGTAAAGTTAATGGAACCTCCTAACCTATGGCAGCGTAATCCTCCCATCAGAGAGCGCGCTAACATTCCTACTACCTGGCTTGAAATAACAATTACAGAGGGACGTAATCGCCAAGTAAGGCGAATGACAGCTAACATAGGCTTTCCGACGCTGCGCTTAATACGTTTCTCTATTGGCCAATGGACAATAAGTAATATTGATAATGGCGCATATAAGGTTATTGATTAATGCGATTAAGTGTTCGTGATTAAACTACCTATTTAATCACGATAATGAGCGTGTTATAATACTGCGCATTTTTTAAACCTTTGTTAAGACGTCTTTTTCAAGGTTATATCTATTATTATTTTTCAAGGTAAGAGTTTTTTCCATGGCCAACGAGCTTCAAGTTCCAAAAAACAGTACACCTGAACACACCTCACCACAAGACATCAAAGTGATTGTTGGTATGTCTGGTGGTGTCGACTCTTCTGTATCTGCCTATTTATTATTAGAACAAGGTTATCAAGTGGAAGGCTTGTTCATGAAAAACTGGGAAGAAGATGACACTGATGAATACTGCGCTGCGGCACAAGATTTAGAAGATGCACAAGCAATTTGTGACAAATTACAAATTAAATTACACACCATTAATTTTGCCACTGAATATTGGGATAACGTATTTGAATATTTTTTAGCAGAATATAAAGCCGGTAGAACACCAAACCCTGACATCATGTGTAACAAAGAAATAAAATTCAAAGCCTTCTTAGAGTTTGCGTGTGAAGATTTAGGTGCTGATTATATTGCTACAGGTCATTATGTACAACGCCGGCTAACCAATGGCCATTGGACCATGGTTCGCGGTTTAGACAATAATAAGGATCAAAGTTACTTCTTATATACCTTAGATGAAAAGCAGCTGTCGCACACTTTGTTTCCAGTTGGGGCTATTGAAAAGCCGCAAGTACGTGCTATTGCTGAAAAAGCTGGGTTAGTGACCCACAATAAAAAAGACAGCACTGGTATTTGCTTTATTGGTGAGCGCAAGTTTAAAGACTTTTTAGGGCAATACTTGCCCGCACAACCTGGCATCATTGAGTCTGCCGAAGGTGAGGCTATCGGTCATCATGACGGCTTAATGTACCATACCTTAGGGCAACGTAAAGGTTTACGTATAGGTGGTTTAGCTAACGCAGGCGAAGAGCCTTGGTATGTAGTAGAGAAAGATTTACTACGCAATGTATTGGTTGTTGGACAGGGACATAACCACCCCCGTCTCTTCTCAAAAGGGTTAATTGCCAATCAATTACACTGGGTAAACCGTCAACCATTAACGGGTCCCCTTTCATGTACAGTAAAAACCCGTTATAGGCAAGATGATGTCGCCTGCACAGTTACGGCATTAGCGCCCAACACTGAAAGCTCAGATGATAACAGTTTACAATATAAAGTTGACTTCAACGAGCCGCAAAGTTCAGTTACACCGGGTCAGTCCGTCGTGTTTTATCAAGGTGATGTTTGCCTTGGTGGTGGTATTATCAACACACTTATTCGCTAATATTTGGCTAAACACTAGCAACCCAATACTCATAACTTACTACTGTAATTAGAACATAAATGAATGACCAAACAATAACCTTAGCCGCTATTTTTCAGGCCGCTTATTTTGTCCAGCAAGTGTCTCGTAAGGGGCAAATAGACGAAAATGAACTTGCTTTAACAATGCATACTATTACCGTAACCTCACCCAACAATACCTTAGACGTATTTGGCGGTGAATTAACAAATGTAAAAAAAGGGTTACAGCTATTAGTTAGTCACTTAGGTGATACAAACAACACTCATAGCAGCCGAGAAGGTAATAAAAGCAAAGATCCTGAGCTAACGCGCTATATTCTTAGTTTAATTAACCTTGAACGAAAACTTGCCAAAAAGCCCAAAAACTTGGCCAGTTTAGGTGCACGTATTGAAGACAGCAAAAGGCAAATAGAACATTACAGTATTACCAGTGACACCCTAATTGCAAGCTTTGCCAGTATTTACAGTGATATTATCAGCCCTTTAGGTGCCCCTATTCAAGTAACGGGTGAGCCAAGCATATTAAAACAAACCGCTAACCAGCACAAAATTAGAGCATTACTCCTTGCTGGTATACGCGCCACAGTATTGTGGCGCCAAGTGGGCGGTAAGCGCAGAAATATATTTTTTAATCGAAGTAAAATAGTAAAAATAGCCCAACAATATTTAAATACCCTGTGAGCTATTAATAGCAGTACCTTGACTACATGTTCATCACATATTTTAAACTAAGTGTAACTAATACTTGAAAACACAAGTGCTAGATAAGCTTTGCAATATAAATTTTAACCTAGGAAAACATCATGGAACTTTCAGCGTTAACAGCAATATCACCAGTAGACGGTCGATACGGCAGCAAAACAAGTGACTTACGCCCTATTTTTAGTGAGTTTGGTTTAACCAAATACCGTGTCACTGTTGAAGTGCGTTGGCTACAAAAACTCAGTGCCACTAAAGCGATTGCAGAAGTCCCTGTTTTTAGTGAAGCAGCCAATACTGTGCTAAATAACATTGTCTCAAACTTTAACGAAGAAGACGCGTTACGCATTAAAAACATTGAAGCAACAACAAATCACGATGTTAAAGCCGTTGAGTATTTCTTAAAAGAAAAAATTGCCGACAATGCTGAGTTAAATGCCGTTACTGAATTTATTCACTTTGCTTGTACTTCTGAAGATATTAATAACCTTTCTCATGGTTTAATGCTAAAAGAATGTAATGAACAGGTATTACTACCTGCCATGGATGAAATTCTTGCCGAAATTAAAGCACTGGCCGTAGCATATAAAGCAATTCCTATGATGTGTCGTACGCATGGACAACCAGCATCACCAAGTACATTAGGTAAGGAAATGGCCAATGTTTATGTGCGTTTACAACGTCAACGTAAGCAAATTGCCGACGTAGAAATACTGGGTAAAATAAATGGTGCTGTTGGTAATTACAATGCACATTTAAGTGCTTACCCTGAAGTGGACTGGCATCAATTTGCCCAAGAGTTTGTTACTTCATTAGGGTTAACATGGAACGCATTTACCACACAAATTGAACCACATGACTATATTGCTGAACTATTTGACGCTGTTGCGCGCTTCAATACCATTTTAATTGACTTTGACCGTGATATTTGGGGATATATTGCCTTAGGCCACTTTAAACAAAAAACCATCGCTGGCGAAATTGGCTCGTCCACCATGCCACATAAAGTTAACCCTATTGATTTTGAAAACTCTGAAGGTAACTTAGGCATTGCTAACGCAATATTTGGCCACCTCGCGCAAAAACTGCCTATTTCTCGCTGGCAACGTGACTTAACTGACTCAACAGTTTTACGTAACCTCGGGGTTGGCTTTGGCCATGCTATTATTGCTTATCAGTCGACCCTTAAAGGTATTAGTAAGTTAGAAGTCAATGAGGAAAGCCTTGCCAGTGAACTTGATGGTAACTGGGAAGTGCTCGCTGAGCCAGTACAAACCGTTATGCGCCGTTATGGCATTGAAAAACCTTACGAAAAACTCAAAGAATTAACTCGTGGTAAGCGCGTTAATGGCGACTCAATGCGTGAGTTTATCAACGGTCTTGACTTACCTGACCCAGTTAAAGCAGAGTTGTGTTTATTAACACCCGCAAGTTATATCGGCCGTGCTGTATCATTTATTGATGAGTTATCATAAAAGATACCTAGCTGGTTAATAGTTAACCAGCTTAATTTATTAATACAAGCGTTAAAATTATCACGGTTAATAAAAAAGAAGACTTAGGTCTTCTTTTTTATTACTGCACCTAACTATATTCAAACAGCAATGGAAGTAATATAGAGTGGCTATGTTTAATCAATTTCGCTTGTGTTAAGCGCGCTTATGAAGCGCAAAGCTAGCACTAAACTTAATGGACTTTGTCTTACACACCACAGGCATAAGCCAAGGCTTTATTCTTTATAACACTATTTAGCACTGGTAGCTTGTTTATCGCCAATAAACTAACATTCCTTAACGTGTGCACCAAGGGGGATGGATGGCTAAAAGCATGGTATAAAACATCCATTGTAGACTGCATTAACAAATTATCATTGCGCCTTGTTTTTTCATAGCGAGCTAACACTGCATTATTATGCCAACATTCACCTTCAGCAATAGCATTAGCAATAATAGTTTGTAGTGCTTGAACATCTTTAAAACCTAAATTCACTCCCTGACCTGCCATTGGGTTGATAGTGTGTGCCGCATCACCGAGCAATAATACACGGTTTTTTTGATAGGTATTAGCATGGCGTCGGGTGAGCGGAAAAGCCCCTTTTGCTAGCACCTCTACCGGCCCTAACCTTTTTGGAAATGTTGACAATACCGCTTGTTGTAACTGCTTATTTGATAAGGCTGACAAACGTTTAATTTCATCTCGTTGGTGGTACCAAACTAATGAGGCATAACCGCCAGACGCCCCTTGCGTTGAAGGGTTTTTATCATTGGCTGTGTTTTTTAGCAAGGGTAAAAAAGCAACCGGCCCTGTTGGTAGGTATTGTTGCCAGGTAATATTTTGTTGCGGTAATGCTGTTTTAACATTAATGAGCATGGCTGACTGCTGATAGTCCCATGAAGTTACCCCTATATTTACTAAATCACGCACCTGAGAGTTAGCACCATCTGCCGCGATTACTAGCTTAGCCGTGACAGTGGTGTTTTCTAAAACTAGCGTCGCTTGTTCTTGGTTTTGTGACAAGGACACCAGTTTTTCAGGGCAAAATATATTAATATTTCCCTGTTGTTTTATTTGTTGCCATAAAGCTAACTGTAATAATCGATTTTCAACAATATGCCCTAAATGGTTTTGCTGTATGTCTTTAGCATTAAACTCTGTATAAGCATATGCTTGCTCCCAAACACCGAGTCGCTTATAGGGGCAAGCTCGCCATTGTGTTACTTGTGACCAAGCGCCTAATTGCTCTAATAAATATTGAGACGCTAACGATATGGCAGAAACACGTAAATCAAACTGCTGTTCTGGGGTGAATTCCTTAGGCTCATACTGTTCAACCAAGGCAACGGTTAAACCAAGCTGTGCTAGTGCTAGCGCACTTGCTCCGCCCACCATGCCACCACCAATAACTACACAATCAAAATTTTTCATGCACCACCAATTTCTCTTAAAAGCCAATACAAGTTATTGTATCGAAGCAGCTTAGTTAAACCTAGCAATATTGCTGAGAAATTAATTTATCTAAACAGTACGGAGTTTGCTCGAATGTTTACTTTATTTAAGGTAAAATGCGCCTCCTTTATCGATATATTAATAAGTATTCAACGTAAACTGGTTAATAGCGGTGTCGATTATAATCATTAAGCGAATAAGTAAGAGTAAAATAAATGAGTAAAAAGCTATATATCAAAACTTGGGGCTGTCAAATGAACGAGTATGACTCGCAAAAAATGGCTGAACTACTAGACTCAACTCATGGTTTTGAGCTAGCGCAAGAAGCTGAAGATGCTGATGTTATTTTACTCAATACCTGCTCTATTCGTGAAAAAGCACAAGAAAAAGTTTTTCACCAACTTGGCCGTTGGAAAAAGCTAAAAGATCACAAACCCGATTTAGTGATTGGCGTTGGTGGCTGCGTAGCCTCACAAGAAGGTGATGCGATTCGTCGACGCGCGCCCTTTGTTGATATGGTTTTTGGCCCACAAACCTTGCACCGTTTACCTGAAATGTTCAACCAGTTACAACGTAGTAGCAACCCCATTGTTGACGTTAGCTTTCCTGAAATTGAAAAATTTGACCGTTTACCAGAGCCCAAAGCTGATGGTCCCACTGCTTTTGTCTCAATAATGGAAGGTTGCAGTAAATACTGTTCTTTTTGTGTAGTACCTTATACACGTGGTGAAGAGGTAAGCCGGCCACTTGATGACGTATTATACGAAATAGCACAACTGGCTGAGCAAAATGTAAGAGAAGTAAACTTACTTGGCCAAAATGTCAATGCTTACCGTGGTGAAATGCACGACGGCAGTATTTGCCGTTTTGCCGATTTAGTGCGTTTAGTGGCTACTATTGACGGTATTGACCGTATTCGCTACACCACCTCACATCCAGTTGAATTTACCGATGATATTATAGACGCTTATGCTGATGTGCCAGAGTTAGTGAACCATTTACACCTGCCTGTACAAAGTGGCTGCGACAGAATTTTAACGCAAATGAAACGTGGCCATACGGCCATTGAGTACAAATCACAAATTCGTAAATTAAAAAAGGTTCGTCCTGATCTTTGCATGTCATCAGACTTTATTATCGGCTTCCCAGGTGAAACTGATGATGATTTTATGGATACTATGAACTTAATTGAAGCGGTTAATTTTGACTTAAGCTTTAGTTTTATTTACAGCGCACGTCCTGGTACACCCGCTGCTGACTTACCTGACGACATTAGCGATGAAACCAAAAAACAACGTTTAGCTTTATTACAAGATAAAATAACGCACCAAGCATTGCGCATTGCCAGACAAATGCTGAACACTGAACAACGTATTTTAGTTGAAGGGCCTTCAAAGAAAAACCCAATGGAGTTACGCGGAAAAACTGAAAACAATCGCACCGTTAACTTTGTTGCGCCACACTCAGTCATAGGACAATTTGTTGATGTAAAAATCACAGATGTGTATGCGAATTCATTACGTGGCGAGTTAATTCGTCAAGAAAGCGAAATGGGGCTTCGCATTGCCCACTCTCCAGCTGATATATTAGCCAATAACCATCATAAAACATCACAAACCATAACACATAATACTGATGATTTAGGTGTTGCTACTTACACACCTTAATATTATAAACGATTAACATTAATGGAAGATATTTTGACCGTACAATCAAAAGAGCACCCGAATAAACAAGTAAACAATAAAGATAACCACGAATTTCTGTTAGCCCCTGTTGATAACGAACGTCAGGCAAATTTATGTGGTCCAATGGATGATCACCTAAAATCAATTGAGCGTCGTTTAGGCGTTAAAATTAGCTACCGTGGTAATCAGTTCAAAGTATTGGGCAAAAATAACCATTGCCTGGCTGCTATAAATATTTTAAAAAACCTGTATTTAGAGACAGCAATGGTGAAAGGAAAAAGCAAGGAAATTACCGGTGAAATGGTTCACCTTGCTATTATTGAAGCCAAAGTATTAGAACAAGATGATGATCACAGTGCCTCTGCAAGTAGTAAAGAAGCCTCTGAACTGGGTGCTAATTATGAAAAAATGGTTACCATTAAAACAAAACGTGGCATCGTTAAACCACGTAATAGTAACCAACAATCTTATGTACAAAACATACTCACGAATGACATTAGTTTTGGTGTAGGTGTTGCAGGAACGGGTAAAACCTACCTTGCGGTTGCCTGTGCTGTAGATGCACTAGAGCGACAAGAAGTACGGAGAATATTATTAACTCGCCCTGCTGTTGAAGCCGGTGAAAAGCTAGGTTTCTTGCCGGGTGATTTATCACAAAAAGTTGACCCATACCTAAGACCACTTTACGACGCTTTATTTGAAATGCTCGGTTTTGAGCGTGTCGAGAAGCTGATTGAGCGCAATGTAATTGAAATAGCGCCCTTAGCTTATATGCGCGGTAGAACATTAAATGATGCTTTTATTATTTTAGATGAAAGCCAAAACACCACCGTAGAGCAAATGAAAATGTTTTTAACCCGTATAGGGTTTAACTCAAGGGCCGTGATCACCGGTGACATAACACAAATTGACTTACCCCGTCATCAAGCGTCAGGCTTGCGTGATGCCATCAATGTACTGCAAACAATTGACGGTATTAGTTTTAACTTTTTCCAAGCAAAAGATGTAGTACGCCACCCTGTTGTGGCTAAAGTGGTAGAAGCTTATGAGTCACATGAGCAAAAGTTAAACAGAGAAAAAAAACTAAAAGAACAACAATTAAGCAGTGCCAAGTAATGAAACATATTGTGGATTTACAAAATGCTTGTGATGCCAAAGTCTTACCCAGTGTTGAGCTGTTTCAACAGTGGGTTAACGCCACGTTAAATAGTGCAACATCACAGGTGTTTGAACTAACTATTCGCCTCGTTAGTATTGAAGAAAGCCAACAGCTTAATAAACAATACCGGCAAAAAGACAAGCCAACTAACGTCTTGTCCTTTCCTTTTGAAGTACCTGAAGGGGTTGAACTAAATTTATTAGGTGATTTAGTTATTTGTGCTCAAATTGTAGAGCAAGAAGCACAGGCACAAAAAAAGGAATTATTTGCTCACTGGGCGCATATGGTCGTACACGGATGCTTGCATTTATTAGGATATGATCATATAAACGACACTGATGCTGAAGAAATGGAAGCATTAGAAACGCAAATTTTAATGGGTTTTTCTATTGATAATCCATATAAAATATAAACATACATAAATAAACATAGGAAATACCTAGGCTCTATGAGCGATGACAACCCCCACTCTAGCCCCGGCTCAAAAAAGAAATCATTTGTGAAGAAAGTTCTTCAAACATTTCGCCTTGAGCCGAAAAATAAAAATGACCTCGTTGATGTATTAGCTGATGCGCAAAACCGTGAACTGATCAACTCAGAAACTAAACTGATGATTGAAAGCGTACTAGGTGTAGCAGAAATGCGTGTGCGCGATATTATGATCCCTCGCGCACAAATGGTCACCATTGACAGAAACCAAAGTTTGCAAGAGTTTTTACCGATTATTTTAGAGTCAGGTCACTCTCGATTTCCTGTGGTGAATGAAGATATTGATCACGTTGATGGTATTTTATTAGCCAAAGATCTCCTCGCTTTTGGCTTTAATGATGCTAACTTAGATTCAAACAAGAATGAATTTAACTTAAACGACATAATTCGCCCTGCAATCATTGTACCTGAAAGCAAAAAAATCGAGCCACTACTAAATGAATTTAGATCGAACCGCTATCATATGGCACTTGTTGCTGATGAGTACGGTGGAATTTCTGGCGTGGTGACCATCGAAGACATCTTAGAGCAAATTGTTGGTGAGATAGAAGATGAAACTGACGATGATAACCAAACCAACATAAAACTTCTGGCTGGGAACGTTTATTTAGTGAACGCACTAACTGAACTCGAAGATTTTAATCAATACTTTAATAGTGATTTTGACGAAAAATCAGCCGACACTATTTCGGGGGTAGTTTTACAAGAGCTACACCACATGCCACAAAAAGACGAGCAAGTAACTATCGGTGACTTTGCTTTTAAAGTCGTTTCTGCTGACACTCGCTGTATGCAAATGTTACAAGTAACCGTTAATAAAAATCATAAAATTAATGGTAAAATATGTGACTAAAGTGAGCTTTAATTCAGCCTTTTTACGAGTCATTCACCTGTTATATAATAAAGAATATTGGCTTTGCTTTTTTGCAGGTTTAAGCTTGGTTTTTGCTTATGCCCCTTTTTCACAGTGGTATTTAACCTTAGTTATACCTGCGTTTGCTTTTAATACCTTACAAAGAAAGCCACCTAAAAAAGCCGCTAAACTCATGGGAGTGTTTGGCCTTGGTTGGTTTGCCAGCGGCATTAGTTGGGTACATGTTAGCATTGACCAATTTGGCGGTTTACCGTTATTTGTGTCATTGCTATTAATGGTGCTACTTTGCCTGTATTTAGCGCTATTTCCTGCCCTTGCTGCTTATTTAACGGCGCGGTTTTCTCACCAGCAGCAGCTTAACTTATGGCTACTCCCCTCTTTTTGGCTTATTGGTGAGTATTTACGCAGTGTTTTACTCACTGGTTTTCCTTGGCTCTCGCTCGGGTATAGCCAAATAGACAGCCCACTCGCTAGCTTTGCCCCTGTTATTGGTGAGGTGGGTATTACCGCATTGATTATTTTAATTAATATCGCTTTGGTAAACATAGTCAGTACAATAAGACTACGCCACTATACCAGAGCTGTATTACCACTTGGTGTTATTTGTTTGGTGGGTATAGCCAATATTATTTTATCATCATTCGTGTGGGTTAAAGCGACAGGCGAAACAACAAAAGTAGCCTTAATACAAGGTAATATAGCGCAAACTATAAAATGGGCACCCGAGCAAGAATGGCCCACAATGCTTAAATATTTAGATCTTACACGTGTAAATTATGACGCTGACATCATTATTTGGCCTGAATCTGCTATTCCCGCAATGGAGCCTACTGTCCAAGATTACTTAACAACTGTGAACAAATCCGCTTTGTTAAATCACAGTGTTATTATTACCGGTATTCTTAATTATAACTTTATCAATGGCGCATACTTTAATAGTTTAATTACTTTAGGTCAGCAAAACACAGCAGGTAAAGAGGAAGATGAGCAAGGGTATTTCTACAATCATAGCAATCGCTATTCAAAACATCATTTATTACCTATTGGTGAGTTTGTTCCTTTTCAAACAATACTGCGACCGTTAGCCCCTTTATTCAATCTACCTATGTCGTCTTTTAGCCGAGGTGATTACATTCAAGAAAACCTAAAAGCTAATAGCATAGACTTACTGCCATTAATTTGCTTTGAAATAGCCTTCCCGCATCAGTTAGCAGCCAACCTAACCCAAGAAACGGATTTGTTGCTAACCGTGAGTAATGACGCTTGGTTTGGCCGCTCTCATGGGCCACACCAACATATGGAAATTGCCCGCATGCGCGCATTAGAATTTGGTAAGCCGCTGTTACGTGCAACCAATAACGGTATTACAGCCATTGTAGATCACCAAGGAGGTTTTATTGCACGCATCCCACAGTTTGAAGAAGCGGTATTAAAAGCTGACGTACCACTAGTGGTAGGACAAACCCCTTATAGCCAATGGCCAAGGTTAACATTGTTAGTGATGATTTTAGTGCTCTTAATACTCGGGCTTAGCACCCAAATAAAAAGGCATACACAAGGTGGGTAACGCGCTAATTTACTGGCTTTGTTTTGGGTGTAAACATACTTTATTTCGGCCACTCTCTTTCGCGTTATAAAGCGCAGCATCTGCACATTCAATCCACGCTTCAGAAGTTTTAATGCTTTCGTCTACTTCCGCAACACCAACACTGATCGTATACTTAATCTCAATATCATTATATTTAACAACCGAAGCTTCTACTGCCTTTCGTAAGCGCTCAGCAAAAATATAAGCACTTTTTAATGGCGTGTCGGCTAATATAACCGTAAACTCTTCACCACCATATCGCCCTGAAACATCAGTTTCTCGTACTTGTTTTAAAATTAACGCTGAAATATGACGAATTACCTCATCGCCAACTAAATGACCATAAGTATCATTTACGTTTTTAAAATGGTCTATATCTAATATCACTAGTGAACTAGCGTGCTGACTACGTATCCAGCGTTTATACTCTGCTTGTAAACACCTTTCCCAGTGCATTCGGTTGTAAAGCCCTGTTAAACCATCAGTTTGACTTAAAATAGCCAGTTCATTATTCGCCTGCTCTAAGCTCATTTTATGTATGGCATTGTCAGTTACATCGTATACAAGTAAACACAAATGACTCACTTCACCTCCCGAGGAAAGTAGTGGGATAAAAGTTGTGTTTTGATACATAAAATCAGCACTGCCGGTTACAGGCCGGTAACTGTCAAACTTAAACAAGTAGGGCCTTTGCTCCCAGATAGTAAAAGCTTTATTTTTTAATAAACAAACTGATTCTGCCTTACGTTCAAACCAATCTCTGGGTATCTCGTCAAAAAGCTCAAATAATACCTTTCCTTTAACTTCTCTTGGTTTATAGCCACTATGGTTCTCCATGAAGCCATTAAATACCTGAACTTTATACTCTTTATCTAAAACCACCAAACCAACGTCGATGTTATGCAACATTTCCATCAACCAGTGTAGTTCTTTCAATTGTGACGTTTCTAACGACATATTCAATCCCACTCTTTAGCGGCTTAATTAAAATAATTATCTTAATAACTTGCCAGTTACTCTGTTAAATAAGCAAGTTTATTGTTCAACGTTTCCATTGATTTTTCAGTGTACAATAGCAGCAAATCACATTTAATCGGATAGTTTTCAATACTATAACTTATTTCTATTGCCAACGTTTTCTTCCATTTATTAACATTGTTAGCGATCAACTCTGATATTTTTCTATGTTGGCCTAAAACAACAGGGTGACCCTGGCTAAAGTTAATATCTAATTGTTCAGCAATGCCTTTTAAGCACGCACCAATTAATACATTCGCTAAATCCATTAACAGCTCTAGCTCTGTTCCTTCATCCTCGTCATATTGGTAATTCATTAAGGAGGCAACATCTTTAAAGCTTGAGTCATTTAAAATAAGTAATGCTTCCCCTGAAATACCAGCACTGATAAAACCTTGACAAACACCGGACGTACTTTCATTAGCTTCAACATCTTTTAGCGCCATTCTCAATTCGCTAACTTCAATAAAATTAACATTCGGTATTGGTAGTTCTACAAAAACGTCTAGTAGTCTGGCTAACAAATCTCCTGCTCTTCCCATAGCAACATTGGCAATTTCTTGGTAACAATCACGTAATTCAGGAGATAAGGTCAAGGTTTGAGGGTTTTCAAAAGTAGTGGTATCAACTGACGTCACTTTTAACTCAGCGGATTTTAATGCAATTTTCGCTTTTTCTTTAACACTAGCCTCTAACGCTGTTTTAACAGGAGCGTCAGATGCGCTTATAGCAGTAACTTGTTTGTTTTGTTCATCTTTTGTAAACACACCATACGCTGTTAACACTTCTGTTAATTTATCTTTGTTAACGGGCTTCTTAATAAAGTCTAAAGCGCCTAAACCAGTGACTCGCTTATGTGCTTGGGGTTGAATATCACCCGATACCACAATGGTTAGTGTGGGTAAGTCTTGTGCTAAAATAGCTTCAAGTACTTGATAACCATCCATAACAGGCATATTTAAGTCAAGTAATAGAATATCTCCTTTACCCGCTTTTATTGCTTCTATCCCTTCTGCACCATTTGTTGCAAAGCTAACTTCTACATCCCAGCCGTCAGGAAGCGAACGCGCCAGTTGCTTACGAGCCATATTTGAGTCATCACAAATGAGTAGCTTAGTTGGCATATAAAGCACCGCCTTTTAAAAAGTAAATATTAGAATATAAATATTGCCATAAATTTGCTAACCTATGTAAATGCTTTTAATACGCATTAACATGCTTAATAAGCTCTAGGCTCTTACGGCTTAGCCTTAAACATAAATTATTATTCCACTAGTTTACAGCTATTATTTAAAATAGTGCAGAAATATAATGGTAAAAACGTTAAAATAATAATACAACTTAATTACCGCTACTACTAATGAAAAATTCTAGCCTAAACAATCTTTTAATTGTCTTACTTTCGTTAAGCTCTGTTTTAACTTTTAATACACAAGCCTTTGCGCAAAAGCAATTACCTGAAACCTATAACCTTGTCAAAGCGAATAATAAATACGTCACCTTACTTGGTAACCAAGTAACCATAAATGAACAAGCCCCCAATTTTAAAGTTGTCGATAAAAATTTTTTACCTGTACAGCTTTCTGACTTTGCTAAAACAACCTTACTCATTTCTGTGGTACCCAGTTTAGACACTGGTATTTGCTCTATTCAAACCAAACGTTTTAATGATGAAGCTGCCAATTTACCTAGTAATATTACACTACTGACCATTAGTAATGATTTACCCTTTGCACAAAAGCGTTTTTGCAAAGTGGAAGGTGTTGACCGAATAAAAGTACTGTCTGACTCTGTTTGGCGAGATTTTGGTGAGAAATATGGTTTAATTATTAAAGACATGGGCTTGTTAACCCGTGCTATTTTCATTATTGATGAGCAAGGAACGCTAAAGTATAAAGAGTTAGTTGCAGATATTTCACAACACCCTGACTATAAAAGCGCCTTAAAGGCAGTCAAAGACATCGCCCCAGTTATCGTTATTGAAAACCAACAAAATGAAGGTGGCACGGATACCAGCGAAAACTAAAAATAAGATAAATAAAGCCAATATAATCAAAAACCTGAAAAGTAATTTTATTTTACCCTTGAAATATTCCTGCTTAACCCCATCTATATTAGTGTAGTCGCCGTAAGGGGCTACACAATAAAAAATAAATTAACTTTTTAATTTATTTTAGTTAAACAACGCCTGTTCATTAATACCTACCATAGGTAAGAAAGGCAACATTATTATTGCTAATTATTAGGATATATTATTATGCGTACATCAACAGATTTCAGTCCACTTTACCGCTCATTTATTGGTTTTGACCGCTTAGCTGGTTTAATTGACAAAGCCTCACAAGCTGAAAAACAATCTTCATACCCTCCCTATAATGTGGAGTTACTCGCCGAAGATAAATATAGAATTACAATGGCTGTTGCCGGTTTTAGTGAACAAGATATTGATATAGAGTCAAAAGATAATAGTTTAATTATTGTTGGCACTAAAGCCGTAGACGACAACGATAAAGACAAACATGCCCCCCGTAAATTTTTACACCAAGGTATTGCCCAAAGAAACTTTGAAAGAAAGTTTCAGCTCGGTGAGCATGTTAAAGTGATTGGTGCCTTTATGAAAGATGGCTTGTTGAATATTGACTTACAAAGAGAAATACCAGAAGCTTTAAAACCGAGAAAAATAGCCATTAATGGTAAAAGCTTGCTCGACAATGGCTAATTAGTCCCCTTATATTTTCCCCACTTAATTGTTTTGCCCAGTCATTCGACTGGGCTTTTTTTTACATAAAGTTTTCGTTAACCTGAGTAGATATTAGTGACAAGGGTTAAGCTCTTATTACTGGGCTCTACAGACTAGGCTTTGTAATAACGGGGGTACTGCAATCTACATCCGCATTTTGTGCGCGATGCCTTAAATAATGATCCATTAAGGTAAGTGCTAACATTGCTTCAGCAATAGGCACGGCACGAATACCAACACAAGGATCATGTCGGCCTCTGGTGATTATGTCTGCAGCATCACCATTCGCATCAACCGTTTTACCACTAACGCCAATACTAGACGTTGGTTTTAAGGCTAGATGCGCAATAATACTCTGCCCTGAAGAAATCCCACCTAAAACACCACCAGCATGATTACTGCTAAAACCTGTTGGTGTTAATTCATCTCTGTGCTCAGAGCCTTTTTGGTTTACAACATTAAAACCATCACCAATTTCTACCCCTTTAACGGCATTGATACTCATTAAACCGTGCGCAATTTCAGCGTCAAGGCGATCAAATATTGGTTCTCCAAGCCCTACAGGTACATTGCTTGCAACAACACTAAGCCTCGCGCCAATAGAGTCTTTAGCGCGCATCACATCACGCAAATATTGATCTAACTGGTCAAGTTTGCTGCTGTCTGGGAAAAAGAATTGGTTTTGCTCAACTTCAGCCCAGTCGATATTGTCCCAGTCAAGTGGTTGCCCCTGTGCCGATGTTGCACGAATAGCACCTATTTGTGTAACACAAGCTTGAATTTTCAGCCCAAACTTTTCTAGCAAATATTTTTTAGCTATAGCACCTGCCGCAACACGCATAGCAGTTTCTCGGGCAGATGAACGACCACCACCACGGTAATCACGTAAACCATATTTTTGTGTATAGGTGTAATCTGCATGACCAGGACGGAAACTTTGCGCAATGTTACCGTAATCTTTAGAGCGCTGATCAGTGTTTTCAATGATTAAACCTATGGGTGTACCTGTTGTTTTGCCTTCAAAGACACCTGACATTATTTTAACTTTATCAGCTTCATTTCGTGCTGTAGTAAAGCGCGATTGTCCTGGTCGGCGTCTGTCAAGGTCAAGTTGTAAGTCATCTTCGCAAAGCGCTATGCCTGGAGGACAACCGTCAATAATTGCGCCTAGCCCTAAACCATGGCTTTCGCCAAACGAAGTGACCGTAAATAGTTTTCCAAAGGTGTTGCCTGACATTTTAGCTCCAACGTCTATTTCTTAATTTAATTGTTGTATCGTAAGTTAATAGTCACTTACATTCATGGTGATCCTTGATTCACACCTTTATATTATAAAGCAGCGCTAAACACAGGGGCAAATTCAACTAGCTGCGCTTTGGTTAGCATAAACACTCCATGCCCACCTCGCTCAAACTCAAGCCAAGTAAAGGGAACATTGGGATATACCGCTTCTACATGTACTTGTGAATTACCCACCTCACAAAATAATAAGCCGTTGTCAGTAAGGTATTGCGCACTTTGAGCTAAAATCACTCGCACAATGTCTAGGCCATCTTCACCACAACCTAAGCCCATTTCAGGCTCATGCAAGTATTCTTGTGGTAAGCTGTCGATATCTTGCTGGTCAACATAAGGTGGGTTACTGACAATTAAATCATAACATTGACCTTCAACCCCAGAAAAAACATCAGACTGAATTGGAATAACTTGTTCACATAGGTCATGGTTTTCAATATTCAATTGTGCAACATTAAGCGCGTCTATTGATAGGTCAACCGCATCAACTTCACTTTGCGCAAAATAACGCGCACAAGCAATTGCTATACAACCACTGCCAGTGCATAAATCTAAAATACGTTCAGGTGGTTTAGTTGGGTCAATGTAAGGAAAAAAATGATTTTCAATGAGTTCGCCAATTGGTGAACGCGGTATAAGTACGCGTTCATCAACATAAAAAGGTAATTGGGCAAAGTAAGCAATATTGGTGATGTAAGCCACGGGAATTTTTTCTTCAATACGGCGAGCGAACAAGTCTAAAATACTAATTTTTTCTGACTCAATCAAACGACATGCCATCATACTGTCGTCAATATCTTTGGGTAAAGACAAGGCATACATCACTAATAAGTAAGCATCTGTAAAAGCATTGTCACTACCATGGCCATAAAATAACTCGGCTTGATTAAACAAGGTTGTTCCATAACGGCAATAATCAGCTACGGTATGTAATTGGCTTGTTACAGCGGTTAAGTGACTCATTTTAAATTCCTAAAACCTTTTGGTTTTCTGTATACTCTCTATTTATTAGGATGCGAGTATGGTCAATGACGGTGGTCTGATTATAACTGATTATAAATCTTCGTATTCATTTCTTATGAAAATTAACTAATATTTTTTAAATTGTACCCAAACACCATGATAAAAATTAAAAAAACACTGCCAAAAATAAAAGAAACTCCTGAAGAAAGTCTTTTTCAACAAGCGGTTGGTAAGGTAAAGCCTTTAAAAGGGGATACAATACACTTTGCTAAAAAAGTCAGCAAGCCCAAAAACACTAATAGTCTAACAAAAGCAGCAAAATTGCACGCTAAAGCGCATGCGCAGTTTCATTTCTCTGATGAGTTCGAGCCTAATTTAACGACTCAAGGACCAATGAAGTACGTCCGCTTTGATGTTGACAGCTTTGAAGCAAAAAATTTACGCCGGGGCGTTTATAGCCCTGATTTAATTTTAGATCTTCATGGCTTAGATCAACAACATGCTAAGCAAGAGGTTGCGGCATTACTTTATGCCTGTCAAAAAGAACACGCACAATGCATTTGTATTGTGCATGGCCTGGGTTCAATGGTATTAAAAAATAAAGTGCCGCATTGGTTAGTGCAACATCCAGACGTTATGGCGTTTCATCAAGCACCATTAGAATGGGGTGGCAATGGCGCTTTATTAGTATTAATCGAGCTAAAAGATAAATTCAATAAAACCTAAACTTGATTACCTGCTTCTTATACACCTAAGGAGAAACCATTTCAATTAACCGCCCTTGCATTTTATCCGTGTCATAATCAATAACGGCAATAGCCCCAGTTGAGAAAATGGGCATATTGGATGAGTTAGTTAATTGCCCAACTAAATAACTGACAAACGGCATGTGCGATACGAGTAATATGTTTTGCTCTGCGCTCACCTCACCCTGAGTAGGGTTGTCATGGCTTTGAGATAAACCATCTATAAAGTCATGTGTTTGCTGAGAGTTTCCTGAGGGTGTGATAAAGTTCAACGTTTGTGAAATAGCGGCAGGAATTGTACCAAAGGCAGCGATCACATGTTGACAGCTTTGTTGAGCCCTTAGGTAAGGGCTGACAAAAACCTGTATTTGGGATAGTTTGCGACGAGCTAGCCATTCTCCCATTTTTTCTGTTTCGCTAATCCCTCTTTTAGTTAATGGCCTCAGCGAGTCTTGGCCATTGGTATTAGCAGCCTCTCCATGGCGCATGATGAAAATGTGCATATAATCTCCAGTTTATCGAGTAGATAAACGTCACCGTTTGCTTTATTTTGACTATAGTAATTGAATATAGTCTAACAGTTAAGAATAAAATAACCTCTCGTTATTCTTAAACTAGACAACGCCCTATTAACAGAGTACTTTTTAAGGAGAATATGGCTAAATTAAGCGGCAAAAAGGTGAAAAAAAGCCCAAATGATGCAAAACAATACCAATCGCTAACCTTAAAAAATGGCTTACGTGTATTATTAATTTATAATAAGGAAACAGATAAAAGTGCGGCTGCCCTAGCAGTGAACGCAGGGCACTTTAACGATCCCAAAACCAGGCAGGGGTTAGCTCACTTTCTAGAGCATATGCTGTTTCTTGGCACAGAGAAATACCCCAACGGTAGTGAGTATCAAAAATTTATCAGCCAGCATGGTGGAAGCAACAACGCTTGGACAGCCACTGAACACACTTGTTTTTATTTTGATATTCATCATCAATACTTTGGTGAAGCGTTAGATCGTTTCAGCCAATTTTTTATTACCCCTTTACTCACCGATGACTTTGTCACCAAAGAGCGGATAAATATTGAGGCTGAGTTCACGTTAAAGCTCAAAGATGATATTCGCCGTTTATATGATGTTCATAAGGAAACGGTCAACCAAAACCATCCTTTTGCCAAGTTTTCTGTTGGTAATACAGAAACACTTGCTGACAGAAATGGCGCCAGTATCAGTCAAGAAATCCGGGAATTTTTTAATTGTTATTACCAGGCTAATTGTATGACACTTGCACTTGAAGGCCCCCAACCTTTGGCACAATTAGCGCAACTAGCCACCAACTTGTTTAGTGACATTCAAAGTAATGAAAAGCCGTTAGCCCTTATTACCGAACCGTTATACCTTGCTGAACACCAAGGAATACAGATAGATGTGCAGCCAGTAAAGAATGAAAACCAATTAATTATTAGTTTTGCAATGGAAAGTATTGACAAATATTATCAAGACAAACCCGAGTCTGTACTCGCTTATTTGATTGGTCATGAAGGGAAAGGCAGTATTTTAGCCCAGTTAAAAAAAGCGCAGTGGGCGGTGAGCTTAACTGCAGGGTCAGGGATTAATGGTTCAAACTTTAAAGACTTTAATATCAGCATTAGTTTAACCAAATCAGGTGAAGCACATCTTCATGAAGTCATTGACCTTGTTTTTTCTTACATTGGTTTATTAAAATCGGCAAAACTTCCTGAATACTACTACCAAGAAAAACAAGTCATTGCCAACTTATCCTTTATATACCATGAAAAAACTAGCCCGTTAGATAATGTCAGCCAGTTGGTAATTAATATGCAGTATTACCCCTGTGAAGACTACATTTTTGGTGACTACATGATGGCAGGGATGAGTCACAAAAACGTGAATCATTTACTTAATTATTTAACTGCTGATAATGTTCGCATTATTCATATTAGTCACAACAAACACTTTTCTAAAACAAGTTGTTGGTATCAAGTGCCTTATCACGTCAAGGCAATACCTGCGCATACTTTAACCAGCTGGCGTGCATTGTCTACGCCAAACGATACAAACTTTACGGCAAATAGTGCCCTGTCCCTGCCCCCAAAAAATCCGTATATCACGGCTAACCCCGAAGTCTTTAATAGTAATAGCAACACTGCTCTCCCCCAAAAAATTGAAGACTCAAATGGTTGTGTGGTGTGGTACAAGCAAGATATTACCTTTAAAGTGCCTAAAGGTTATATTTATGTTGGTATTGATTCACCCTACTCAGTGGCAAGCACGCAAAACATTGCCATGACACGGTTGTTTGTCGACTTATTCACCAATGCTGTTATTGAAGAAAATTACGATGCCGAACTCGCTTCTATCCATTATCATTTATACGCCCATCAGGGCGGCATCACTTTACAAACGTCTGGTTTAAGTGAAAAACAACCTACCTTACTAAAAAAACTGTTATATCGATTAAAAAACCATGCTATTTGTCAGCAAGATTTTAAAGTGTTTAAACATCAATTAATGGTTCATTGGCAAAATGGCGAGAAAAGCAAGTCAATTTCACAATTATTTTCTACCTTAAGCTCAGTGATGCAACCTAATAACCCAAGCGCAAAAAGCCTGGCTAGCGCTCTGAATCACATAAATTATTCAGATTACCAAGCTTTTCGTGCCAAATTTTTTGAAAAAATAACGTTAGAAGCTTTTATTCACGGTAATTGGCTAACTAAACATGCAAATAAAATAGTGAATGATATAAAACAAGCCTTTGACCACAATTACAGTAACGAATACTCAGTGCAATGCCCTGTTATCGATATAACCAATAAACAAACGCAAGTGCTCACCTTAAGCATCCCGGATCATGATCACGCCACAGTGCTTTATACTCCTTTACCGGCAAAAAACAGCAAATTCGTGGCCTTAACTATGGTCACAAGCCATTTGTTATCGCCTTTGTTTTTTCAAGAAATGCGTACAGAAAAGCAATACGGCTACTTAGTTGGTGTTGGTTATATTCCTATCAATCAGTACCCTGGTATCGCTTTTTATATTCAGTCACCCCATACTGACGCTATTACCTTGTCTAACGCAATAGATAGCTTCATCAAGGATAGTTTGCTAACCATTAACAAACTGGATAATGATAGCTGGTTAACTATGATTCATGGGCTAGCTGGACAGTTGCAAGAAAAAGATAATAACTTACGAATTAAAAGTCAGCGTTTTTGGGCCGCTATTTGTCACAAAGACCAAGCTTTTAACCAAAAAGAGCAAGTAATAAGAGCTATTTTAACCTTAACACTTACTGAAGTTATTGCTTTTATTAAAGAAAAACTACTGTCTCTAAGCACCCCGGATAGAGTTGTGCTACTGTCAGTGCCAACAGAAGATACGTATTCAACACAAAAAATACAACGTCACTTTGTTCAGGCAAACATTACTAATGCAGAGGATTTTCAGCGTAATAATAGAAGAAAATACTAAGAGCGCCGGTTATTACACGCCGACATTGTTAGAAGTGAAGGTTAAGACTAAAACTAAGCCTTAAAAATAAGTTGTTCGAAACCAAAAAGTCGATTTAATTTCATCCGCTTTTTCATGACAAACATAGGCCATATTAGTGGACCAAAAACTAATCCTGCCACAGTCCATCGCTTGCAGCCTAAGCCACTAACAAGTGCCTGACAATAAAAAAACAGCCCGCAACATAAACTAGAAGCTACCGCTAAGCATATTAAAAATAACATAAAAGTTAACCTAAAACGCAGTCATTAACTGCTGTTAATACAACAAAACGCTACAGTAAAATAAAAGCACTATACAATTGGCGTTAATATAATTAACTTACCGCTAAGCATCAAGTAAATTAGGTTTATAATAACTATTCAATGTAAAAATATTATATTATTTTTACATTGAATAGTTAATTTACCTACTGGCGTAATCGGCTCATAAACACAACAGCAGCCAAACAATTGCGATAATCATATCCCCTAGCTCACTATCCACTTATTCACTAAAGTTGGTTAGTCACGCCAGTATTATATTAATCGCGTGCACGTAAAAAATTAACTTTTACTGTCGGTATTATCTTTTGCACTTAAAAAATGTTGTAGGCCTTCTTCAAACCAATAATCAAACTCTTGTTGATGATTAGGGTAGTGCTCAAAAAGCAATTGTTCAATAACTTCTTCAGATAACACTGAGCAAGGCTCTACGCTTTCTTTCGCTAATATAGCCCAAAGAAGTTGCCTGCCATGCTCATTACTCATTAAAAAATAAAATAAGGCTTTACTTTGTTGGTATAACTCGTGTGTTTTTTCGCCATGCCAGTCGGTATTAGAAAACAATAAGGTCGATATTTGCTCTGGGTATTGTCGGTGTTTCAACCAGGTGAAATCAAACAAAGGAATGTCACCATTGTCTGATATTGCCTCGTAATATTCTGCCATACCTTCATTAATAAAGCGTAGTGTATAACCAAAGTATGCATAATTTAACGCATGTATCGCTTCATGAACCGCTACACGAATACCTTGGTGATAATTTTTTACCTCAACCAGCGCAATATTGTAGTAACCAATGTACATGCCCTGGTTACCTTCAGGGTTACGCCTATATTTTCTTACTTGCTCTTCATACGCAGTTCGTGAACTTTCAAACAAGATATTTAATAGCACTGTTTTATTTAATGGGATGTTTAGTGAATGTTCAATGTCTTTAAAAGTGACATCCAACTTTTTTCGTAAAGCCCGCGTGAACTGATTGGCGGTATTATTAAGGTTAGTGTGCAGCTGAAAATATTGATCCCCCAATGCGAGACTTTCTGGTCTGACACACGCTAACGTTTGTTTATATTGTACGCCTTGTGACTGAGGTTTATCAGCAGGATTACTGTTAAGGGATTGCTTCACATTTTGCTCAACTGACGGTTTTTTCTCGTAGACTTGTACACTTTGAGACTGACTCAATGGCGCTGCCACCTTTTGCGTTTTAGCGTTAAAGTCGGCAAAGTTAAGCATTGAGTCAAGGTAACCTTTCCATAGAACCAAGAGAAAAGTAACAATGATGGCAATTAATAAATAGCTCGTTTTCTTAGGCATTCGCTCTCGCAGATGTTAACTTTCTTTAGTTAATTTTTTGTTCAAATATAACATAACAATGCTATCTTGCTTGGGTATCTTTTGTCTTAATGAATATCCCTATAAAGGCTTATACATGTTTTTGCATTGTAATATTACGTCCACCTAAATAACCAAATATAGCACAAAGAGCACTAGCAAGAGCACACAACCAGAGTGTACTAGACCAATTGCCAAAGTGGCTGTGTAAAGCCCCAGCAACAATTGGACCAAAAGCGGCAAGTAAATAACCAATACATTGCGCCATACCCGACAATGCCGTTGCTTGATGGGAGTCATGAGTACGTAAACTGATAAATGACAAGCCTAAAATAAAACAAGCGCCAGAGCAAAACCCCATAGTAACCGACCACACAGACGCATATTCAGGCAAATATAGCAGCCCTAATGAGCATAAACTGGCCAGTGCACTTAACGCAAAGGTGAGCACGCGCTGGTCTTTTAACTTGGCCATTAACGGAATAAGAATAATACCCGGAGCGGCAGAGGCCACTTGAAAAGCACCTTGCAATGCACCTGCATACTGCGGGCTGTGACCACCTTCAATTAAAATACTGGGTAACCAGCCCACAATAATATAAGTAAAAAATGAATTAAAACCTAATAATAAGGTAATTTGCCAGGCAAGTCCTTGCCGCCATACTTTTATATTACTGACATTTTCAACTAAATCTTTACTGGGTTTAGTCTGTCGCTTTAATTGAGGTAACCAAATAAGTAAACTCAACAGTGTTAATAACCCATAACAAGCTAAAGCTAGTTGCCAACCCAATTGCTTATATTGTGCCAAAGGGATAATAAGCGCCGAATAGCTCCCGCCAAAAACCCCCATAGCAAGTACGTAAGCTGACGTTATCATGGCGACTTTATGTGGAAAGTCACGTTTAATTAAACTAGGTAGTAACACATTGCCAAAAGCAATACCCACACCAATGATTGCGGTACCTACATACAACACTGCCACTGAATTAACCAACCGTGAGGCTAGCCCAAAACCAATAAGCAATAACGATATAAACAGTGAAACTTCTAAGCCCTTTTTTTTAGCTAAACTTGCTGCAACAGGACTAGCTAAAGCAAAGGCTATCAGTGGTAAAGTTGTTAACATGCCCGCTTGTGAAGCACTAAGATCAAACGTAACTATTATTTGATCTAACACAGGCGCTAACCCTGTCACAGGGGCACGTAAATTGGCCGCAACAAATAAAATACCTAAGACTAATAATACATTAGACAAGCGTGATTGTGACTGCTGAGTTAACAAAATAGAAACCTTAAAAATGTGCGTTGTATGCGAATAAACTTAAGCCGCTAAAGAAGCAGGCTAGTATATAGCTTTCTCTGCCGCTATAATTTAGAGATTATGACATTAAATAACTAAAAACTGACGATAACTATGTTTAAACCAACAAACTGGGATGAAATTATAGACTTTGAAACCATGCCCCAGCCTGTTATTGCTAAAGTAGAATACGCTCATGCGAGCCATGAGATTCCTTTACATACACACCCTAAAGGGCAGTTGATTTTTGTTCAACATGGTTATGTCACTTGCGAAGCTGCTGCAAAAATATGGATGGTACCAACGCATAGTGCTATTTGGATTCCAGCACAAGTATCGCATAGCAATAGAGCGTCGGAAAACGCACAATTATGCCATTTGTTAATTGCCCCAGAAATGCAGGGGATGCCAGAAAAAACATGCACGTTAGCTATTAGTCCATTAATAAAAGAGTTAATGTATCGTTTAGCAGAATGCGACCAACACTATAGTTTACACGGTAAAACTGCACGCCTTGCGCAAGTATTGTTTGATCAACTCATTGAAATGATAATCCAACCACTAGATTTTGTGCTGTCAAAAAATAACGTAATTAACACCATGAGTAAGCAGCTGTTCGCTCAGCCAAACAATAGAAAAACCTTGCCTCAGTGGGCGCAGCAGTTTGCCTTAACAGAGCGTACCTTGGCACGATTAATAAAGAAAGAAACCGGTATGACATTTGGTAAATGGCGCACACAGCTGCATATTATAATTGCACTGCAGGCATTATCTAATCACCAAAGTGTCCAGCAAGTATCAGAATTACTAGGATATGAATCGGTAAGTGCTTTTATCACTATGTTTAAAAAAGTCATGAAAAAATCACCCATGAAATACATGAGCGATTTAAACACATAATTTAAATACATAATTTAGCTGCTTACCTAGCGAAATAGTTTTATCAGTCCCTTCATTACGGTAAAGATAACACCGTAGATAATATAAAAAACGCGAGCCTTAATAATAGGACTCGCGTATAAAAGATACCCTTTATGCTAATGGTACACGCTGTTTAATAGTAACTACTACCATTTTCAGCCATTGCAATTAAGGCGGCACAGGGCTCATAGCGTTCACCGTGCTCTTTAGACCATTGCGTTAATTGGGCAACTAATGATTGTGCACCAATAGTATCAATATAGCGTAATGGTCCGCCCAAAAAGGGTGGGAAACCTATACCAAAAATAGCCCCTATGTCGCCATCTCGGGCATTACGAACTATACCTTCGTCAACACAACGCGCTGCTTCATTTAACATCATATAAACACAGCGCTTAACTATTGCCTCACTTGATAAGCTGCCTGCTGGTGTTACCTTTAATAAGGAATAAATACTCTCATCAACTTGCTTGCCTTTTTTCTTAAAGCCTTTACTCGCCTGTTTACCATATAAATAGAAACCTTTATTAGCTTTTTTACCTAAACGTCCATCATCAAGTAGCTTAGAAAAAGCAGAAGGTGCTGCAAATCGTTCACCTAAATCAGCTTGGAGAATAGGCCCTATTTTCGCACCAACATCAATGCCTACTTCATCCAGTAACTGCATAGGACCAACAGGGAAACCAAAATTCACCAAGGCTTTATCAAGTTTTTCTATGGGTTCGCCGGCCAAGAGTAAAATAGCAGCTTCATTCATATAAGGTGCTAATATACGGTTAACGTAAAAGCCTGCTTTATCTTTAACAACAATCGGCGTTTTCCCTTGTTTTTTAGCAAATGCCACTGTGGTTGAAATGGTTTGATCAGACGTTTTACCCGCACTTAATTCATGAGGAATAATTTCTACCAAAGGCA
This sequence comes from Colwellia sp. F1, assembly GCF_056238625.1. NCBI lineage: Bacteria > Pseudomonadati > Pseudomonadota > Gammaproteobacteria > Alteromonadales > Colwelliaceae > Colwellia > Colwellia sp. F1. The sequence goes on from NZ_JBWDLI010000009.1 coordinate 37,105, forward strand.
TTTTATCTACCGGTGAAAAATAATGTAAACCAATCACATTTTCAGGCCGTGCTGCTTTCGCTGCAATATTACCTATGGGTAAACTAGAAGTGTTACTGGCAAAAATAGTAGTTTCCTTGGTGTTTTGCTCTACTTCAACAACCATATTTTGTTTTAACTCTAAGTTTTCAAATACTGCCTCTACGACTATATCAGTATCTTTGAAGCCCGAGTAATCAATAGCCCCTGTGATCATCGACATTTGCTTTTGCATTTCGCTATTGCGCATAAAGCGACGTTTCACTTTTTTATTTAACAAGTCAAAACTGTATTTTAACGCATGGCTTATTCCTTGATGATTAATATCTTTTATTCGGGCAGGAATACCAGCTTTAGTTGCTGTAACGTAAGCAATCCCCCCGCCCATTAGTCCTCCACCAAGTATGCCGGCTTTTACTATTTTTTCAGGCGCAACATCAGCAACACCTTGCTCTTTTTTCATTGCAGTGGTCGCAAAGAAAATATTACGTAATTGCGCAGACTCTGGGCTCATTGCAAGGTCTGAAAAACAGTTTGCTTCAAGTTGGTAACCTTTAGCGGGTGATTGTTCCATGCCCATTTTTACACAATTTATTATCTTAACTGGTGCAGGGTAATTACCTTTTGTTTTAGACAACACTGATTTTTCAGCTTGGTTATAAACAATACCGCGCCCTACTGATGTTCCTTCAAGAAACTTATTGACCAACGAGGATTTAAATTTTTCTACGCGTTTAAACTTGCCAACAAGCGCCATTTTTTCCGCTGTTTCAATTAAAATGCTATTCGGTACGACATCATCAACTAAACCCGCTTTTAACGCTTGTTTAGCGCGAAGCTGTTTGCCCGTTAACATCATGTCTAAGGCTTTTTGTACACCAACAAGTTTAGGGAGCCTTTGTGTACCGCCACTGCCAGGGAGTAAGCCTAACTGCACTTCAGGTAAACCTAAAGCGGTTTTTATATTATCACTACAAACCCGTGCATGACATGCCATAGCAAGCTCTAAACCACCACCTAAACAGGCACCATTTATTGCTGCAACCACAGGTATATCTAATTGCTCAAGTTGGGCAAAAATCATTTGTCCTTGGCGAGAAAGTGATATTACTTCTTCTTTTGTTTTACAGTCATTGATCATATTAATATCAGCACCTGCCACAAAAGAATCTTCTTTACCGCTGCAAAGCACAATGCCTGTGATTGTCTTATCTGATTTAATTTGGGCTAAAACATCGGCCACTTGCTCAGCAAATTCAGCCTTAAGTGTATTCATGGTTTCACCAACCACGTCCATCACTAAATGGGCAATACCATTATCTTGTTTTACTAAGCTAAAAGCGCTGTTAGTACTTTTTTGCTCGCTAGCATTGGTTACGGGCATTTCTTCGCTAGTTATGTCTTCTTTAATATCTGTCATTAGTCTGTCTCCACTACCATAGCTGCACCTAAACCACCTGCTGCGCAAGCTGTGGTTAACCCTATACCGCCACCACGGCGATTTAATTCATTCAACGTTTGCGTAATTAAACGAGCGCCTGTTGCGGCAAAAGGATGACCATACGCTAACGAGCCCCCCATGACATTAAACTTGCTCATGTCTATTTCACCAATCGCTTTATCTCTACCTAAATGCTCTCGGGCAAATTTATTACTGGCAAACATTTTCATATTTGCTAATGCTTGGGCTGCAAAGGCTTCGTGCATCTCTATTAAATCTAAATCCGCTAATGCTAAACCCGCTCTTTTTAAGGCAATGGGCGTAGCATAACTAGGCCCCATTAACATATCCTGCCAGACATCGATGGCAGCAAAACCATAACTGCGGATATACCCTAACGGTTTATAACCTAGCTCTTTTGCTCTACCTTCACGCATTAATAAAATAGCGGCACCACCGTCGGTTAATGCTGTGCTGGTCGCGGCAGTTACTGTGCCATGTTTTTTGTCAAAGCAAGGACGTAGTTTTGCATAACCTGCTAAAACAGAGTTTTCTCGAATACAGTTGTCTTTATCGATAAACGCGTTATAAGGTTCACTGTGCGTTGCCATTACTTCACCATCAAGCTTACCTTCTGCCCAGCTTTGTGTCGCTAATGTGTGTGACCTGTGCGCTAGGGCATCTTGATCTTCACGAGCAATATTATAGGTTTTAGCCATTTGTTCTGCTGTTTGCCCCATAGAAATGCCGGTTGAGTATTCAGCAACCGCCGGCGCAACAGGTAAAATATCTTTAAGGCTCAATTTTCTAATTAACGCTATTTTTTGTCCTAAGGTTTTTGTTTTACTTAAATCAAGTAACGTACGAGCGAATTTTTTTGACACACCAATAGGCGCCACCGAAGATGAATCAGCCCCCCCCGCAATACCTACCTCAACAAAGCCAGCCATAATGGATTCAGCCACATTCACCGTTGACTGAAAACTGGTTGCACAAGCACGAGAAACACTATAAGCATCTGTATGTACATTCATCCCTGTGCCCAATACAATTTCACGCGCAATATTGGGTGCTTCCGGCATTTGTACTACTTGGCCAAACACACATTGGTCAATAATATTTGGGTCAATATCGTGTTTGTGTAGTAATTCGTTTACTACTAGTTTGCCTAAGTCTACGGCAGGAACCCCATGAAAAGCAGTAGCTTGCTTAGCAAAAGGAGTTCTAAGCCCGGCCACTACAGCGATACGCTCACCTGTGGATGTGGTCATTTTTATTGTCATGTACTGATTCTCCGGTTAAATAGCGTTATTGCATTTAAAAACCTATTTTTAACGCCCATCGTATTTTAAAAACCTAAAATTATAGCCCTGCAAGAGGTCAGACCTCTAAGGTATTGTACTGATAATAACTCACTATACAAAAAGATCAATCACTGTTTTCTTCTGCATTGCTTGCTCAAGTACTTACTTAAATGCTTTTTCATTAATACAGCATAGTGCATTAAGCAAGTTTTATAAGAAAATATTTGTTACAACTAAGTTACGCTATGCTTGTTTTCTTTAATAACAGCCTTATATATACTCAGTCCACTTCAATATTCGGGCGTTTCAATATTCAAACGTAAACCTCGATATGTAAAAATAGTAGAATAAACGGCAACCTCTTATACAACCCAATAGAAAGACAAAATAATTATGGCAATTGAACACTTTTCAGCATTAAAAGAGCATTTATCACAGCAAATTATTGGCCAACCTGCCTTTGTGGAAAACTTACTTATTGCGTTATTAGCCAATGGTCATTTAATTGTAGAAGGCCCTCCTGGGTTAGCAAAAACGCGGGCTGTAAATGCATTAGCTGAAGGCCTTGAAGCTGATTTTCACCGTATACAATTTACCCCAGATCTATTACCTGCTGATTTAACCGGTACAGATATTTATCGACCAGAAGATGGTAGTTTTGTTTTTCAGGCTGGCCCTTTATTTCAAAACTTAGTACTCGCCGATGAAATTAACCGTGCGCCGGCAAAAGTACAATCGGCATTATTAGAGGCGATGGCCGAAGGCCAAGTAACGGTTGGTCGAAAAACTTATCAATTGCCTGAGTTATTTTTAGTCATGGCAACTCAAAACCCTATTGAACAAGAAGGCACTTACCCATTACCTGAAGCACAACTAGACCGATTTTTAATGCACTTAGAGATTGACTACCCTGATGCCGCCAGTGAATTAGCCATACTTAAGCTTAACCGCGGCGAAGCACTTATTGGCTCTACACAACAGAAAACACAACTTAGGGTATTAAGCCAAGCAGAAATATTTAGCGCCCGTAAAGCCGTTTTAAATATACACATGGCGCCAGCACTTGAAACGTATATGGTTGATTTGGTCATGGCTACACGACAACCAGAAAACTATGATGACAAATTAAAAACATGGCTAGCATTTGGCGCAAGCCCTCGTGCAACCATTTCACTTGATCGATGTGCGCGTGCTCGTGCATGGCTTCATAATCGTGATTTTGTTAGTCCTGAAGATATTCAAGCCGTTTTACATAATGTCCTCAGACACAGAATAATGCTTAGCTACCAAGCAGAAGCAGAAGGTATTACTGCAAACCAGTTAATAGATCACCTACTAAGCTTAGTTGCTGTGGGTTAGTTGCTATTATGTGCTATTAAGTAACACGGTCATTGATAACTATGTGGTTTAAACAAAAGTTAACGCGTAATAAACAGGCATTGTCAAAAAATAAGTGTCAAAGTCAACTTGCCAGCCTTAAGAGTAATGGCGTAATGCTTGGTATGACTGAACTATTAAATTATCAAAATAAAACGGTGCTTATTGACTTGTCTGCGCGTAAAAATGTGCAGGGGCAAATGTCAGGAAATTACCTGTCTCGTAGCAAGGGCCGCGGGATGGAATTTGACGAGGTGCGACATTACCAAACTGGCGATGACATTCGTGCAATTGATTGGCGCGTTACCGCTAGAACAGGTAAAACGCATACAAAATTATTTCGTGAGGAACTAGAGCGTCCTGTGCTTATTGCAACTGATTTAAGTGCCAGTATGCACTTTGGCAGTCAACTACTATTTAAGTCTGTACAAGCAGCGCATTTAGCTGCTCTAGTGGCCTGGCATGCAAAAAAACGTGGTGACCGCTTAGGTGGCGTTATTTTTAATCAACACCAACATGTAGAACTTAAACCTCGCAGCCGTAAAGAGGGTGTATTGCACTATTTACATTCGCTCACTACACTTCACCTAGCGCAACACAACGCACAATACGGTAATGTAAATAAAGCTGAGACTACTAACACAACGACAACAGCGGATAGCACGCCGGTTAACGGTAACTACTTTAGTGATAACTGTGCTCGTATTAGGCATGTTGCCAAACCCGGCGCTTTAGTTTATTTAATTACTGATGGTCAACTATTTAAACAAGCCGCCAATAGCGATCAACACGATGCGCTGCGCCATTTAACGCAGATAAGCCAGCATTGTGAATTAGTGGTATGTTTAATTGACGACCCGTTAGAGCGCGCACTGCCCGCAAGCCCAATAAAAATGAATGTCACGCTAACAGATGGTAAAAACCGCCAACAATTTACGTTAGGTGAGCATGATAGTGCAACCGCGTATCAAGCAAAAGCACAAAATATCAATGAGCAGTGTACACAGCTATTGGCCAAAGCAGGTGCTCGCGTACTTAACTTCAGTGCTGCAAAAACATTAGAGCAACAGCTAAAAGATGGGGCTATATTTTGCAAACAATAGAGACGCTACCAACACAAGGTTTAACTCAGGATCCAACTCAGACGGTCATGCAAACGAATACTCTCGATTTAAAAGACATTCACCTACCAGAGCCAATCACTCAATTCCCTATTGCTTATGGTTGGTGGCTATTAGCTGCATTACTGGTTGTACTTACCGCGATCAGCATTATTAAAATAAGAAAACACGCGCAGCGTAATCAAATAAAAAAACAAGCATTAAAGCAATTAAATAATAATCCTAACCTTGCTGTAAACGACACTATGGTTTTACTAAAGTGGGCAGCAATGCATTATTTTTCTCGCGCTGAGCTGGCAAAACTCTTTGGCCATTCACTACAGGCGTTTTTAAGCGCAAAATTACCGCGCAAGCACCAAGAGAAATTCAACAGTTTAAGTGAGCAGGTCTTTGTAAACCAATATAAAGCTCATGATGATAACACCGCTATCTCAGCAACCGATCTCAGTTTTAACCAAGCGGCAACGCTTTGGTTAAAACACGCAATACCGCCAAAATCACTCAACACAGGTTCAAGTACCACCAAAGCAAGCTTGGAGGCTAAGGCATGATCTCTTTTGCTTACCCTTGGTTATTATTGATATTGCCGCTGCCTTTATTCATTTATTGGTTACCCAAAAAGCCAAGTAACCGAACTAGCGCCGCCTTAATAATGCCGCAATTAATTGAAAGTAATACTAGTCATGTCACTCGCGCGACGAATAAGAAAGTCCCCCTTGTTGTTCTATCTGTTTGCTGGTTTTTAGCTGTTTTAGCGTTAAGCCAACCACAATGGTTAGGTGATGCGGTTGATATTCCTACGCAAGGCCGAGAAATGATGATTGCCGTTGATTTGTCAGGCAGTATGCAAGTCGAAGACATGAGCCTCAACAGCCGACCAGTGAATCGCCTTGACATGCTCAAAGTAGTCTTAGGCGAATTCATTGAACGACGCGTTGGCGACAGACTAGGCCTAATACTCTTTGCTGATGACGCCTACATGCAAACACCCATGACTTTTGACCGAAAAACTGTAAAACAAATGCTCCATGAAAGCTACCTAGGTTTGGTAGGGCAAAAAACGGCTATAGGTGATGCAATTGCCCTTGCGGTTAAACGTTTTGACGCTAAGCCAAATTCTAATAAAGTGTTAGTGCTATTAACCGATGGCGAAAACACCTCAGGTAAAATAACCCCCGAGCAGGCGCTAGAGTTAGCAGTTGCTAAAGGGGTTACTATTTATTCTATTGGTGTCGGCGCTGATGTAATGTTACAAAAAACACTTTTTGGTACCCGCCGGGTAAATCCGTCAAGTGAGTTAGATGAAGCTACCCTAACAAAACTGGCTGAGGAAACAGGGGGTAAATATTTTCGTGCAAGAGACAGCCAAAGCATGAATGAAATATATCAATTACTTGACCAACTCGAACCAATAGAGCAAGAACAGCAACAAATGAGGCCACTTACCGCCTTGTTTTATTTACCATTAGCATTAGCCTTTATAATCAGTACACTTTATTTTTTAGCCATTAATTTATTCAGCTTTGGCCGTCAATAGCCAGGCTAAGAAACCTAGAGTTTTACTATAACAATGACTTCATTAACTTTATTTATCAACAATTTTCATTTTGTCAGACCATACTGGTTTTTAGCGCTGTTCGTTTTGTTCTTAGTGCTTTGGTTATTAAAAAAACACCGTTTTTACCAATCCCCTTGGCAGCAATTTTTACCAAGCCACTTAAGTCAGGTATTAGTGGAAGGCAATTCAACAACTAAAGCGCAGCAGCACAATATTGGCGTCCAAACCTTTTTGTTAAAACCGTTTATTATCGGCTTGTTAACTATCATTGCATTAGCTGGTCCTGTTTGGCAAAAACTGCCCCAACCTGTCTATCAAACAGAGCGAGGTTCAGTACTGATAATGGATATGTCTTACTCCATGTATGCTACAGACATTAAACCTAATAGGTTAACAAGAGCGCGTTTTAAAGCCATAGATTTACTCAATAAAATTAATGAAGGTGATACTGGGTTAATCGCCTATGCAGGTGATGCCTTTATTATTAGCCCTTTAACACAAGATATTAAAAACATTGAATTGTTGTTGCCCTCGCTGTCACCTGAGATTATGCCTGTACTCGGCGCAAACCCGCTAGCAGCATTAACAATGGCACACAATATGCTGATTAATGCTGGACACCTCAAAGGGGATATTTATTGGTTCACCGATGATGTTGATAATAGTGAAATAGCAGACATTTATGATTGGTCGAATCAATTTGGCCACCAATTAAATATTTTAGGTATTGGCACTGAAAATGGCGCACCGATCACTTTACCAAGTGGTGAGTTATTAAAAGATAACCGAGGGGCTATTGTTGTGCCACGACTACCGAGCCAAAAACTACAGGCGTTAGCATCACGAGGGCAAGGTAATTATCAAAGTATACAAAATGACGACAGCGATATAAACAATTTACTATCAACAGACAAAATGTCAGCAAAGCATAAAAACGAAAAGCAAGAGAGTCAGCAATCAGGAGACCAGTGGCAAGAGCATGGCGCTTGGCTATTAATATTTGTGCTCCCCTTAGTGCTCAGCTATTTTCGCCGAGGAAGCGCCCTGCTAATGGTACCATTGTCTTGCTTACCTTTGCTTTTTTTACTGTCGTTCACTTTAGTTACTCCGACTAGTGTTGCTGCTACAACTAGTACAAGCGCAGACGCGCAAGTTGAACCTACCCCAACAGGCGTACCTACTTTAGCGCATAGTTCAAAAAGCTTTTGGAATAACTTATGGCAGACAAATGATCAGCAAGCGCAAGACAATTATAATCAAAAAAACTACCAAAGCGCAGCTGAACAGTTTGAAGATCCCCAATGGCAAGGCAGCGCACATTATAAAGCGGGTAATTATCAAGCCGCATTAGACGCCTTTAAACAGGGAGACGCTGCCAACAGTGCACAGTCTTTATATAACCAGGGTAATGCTTTAGCACAACTGCAAAAATACGAACAAGCCATAGAAAGCTATGAAAAAGCACTAGAGAAAAACCCCGACTTACAAGATGCTAAAGACAATATAGAAAAAATAAAACAACAACAACAAAAACAGCAAGAGCAACAAAACGGCGAACAGTCAGAAGACGGTGACTCACAAGACGACACTAGCGACGGTGATTCGCAAGGCGGTGACTCTCAAGATAGCCAAGCGCAAGGGCAGGATCAGCAATCTGACTCTAGCAATGATCAAGCAGACAATTCTTCAAACCGTGATCAAACAAACAATGAGCAGTCTCAAGAACAACAGAGCCAAGACGAACCTGACAATAACCAACAGGGTGAGTCAGCGCAAGATGAACAGGCTAAAGAAGGACAAGCAGAGCAACATAATGCAGAGGAACAAAATGCTGAGGAAACCGCTGAACAAGCGCAAAATAAAACTGCCGCTCAAATAGCGGCAGAACAACAAGCGCAAGAAATGGAACAAAAACATCAGCAGTTATTAAACAAGGTAACAGACGACCCGTATTTATTACTGCGCAATAAAATGCAACAAGAATACCAAAAACGTAAGCAAGATGGCACTACCCGAGGAGTTAACAAACAGTGGTAAAAATTATTTTAAAATTATTTATCTTATTAGCCTTAACAACAGCATTAACGATAAGCCCGACAGCCCTTGCCTTAACAAAAGTAACTGCCAGCATAGACACAAACCCGGTGATGAGTAACGACTCTATTGTGTTAACCGTAATTGCTGACGACAGTGTTGACCGTGACGCCCTAGATACATCGCCTTTGTTAACCAATTTTATTGTCGCGCGCACCGAGATGAGTTCGCAAACCAGTGTCGTTAATTTTAGCATGAGCAGAACGACTCAATGGAAAATAGTATTAATTCCAAGAACGACAGGCAACTTAACTATACCTGCCTTAACAGTTGATGGTCATCAAACACAAGCGATTGATGTGCAAGTAATCGAGCAAAGCAATGCCGGTGGCACAAAGCAGCAACAAGATGTATTTATCTCAACCGACTTATCTTCGCAAGATGTTTATGTACAGCAATTAGTGACCCTCACCGTAAGATTACACGTAGGTGCGCAACTGCAACGCGGTAGATTAACCGAGCCTAAATTACCAGGCGCTACGATTGAGCAAATAGGTAAAGATCAAGAAACTGATGAAATAATTAATGGTAAACGTTATAGAATAATTGAACGCTCATACGCTATCACCCCAGAACAAAGTGGTGAGTTAACATTAGAAACTCCCATGTTTGCTGGTGACATTATGGTGCAGTCAAAACGCCAGTCTGGTTTTTTAACATTCGGTGAAACTAAGCCAATTAACGTTTTAGGCAATAAGTTAGCGCTAAATGTGCGCCCAATTCCCGATAGCTTTCCGCTCAGTGCAAACAACACTTGGTTACCCAGTGAACTACTTTCGTTACACCAAGAGTGGCAGCCTAACCTGAATGAGTTTAAAGTAGGTGAGCCTATCACCCGAACGATTACCTTAACTGCCGCAGGCCTTGGCAAAGCACAACTACCAAAAATACGCATGACAGCGCCTGCCAATTTAAAAATATACCCTGATCAAGCTGATTTACACTCAAACCTGACAAAAAAACGTTTAATAAGCCAAAAAGTGCAAAACTTTGCTATTGTTGCGAGCCAACCTGGGGAATATATTTTGCCAGAAATTAGTATAGCTTGGTGGAACACAGTCACAAATAAAATGCAAAGAGCGACCTTACCCGAGCAAACAATTATTGTGCAGCCAAACCCAGATGCACCTCAACCGGTAACTCAGCACGCAGCAGCTGCACCATTATTACAAGCTGAGCAAGACATCACTACGCCACAACCCACAACAGTAGTCCCTATGGCTATTGAGAAAACCCATTATTTACACTGGCTGTTTTTAGCTTTGTGGTTACTGACCTGCTTGGCCTGGCTTTTACATGTAAGGTATTTAAAGCGCGCTAATGTGGCAAAAACTCCGCATACACCCCCTAAAATAGATAGCAACCATTATCTTGCCCTGATGGCTGCTTGTAAACAAAACCAAGCTGAACAAGCCCTAAGTTTGCTTGTTCCTTGGTTAAATGCACTTTCTTTATCACAAGGTGGTAGTGAAATAACAACATTGTCAAAAGCATTAAAGCAGATAAATAAGCGTGAATTTTCCGCCGCTATTAATGAACTACAGCAACACTTGTATGCCAAAGAAACGAACACTAGCCTTTGGCAAGGTGCAACACTACTAAAACTAGTACAACAAGTGAATGCTGATGGAATAAAAGATGCCAATAAGGCTAATTTCACATTAAACCCGTCTTAATTGAAATAAATTTCAGTTAAGACGGGTCTGTTATAACAAGTCTTTAAAGGTATTTTTATGGCCAGTAAACAATCGAGGTACGAAGCATTAGTAAAGGCTCTTCACAGCGAGCTATACCGATATGCATACTGGCTAACTTATGACAAACAAGTTGCCGAAGACTTAGTGCAAGAGACTTTTTTAAGAGCGTGGCGCGCACTCGATTCATTAAAAGATGAAAAAGCAGCAAAGGCATGGCTTATTACCATTTTAAGGCGTGAAAATGCTAGGCGTTTTGAACGTAAACGTTTTGAAATGAACGAATACGAAGAAGAAACTATTATAGATACAGACTCTCTTAGCACTGAGCAAACAATCGAAAACGACTGGCTAAGAAAAAAAATAGCACAGTTACCGCCTGAATATTCTGAGCCTTTAGTGCTACAGGTACTTGGCGGCTATAGTGGCGAAGATATAGCCAAACTTTTGAATTTAAAAAAGAATACTGTGATGACTCGTTTGTTCAGAGCCCGTAAACAGTTGAAAGATGCTTTAGACCAAGCGCCAATGCCAGTTAGCTTTACCCAAAAAAAATAGTTATACGAGTGATAGCATAATGGATGACATAAAATATAGACGTAGTATATATGCAGATCCTGCCAGTATTGATGAAGATATACTGGCAGCACAAAAAGTAGATCCGAATAAAAAAGCGCTCGCTCAAGATCTTTGCCAGTTCGATGAAAAGCTTAAAGCAGCAATGCAAGTTAATGTTCCTGATGATTTATCGCATAAATTACTTTTGCGCCAAACACTGAAAAGCCATCAGCAACATAAGCGTAAAGCCAGAATACATTTAGCTATTGCAGCCTCGGTTGCTGTTGTTATAGGTATTATTATTAATTATTTACAAATTTCGCCTAGCAACACCGATAATATAGGTAATTATGCACTAGCCCATGTTTACCACGAGCAAGATAATTTTTCTAACGCAGACCAAAGCACAATAAGTTTAGCTGACTTAAATAATAAAATGACCTTGTTTAATGGTAGTTTCAATGAATCAATAGGTGAATTAATTTCAGCGAATTACTGCCGGTTTGGCGGTATAAAAAGCCTGCACTTAGTGTTTAAGGGGCTAACTGATACAGTAGCTGTTTTTATCATCCCAAAAATAGAGCACCTCTCCTTTATTGACAAGTTTAGTGACAATAATTTGCAAGGTGAATCACTAAGTTTTAAGCAAGCGAATGTTTTGGTTGTTGCAAATAAAAATGAATCGTTGAGCCAGTGGCAACGTATTATTCACAACAACATAAAGTGGTCTATATAAACGAGCTTAACACGACGCGTTTTATTTATCTGTTGAGTGATTATCAATACTAGGTACCACAAAATGTTTGGTAATATTGGTCATGATCTTCTCCAGCGTCTTGATAAAACCTAGTAGTGGGCAGTGCATGATAAGGTGAGCGAATTACTTGAAGAAATTCGTCTACAATATCGCAAACTTCACTGCCTATTGTATTTGAATCCATTTTTGCCATAACGCGTTGCTCACACTGATCTAATACTGCTTCAATATGGTGGTTTCTAGGAATAACAATCGGGTTGTTTTCTGACATAAGTTTTTCGGCCTGTGACTTACTCACCCTTTGCTGTTCAAGTGTTTTCTCCCATGTGTTAAGCCAATCAGCCAAGTGAGCCATCAATTTGCTTTCTCCTTGTGTTTCAGCAGTTGTCTCTTCTTCCTTTCGCTTTTGTCCGTTTGGTGCTGCTCGCAAAGACCTAGTTAAAAAGTGGAACGTTTGTGTGTAATCTAGCTTTTTTGTTTGCATTATTATTAATAAGTCATCAATTAACGCGGTGTTAGTCTGATTAACCTCATGCATCCCTAGTTTATTTGCCAACATAGTGTAATAAGCACGTTCAAATTTAGCTGTATATTGCTGAATAACCGCTTCAATTAACTTTAATGCTTGCTCTTTTTCTTGTTCAATTAGATCATCATCAATATTCTCAGCATCGCGGTACTTAACATCAATATTCTGCTTTAGTAACAAGAGTAAACAATCAGCTAACCTAGCCATATTCCACTGAGCAATTTTTCCTTGCTTCCCAAATGCATACCGACCATATTCATCTATTGAGCTAAACACAGCTGCTTCATCATAAGTACCCAGCATTGCACAAGGACCAAAGTCGATAGTTTCACCAGAAATAGCAGTGTTATCGGTATTCATTACGCCATGAATAAAACCAATACGTAACCATTGTGTGACCAGTATAATTTGCTTATCAATAGCACACGATAAAAACTGCAAAATACGTTGTTGCTTATAATCATTGTGAGCACGTGGTTTTGTGGCTATGTCATCATCCTCTGTAGAGGTTATTTTAATAGGATCTTGTTCTTGTTTATCTATTTCAGGAAAGTGGCGCTCAATTGAATAATCGAGTAGGGTTTGTAATGATTCTACATCGCCACGGGCTGCAAAGTATTGAAAACTGCCAACACGAAGATGACTTGCCGCAACACGGGTTACCACTGCGCCAGGTTTAGCTAAGCCACGGTGTATAAGCTCGCCTGTTGCCACTACTGCTAAACAGCGCGATGTTGGAACCTTAAGAGCGTAAAGAGCCTCGCTCATTATGTATTCTCGTAGGGCGGGTGTTAACGCACATTTTCCATCACCTCGCCTAGAAAACACGGTTTGTCCTGAACCTTTTAATTGCACGTCACGGCGTACGCCCTTGTTATCTAACAGCTCGCCCAATAAGTGGGCTCGGCCATCACCTAAATGAGGATTAAAATGACCAAATTGATGCCCCGAATAAGCTAACGCAATTGAAGTTACTCCTTGTGGTAACTCATTGCCTGAGCCGTATTGGGCTAATAATTGATGATCATTTTGCAGTGTATGTGTTAATAGTAAATCATCGGCTAATGGCTTATTCCATAATAAAAGCACTGGCGAGGGGACTTTTTGTGGTAATCCGCGCTGATAAAATTGTTTACCTAGGGCAATATAACTATTATAAAATTTCAAAATTTGATCCAATTTACGTAATTATTAGCAACCTTTATTTCGATTAGAAAATAAGGGTTGGAAAGTACCTGTTAGAAATAATAAAGCAACGAGCCGAAACCACATAAGCGATTTTCAAACGCGTTGCTTTAAACTGCTTGCTCGTAACTAAGTTATGCCTTAAGCATCGCTTAGTTATCACTTACGGATCTTAGCCGTAAGTTAACCATAAGCTAACTGTGATGGGTCAACATTTCATTATGCTTAGCTAATATGACGCTGTCTTGTTGAGGAGACAAAATACTGACAAAGTAAATAACCAAGGAACATAAGATAAAGCCAGGGACTATTTCATACATGATTGAACTTAACGGTTGACCATTAATAGTCACTGGTAAGTAAATCCAAAGTAATACGGTAACAGCGCCTGTAATCATTCCCGCTAAGGCAGCATTTCTGGTCATTTTATGCCAATACAAACTGCCGATAATAACAGGACCAAAAGCAGCACCAAAGCCCGCCCAAGCATTACTTACTAACGTTAAAATAGTACTGTTACGATCATAAGCTAAATAAATAGAAACAAGTGCAACTAACACAACCGATAACCGTCCAACCAATACTTGTTGTTTGTCGGAAGCTTCTTTATGTAAAAAGGTTTTATAAAAGTCTTCAGTAAGTGAACTCGATGTTACCAACAGTTGCGACGAAATTGTACTCATGATTGCTGCCAAAATAGCGGCTAATAAGAACCCAGCAATTAATGGGTTAAATAAAACTTGTGATAATACAATGAAAATTGTTTCAGCATCCACAAGCGTTGTTTCCGTTTTAGCGACATACGCAATACCTACTAAACCCGTGACCATAGCACCAACAATAGCAACTATCATCCAGCTCATGCCTATTCGACGTGCAGCTGGCATGTCTTTAACGCTGCGTATTGCCATAAACCGAACAATAATATGTGGCTGACCAAAGTAACCTAAGCCCCATGCCATGGCAGATATAATGCTAATAGTGCCCATACCATTAAATAGGTTTAATAAGTCTGGGTTAATATTACTCACTGTTGTTTGTACATCGCTTAAGCCGCCCAATTCATTAATGGCAACAACAGGCACCAATACAAGGGCCACAAACATAATACAGCCTTGAACAAAATCTGTTAAGCTGACGGCTAAAAAGCCACCGAAAAAAGTATAAGCTACCACGACACCTGCAGTAACATATAAACCAATTTCATAATTTAAGCCAAAGGAGCTTTCAAATAATTTACCACCGGCAACAATGCCACTTGAGGTATAAAGAGTAAAGAAAACAACAATAACAACCGAAGAAACAATTCTCAGTAGACGAGATTTATCTTTAAAGCGGTTTTCAAAAAAATCAGGTAAGGTAATAGAGTCATTTGCCACTTCGGTATAAGTTCTAAGGCGCGGCGCGACAATTAAATAATTGCAAAAAGCACCGATAACCAAACCAAAAGCTATCCATAAACTACTCATACCCGATACATACATAGCACCGGGTAACCCCATTAACATCCACCCACTCATATCCGATGCACCTGCTGATAAGGCAGCAACACTCGGGCTTAAGTTTCGACCACCTAACATAAAACCAGAAACATCATCAGTGGAGGTTTTAAAAGCATAAATGCCAATACCTAACATAACGATAAAATAGAGTGCTAGCGAAACTAATGTGCCAAATTCCAAGTTTAACCCCTTAACTTACTTTTTATTTTATAAAACATCTTACTACGCTAACAAGAAAACAAGTAAAAATAAACCTTAAATCCCTGTTGATACCTGAATCAATGAGAAAACAACACGCCCAAATGTCTTGATTAGCAACAACAAAACATTAGCAATCTTGCTTCTTGTATTAGAATAGGTATATTAATAACAATCGATTTTACTCAAAAGACCTTACATACTTTATGTACTTTTACGCCGCAAGACAGCCAATTTTAGATGTAAATAAAGAGCTCTATGCTTATGAATTACTTTTTCGCGATAGTATCAATAATGTCTTCCCCGATATAGATGGTGACGAAGCAACCAGTAAAATGATTGAGGCAAGTAAGTTTAATATGGAGATTAGTGAATTTACGAATGCTAAGCCCGCATTTATTAACTTTACTTTAGAGACCTTAGTGCAAGGTTATCCTCAAATGTTAACCAATGAAGAGGTGGTTGTTGAAATTTTAGAAACCATTAAGCCTGGAAAAAAACTACTCAGTCTATGTAAGGATTTACATAGCAAAGGTTATATCCTGGCATTAGATGATTACGAGCACCAAAAAGTTTGGCAGCATTTTTATCCTTTTATTAAAATTATAAAAGTAGATATGCAAGCAACAAGCTTTGCTCAAATCAATGACATAATTGAAGCGATCAAAGATCACCCGCATATTGACTTACTCGCAGAAAAAGTAGAAACCTACCAAGAATATGAAGCTGCAGAAAAGCTTGGTTTTAAATACTTTCAAGGGTATTTTTTTGCCAAACCTGAAATGGTAAAAACTAAAAGCTTGTCGCCTTCACAACTTGCTATGGCAGAGCTACTTTATGAAACCTCAAAACCCGAACTAGACCTAACAGGTATAACACGTGTTTTTGAGCGAGATGTGTCTTTATCATATAAATTGCTTCGGTACGCAAACTCAGCCATATTTAAACGAGTAAGTGAGGTTTCAACCATTAAGCAAGCACTCGTAATACTTGGCTCAGGCGAGCTAAAGCGTTTTCTAGGGTTAATGTTTGCAGTAACGGCCAACCCAGATAAACCGACTGAATTAATAAAAACGGCCATGGTACGTGCCAAGTTTTGTGAGCTTGTTGCTCATGATTTAAACGCTAATATAGATGTTTCAATTGCTTTTTTAACCGGCCTACTATCTATGATTGATGCGATTTTAGATGAAGAGCTCGCGAGTGTTTTAGCCAAGCTTCCATTAAGTGCTGACATAAAAGACCCGTTAATAAGCCGTAAAGGCGCTATGGCTGCCATTATAAAATTAGTAGAGTTTATTGAACAAGCACAATGGGATAAAACAACCATTGTTATGACCAAGCTAAAACTTAATAAAGAAAAGACAGCAAGAAACTATAATAAGGCATTATCTTGGGCTGACGAACAAGCTCAGTTAGCGGGGTAAAACTGTTCAATATACTGAGATAAAACAGTTATTGTGCTTTTGCTGCCCTGACACAAAGCAGCAAACTTAAACGATAGTATAAAACACAAGCAGTAAACTCATCACTCAAAGCTATTGATAATATGCGTTTACCGCTAAAAAGTATTAAAAAGTATCAATTAAAAACCTTGTGGGTTTTCTGACTGCCAGCGCCAAGTATCTTCAATCATGGTGTGTAAATCGCGCGTTGCCTGCCAATCAAGTAACTCTTTGGCTAAATCAGCGTTAGCATAAACTGTGGCTAAATCACCTGCGCGTCTGGGGACTATTTTATACGGTATTGCTTGGCCACTTATTTCTTTGAAGGTATTCACTATTTCAAGTACTGAAGTACCATTACCTGTGCCCAAGTTAATTGCTTTGCAACCTGATATTTTAGCTAAGTTTTGCAACGCTTTTACATGCCCTTGTGCTAAGTCGACCACATGGATATAGTCGCGGACACCTGTGCCGTCTGCTGTATTATAATCATCACCAAACACCTGTAATTGTGCTAAACGACCAACCGCTACTTGGGCAACATACGGCAATAAGTTATTTGGCACGCCGTTAGGGTTTTCTCCGATTAAACCGGAACTATGAGCACCGATAGGGTTAAAATAACGCAAACAGATAATCGACCAATCACTATCACTTTTTGCCAGATCAAACAAAATATTCTCAACCATCAGCTTCGTCTGTCCGTAGGGATTAGTCGCCGACGTTGCCATAGTTTCATTTAACGGTGAAACATTATCACCATAAACGGTTGCAGAAGAGCTAAACACCAGCTTTTTAACTTGGTGCTTCTCCATCACTTGCAATAAAGTAACAGTACCTGAAACATTATTTTGATAATAACTTAAAGGTTGTTCGTTAGACTCGCCAACCGCTTTTAAGCCAGCAAAGTGGATCACAGCATCAATATTGTGCTGGTTAAAAATGTTATCCATTGCCTCATAGTCACAAACATCGGCTTTAATAAAGGTAACGGTTTTATTGGTTATTTGTTTAAGTTTCTCAAGCACCACTGTGGATGAGTTTGATAAATTATCAACAATGATGATCTCTTGATTAACGCCTTTCGCCGCTGCTAAGGTTTGTAATTCAACCACGGTATGGCTACCAATATAACCTGTACCACCTGTTATTAATAAGCTCATGATCTTCCCTCTTTTATGTCAACTGCTATTTTTAGTACACCTAGTTATGAATGATAGTATTTTGTCACGCTATCAAAAAAAGTACCAAGCATTTCTACCGGCAGTGCATTAATGCCAGCAGCACCAGCGCGACCACCACCACTTGGAAAACTCGCACATAATTCCCCAGCTCCTTGCTTATTACTTAATGGTGCCCTAAGGCTAATAGTATAAGTGGCAGGGGCACCAGCGGTAGTGTCGTTTAACGTCACAACCACATGTGCTTTATTCGGGGCTGCATTGGCGAGTGCATTACCAAACACACCACTTACCCGTCTAGCCCAAGGCTCATCAGCTAATTGTACTGCAGTAAGTTGCTCATTATTAACAAGCACAATCGATTGCTCTGCTTGTGCCATATCCGCTAAATAAGCGCTTTTTAATTGATGAAAAACTGAACCCTCTTCATTAATTAAATCAAATGGATCAGCATAATTCGACAGTTGTTCTAATAACTGTGCTGGATGAAAGTGTAAGTCGTCAACACTACGGCCATAACCATTGTAATTAATATATATACCAAGCTCTTTTAATAAAGCTTGTTGTGCAATGCTAACCTTATATTCTTGGGCAAGCGCTTGGGCTGAGGCTGACATATTGTCCCCATAAGCCGCTGCAATAGCCCAGTGTACAAATTCATTGTTAAGGTAGTTATTCACCAATAAACTAGTACAAGTGTTGGCGCTAGTGTCAATTATTGTTGTTAATAGGTTCGATTGTGGCACCTCACCTGTTCTGTGGTGATCAACATAAAAAACAGGCACTTGGTTCTCAAGTAAACGCGTTAAAGCGACTGTGTTTTTTTCTAGCGATATATCGAGCACGGTAACTGATGTTGCTTTGTTTACATCAACCTGTGTCAGTAGGCTAATATCGCGTTTTACCCCTGTCACTAAAACTGACGCTTTAGGATGTGGCTTATACGCAGACAAGCGCAATTGTAATAAAGCGATAATGCCGTCAGCATCACCATTAAAAACATCATAATGCATCATCTACACTCGTTTTAGCTGGTTAAAGTTGTTAATAAAGTTTTGTCTACTGTAATAAAACCTTGTTGTACTAAGTAATGAATAATTTGCGCAGCACATTGTTGTATTGATTGCTCCGCTGTTTTTACATGTATTTCTGGATTTTGGGGTATGTCGTAAGCTGAATCAATACCAGTAAAGTCTTTAATTTCGCCGGCACGGGCTTTTTTATAAAGCCCTTTTGGATCACGCTGTTCACAGATACTAATGGGTGTATCTATAAAAATTTCAATAAATTCACTCGCAGCAAGCTTACTTCTTGCACTGGCTCTATCTTGGGTAAATGGTGAGATAAATGCGGTAGAAACAATTAATCCTGCGTCTAAAAATAACTTAGATACTTCGCCAATACGGCGAATATTTTCAATTCGGTCTTCGTCGCTAAAGCCTAAATCACCATTTAAACCATGGCGAACATTATCACCGTCAAGTAAATAGCTGTGACAACCTAGCTTAAACAATAAGGCGTCAACAGCATTGGCAACCGTTGATTTCCCTGAACCACTTAAGCCGGTATACCAAAGTAGGCAAGGCTTTTGTTTTTTTAAGTTAGCTCGCTGCTCTTTGGAAATATGTTGTTCATGCCAAACAGTATTGTCTGTTTTCATTGTCTACTCTTTTATGTAATAAGGTTAAAAAGAAAACACCAACGGGATCATCAGTAATACCGTAGCGCTGTATGTAATTGATATGGGTAAACCAAATTTAACAAAATCGCTTAATTGATAATTACCCGCGTTATACACCATAATATTAGTTTGATAACCATAAGGGCTTATAAAGCTACCACTGGCAGCAAACGCAACAGCCATAACAAAAGGAATGGGGTCAACTCCTAACCCTAAAGCAATATTATATGCAATAGGAAAAACCAGGGCCGCCGCCGCACTGTTGGTGATTAGCTCAGTTAATAATAACGTTAAAACAAATATCGCGACAAAAGCAATATAAGGACTACTACCATTAAGTAGTTGCTCTATGCTGGTGGCAATTACGGCTGCTACGCCGGTATTTTCAACAGCACTGGCGAGCGTTAATGCACCAAGCACTATCATCCAAATTTCCAAAGGAAATCGACGTTTAATTTCATTGACTGTTAATGCGCCACTAAAAACCAGTGCCGCGACATACACAAATAAACAGCTCAGTAACGACACCGGTGTAAATACTGATACAACAATTGCCGCAATAAAGCCCCAAATAGTGCCGTGGTCACGCCAGCCACTGAGCATATTAACAGCCTGATGCCCAGAAAGAATAAAAAAGTTTTTTGATAGGTTTGTTCTGCTAGCGAAATCTTGACCAACCGCTAATACTAAAAAGTCACCTGATTGTAAAACAATATCCCCGAGTTTACCCGACAACGCACTACCTTCTCGGCGAATAGCAACAACAGCTGCATCAAAGCGAGCACGAAAACCGGCTTTTTTTAAGGTTTTACCGGCAATCGCTGAATCATTTTTAATCAGTACTTCAGTTAAGTTATCGCGTAATAAATTATCTTGCTCGGCAAATAAAGTTAAGCCATCAAATTGCTGTAAGGTTAATACTTTCGAAATATCACCACTAAAAATCAGTTTATCACCCACTTGCAGGCTTTCATCGGGTGTAACTGGGGATATTAGTCGTCCGTGGCGAACAATTTCAACAAGAAACAAAGCATCTAAATTTCGTAAACCATTTTCTTCAATACTTTTACCAATTAACTTAGAGTCTACAGAAACCTCTGCTTCAAGTAAGTAATCTTGGGTCGATAGGTCACCTTGAGCCATATCAGGCAAGGTTCTCGCACGTAAAATAATAATGAATAAACAAAAAGACAGGGCAACTATCCCTATGGCAGTAAAGTCAAAGAAGTGAAAGCCATCAGCACCATGCTCTAGCATTAAACTATTAATAATAAGATTAGTAGAAGTGCCTACGAGGGTAAGGGTTCCCCCTAAGATAGCAGCGTATGACAAAGGTAATAGTAATTTACCGGCATTGATCAATTTATTACTTTTAACACTGTTAATGAGCGTTGCCACTACCGCGGTATTGCTCATTAAAGCAGAAGCTAAAGCGGTGCCAATAAATAATCGTAACATCGACCTTATTTTTGAGCCATTAAAAACACTATTGCTAAGCCGACGTAAAATACTAGTGCGTTCAAAGGAAAATGAACAAATCACCAGTAAAATTAAGGTTACTAAACCTGGGTTTACCGCGTTGTTAAGGATATCATCAACGTTAACAAAAGAAAGCGCTAAACAACCAAGTACAGTCACTGAAAAAACGCGCTCTGGTGCTTTTTGATATTTAAGAAGGCCGACAAATGTGGCGATAAACACCGCAATCATCAACCACTGCTGTATTGTCATGACCATCCTAAATTTAGCGCAAGTGAGTTAAGTCATGGCGGTAAGGCATTACAATCAATTACCGCCGACTTCAAGCGACAAAAATAATAATTTATTTACTAATATCGCGTGCGCCCCAGTGAGGGTACTGTTTACGAATTAAAGCATTTAATTCTAGCTCAAAGGTTGAATACTCATGAATTTTTTCATCAAGCGCATTATTGATCATGCCAGCACCGACAGTAATATGACTTAATCGGTCAATTATAATAAAAGCACCACTGCTAGGGTTGTCTAAATAGGCATCAAAATGTAGCGTTTCGCCAACAACAAAGTCCACTAAACCAATATCGTTAACCGCCAGTTGTGTGCTAGCAGACTTTTCCATAGTGTTTACATCATACTTGCTGACAATAGTTTGTGCATGACCTGTGGTCATTTTACTACCATGCTTAATATAATATTCACGCCCTGGCTCAAGTTCATTTTCATGCATCCAAACCACGGTCGCACTAAATTCTTTTGAAGAAACCGGCAAAGTATCTTTTTTAACAATCATTTCGCCGCGGCTAATATCTATTTCATCTTCTAGTGTCAAAGTAACAGCCATGCCTTTATCTGCACGCTCTAGGCTACCGTCAAAAGTAACAATGTCTTTTACCACGCTTTCTTTGCCTGATGGTAAAGCTACTATGGTATCGCCAATTAATACATGACCCGAAGCAATGGTGCCAGCAAAACCACGAAAGTCGAGGTTAGGACGGTTAACATATTGCACTTGAAAACGAAACTGCGTGAAATCATCCTGAGCTTTAACATCAATCGTATTGAGTAACTTCATTAATGTAGCGCCCGGATACCAAGGCATATTTTCACTTTCTTCGACAACGTTATCGCCATTAAGTGCCGATAACGGAACAAAACGGATATCAGAAAATGTGAGTGATTGTGTAAATTCACGGTATTCTTTTTTTATTTCTTGATAACGTTCTTGTGAATAGCCAACTAAGTCCATTTTGTTTACCGCAACAACAATGTGCTTGATACCCAATAATGAACAAATAAAAGAATGACGACGTGTTTGCGTTTGTACACCATAGCGGGCATCAATTAATATCACCGCAATATCACAAGTAGAGGCACCTGTTGCCATATTACGTGTGTATTCTTCATGTCCTGGGGTGTCTGCTATAATAAACTTGCGTTTATCCGTAGAGAAATAACGATAGGCTACATCAATGGTAATGCCCTGCTCGCGCTCAGATTGTAAACCATCAACTAATAAAGCTAGGTCGACTGCTTCACCTGTTGTCCCTGATTTTTTAGAGTCTTTTTCTATTGCTGCTAGTTGATCTTCAAAAATGACTTTTGAGTCATGTAGTAAGCGGCCAATTAAGGTACTTTTACCATCATCTACGCTACCACAGGTTAAAAAACGTACTAACTCTTTGTTTTCATGTTGTTTTAAATAAGCTTGAATGTCGTCTGCAATTAAGCCTGATTGATTACTCATAATTGTTACTTCCCAAGGGGTTAATTATCATTAAAAAAATAGTGTTAATAAAGGTTGGCTTAAAAATAACCTTCCATTTTTTTCTTCTCCATTGACCCTGCACTGTCATGGTCAATAACACGACCTTGGCGCTCAGAGGTTTTAGTTAACAACATTTCTTGAATAATCTCAGGTAACGTATTTGCCGTAGATTCAACCGCACCTGTTAACGGGTAACAACCTAATGTTCTAAAGCGCACACTCTTCATTTGCACTTCTTCACCACTCTTAATAGGCATACGGTCATCATCCACCATAATTAACGTGCCATCACGTTCAACTACCGGACGTTTCTCAGCTAAGTACAGTGGCACAATTGGAATACTTTCTAAATAGATATATTGCCAAATATCAAGCTCGGTCCAATTAGATAATGGGAAAACACGGATGCTCTCGCCCTTATTTACTTTGCCGTTATAAATATTCCATAATTCTGGACGTTGGCTTTTTGGGTCCCAGCGATGGTTTTCATCACGAAATGAGTACACTCGCTCTTTGGCACGTGACTTTTCTTCATCACGGCGAGCACCACCAAAAGCCGCATCAAAGCCATATTTATTAAGCGCTTGTTTTAAGCCTTGGGTTTTCATTACGTCGGTATGCTGCGCACTACCGTGAGTAAAAGGCCCTATGCCCATAGCAAGACCTTCAGGATTTTGATGAACCAATAGTTCAAAGCCATAATCTTTCGCCATTTGGTCACGAAAAGCGATCATCTCTTTAAACTTCCAATTCGTATCAACATGTAATAGTGGGAAAGGAATTTTGCCCGGAGCAAAAGCTTTACGAGCAAGGTGTAATAACACTGCAGAATCTTTACCTACAGAATACAACATTACTGGGTTGTCAAATTCCGCCGCGACTTCACGAAAAATATGAATAGATTCCGCTTCTAATTTTTTTAAATGAGTTAAATTCATTGCCAATACAAAAGTTGATAAATTGATGGGCTTATAATGCCATATTTCACCGGACATTTCTATATATCAAACAGGCTTTATAGAACTAAAAAGAATATGGAAAAACATTTTAATTTAATTATATAAACATAAAAAAACCAGCAAACAGCTGGTTTTTAAGTAAAAACAAGTAACATTATAAGGTTAATCGCCCTAAGTTATCTTTTATAATTTTGTCGCCAATACCTTTAACATTGACTAAATCATCGATCGATTTAAACTCCCCTATTTTTTCACGATGTAGCACTATTGCCTGCGCTTTTTTATGACCAATTCCTTTTAAGGTCACTAGCTGCTCAATTGTAGATTTATTTAAGTGTACCAACTGTTGTACCGTCTCAGCTTTGCTCACTTCTGCGACTGCAGCAGTGGCTAAATTGGTATGTAAAAATAAAATGGTCGTGAGTAGCGCACAGAAAAGTGCATTAAGTTTTAAGTTTTTCATAGTAAAATTCCTTGTAAATAATTCCGTTAAAAATTGAAACATTTATCGTGTTGATTAAATGTTCACCTTTAGGTTTAGGCTTAAAATAAATTTTTGTCAAATTCATTTAAAATTTTCCAAAAGTCGTTAAACTAGGTGATCATAACTTCGTACTATCATTTAAAGCACTCCATGAGCAAAAAAAGCTACTTACTGACGCCAATTTTAGCTAAAAATAAAACAAGCCCAACAACCAACAAAGTTGATAAAAAAACTTGGCATAACCTGCCAGGCTCAAGTGCTAGCATCGCCTTATACAATGGTGCGTTGGCAAGTGATGTACCTATATTACTATTAACACACGATACCCCGTCAGCGCTTAAGATAATGCAAGAGTTACAAAGCTTATCGCACGATAAAGATGCCTTATCACTTTGTTTATTTCCTGACTGGGAAACCTTACCTTATGATACCTTTTCTCCGCATCAAGATATTATTTCTCAGCGCCTAGCCACGCTTTATCAATTATCGCGCATGAATAAAGGCATAGTGGTTGTGCCGGTAACAACGCTGGCGCAAAGATTAGCACCAAAGCAATATTTGACAGCGAATAGCTTAATGATAAAAAAAGGGGATAAAAAAGATTTACATTTACTTCGGCAAGAATTAGAGGCAAGTGGTTATCGGTATGTTGAGCAAGTCATGGAACATGGTGAGTTTTCAGCTCGTGGCGCAATTTTAGATCTTTTCCCTATGGGCAGTAAAACCCCATTTAGGTTAGATTTTTTTGATGATGAAATAGACGAAATTCGCTTGTTTGACCCAGAAAATCAACGTTCAAGCGAACAAGTAGACCATATTCACTTGCTACCGGCACATGAATTTCCAACCGATCAAGCAGCGATCAGTTTATTTCGCAGCCAATACCGAGACTTATTTAAAAGTTCTATTAATAAAGAATCTATTTACCACCAGGTGAGTAACGGTATTCTTCCGCCGGGTATTGAATATTATCTACCGTTATTTTTCAAAAAATCAACGAATGAAGCGTTAATCGATGATGTTAACAGTACCAGTACGCTATGTGACTATTTAACGCCAGACACCTTAATTGCTATTTCAGGTGATATAGAAAAGTCGTTACAGCAATACTGGCAAGACATTGAATACCGTTATGAAAACAGACGTTACGACCCAACTCGGCCTTTATTACCCCCTGAACAACTATTTTTAAGTAAAGACGACCTATACTCTGCATTAAAACCTTTTGCTCGTATTACAATAAAGCCTTGTGAGCAAGACACACAACTAAGCTTAGAGACGAGCAATGACCTTAGTGTAAATGCCTCTGAAAATGTAACCGATAGCAAGCGCAAAGATGCCGCTAAAAATAAGTCGAGTGCTATTTACTTCGATGTAAAATCATTGCCTGATTTAACTATTGATCATCAATTAAAACAACCTTTTGAACTGATCAATAACTTTATTAAGGACAAAGAAACACCCAATAAAATTTTATTTGTTGCTGAAAGTCAAGGCCGTCGAGAAAGTGTTTTAGAGTTACTTGCACGTGATAATATCAAGCCAATTGTTTTTAAATCGATGGCAGACTTTCTTGAGTCAAATGACCCTTTAGGCATAAGTGTTAATGCGCTTAATCAGGGGTTTATCTTTCAAAATAATAGCAGCGCGAAGAAGAACGCTATTGCAATCATTACGGAAGCTGAGCTGTTAGGTGACCATGTTCGCCAGTCGAGGCGACGTAATAAATCTCAAGAAGTTGAAACGGATGCCATTTTCAAAAACTTAGCCGAGCTTACCATTGGCCAAGCTGTAGTTCACATAGAGCATGGTATAGGCCGTTATTTAGGGCTACAAACATTAGAAACTGGTGGCATAACAACAGAGTTTCTCATGCTCAGTTATGCTAACGACGCAAAACTCTATGTTCCCGTAGCTTCTTTACATCTAATTAGCCGTTATTCAGGGGCTGATCCAGAGCATGCCCCACTGCACAAACTAGGCACAGACGCTTGGAGCAAAGCTAAACAAAAAGCTGCAGAGAAAGTACGTGATGTTGCAGCAGAGTTGCTCGATATTTATGCTAACCGTGCAAGTAAAACAGGCCATGTATTTAAGCGTGATAAAGCTGATTACTCTGCTTTTTGTGACAGTTTTGGTTTTGAAGAAACCTTTGATCAACAACAGGCCATCAATGCGGTTATTAGCGATATGTTATCGCCCAAAACAATGGACAGGCTAATCTGTGGTGATGTTGGTTTTGGTAAAACCGAAGTGGCCATGCGCGCTGCCTTTGTTGCCGTAAACGATAATAAACAGGTTGCCATACTGGTACCTACTACCTTACTTGCCCAGCAACACTATGAAAATTTTCGAGATCGCTTCGCTAACTGGCCCGTGTCAATAGAAGTTCTATCACGTTTTAAAACAGCTAAGCAGCAAAATGAAGTGATCAAAAGCGTTGAGTCTGGACAAATAGATATTTTAATTGGCACCCACAAACTATTACAAAATAGCATTCAATATAAGGACCTTGGTTTACTTATTGTTGATGAAGAACATAGGTTTGGCGTAAAACAAAAAGATAAAATTAAACAATTACGCAGTAATGTCGACATACTGACCTTAACAGCTACGCCGATTCCGCGCACATTAAACATGGCGATGGGGGGCATGCGAGATTTATCTATTATCGCAACACCACCAGCAAAACGACTGGCTGTAAAAACTTTTGTCAGACAACATGACCAAGCACTTATTAGAGAAGCTATTTTACGAGAAACATTGCGTGGTGGTCAGGTTTACTACTTACATAACCATGTCGATACAATAGAAAAAACTGCTGCCGACATTCAAACACTTGTACCTGAAGCTCGTGTGGTAACCGCACATGGACAAATGCCTGAACGTGAGCTTGAGCGTATAATGAGTGATTTTTATCACCAGCGCTTTAATGTCATTGTTTGTACTACCATTATTGAAACGGGTATTGATATACCGAGCGCTAATACAATTATCATGGACAGAGCCGATCATTTAGGTTTAGCACAATTACACCAGTTACGTGGCCGTGTAGGCCGCTCGCATCATCAGGCTTACGCTTACCTGTTAACACCGCATGAGAAACGCATGACCAAGGACGCTAAAAAGCGTCTTGAAGCGATTGCTTCTTTAGAAGATTTAGGCGCAGGTTTTACCCTAGCGACCCACGACCTCGAAATACGTGGCGCAGGGGAATTACTCGGTGAAGATCAATCGGGGTCAATGAGTCAGGTCGGTTTTAGCTTGTATATGGAAATGCTGGATCACGCCGTAGCCGCGCTAAAAGAGGGTAAGCAGGTATCACTGAATCAAGTCACCGCCAAACAAACAGAAATAGAACTACGCTTAGCCGCCCTTATTCCCGAAGATTATATTTTTGATGTCAGTTTACGCTTAAGCTTATATAAGCGTATTGCTAGCTGTAAAAATAACAACCAACTCGATGATATTCAAGTTGAATTAATTGATCGTTTTGGCTTATTGCCCCAAGCAACAAAAAATTTAATACATATTGCCAAAATTCGCTTAAAAGCCCAGACTATCGGTATTTCACGTATTGAAGTAAGTGATCAGGGCGGTTCGATTGAGTTTAATGACGATACCAAGGTTGACCACATGTTGATTATTGCCCTCGTGCAAAAACAGCCAACAACCTATAAAATGATACCTCCTAACAAACTCAAGTTTAGTCAAAAAAGTGAAGGAGAGCAGGCAAGGTTTAATTTAGTGCGTAATTTATTAAATGATTTAACCACGCCAGCAGTAAAATAAAGCAGGTATATCAGTGAGTAAAATGATTGAATTAACATTGCTAGTAAAACTGCTTAAAATAGACTTAACTAAACCTAATGCCATTTAAATTAACCGGACTATTAATGAAAGTAAAATCAGTTTTTATCTATTCACTCTTTGCTTTTAGCTTTTCACAGCTAGTAGTCAGTACTGACGTTTGGGCTCAAAATAACGCTGAACGATGGTTTGAAATAGAAGTGATACTATTCGAGCAATTGGGCGATAAGGCGGCTTTTAAAGAACAGTTTGCAGACGATGTAAATCAATCTAACTTGCCTAATTATCCACAGTACTTTGACTTACTTGGCGCTTATATACAACCAGATTTAACCAGGATAAAACAGTTTATGCCACTTTGTCGTGACACAAACCTACAGGATGTACAACCGAAATTTTTACAGCCGCTCAAAAGTACTAATGCAAGCGTCGATGAACAACTGCAACACATAACAGGCCTAGCTGACTTAAATCTGTCTCATATTAACAACACCAAAAACAGCTCAGCATTGGCTTTACCAGAAGACATGAGTCAAATACTTTTCCCAAACGGTACTTTATGTGTTGACTCCCAACAGGAAATAGCTAGGTTATTCAACAAAGAGCAACGCGCTAAAATGAACATTAATACGATTAATGTCGGCGCCCTGCCAAGTAAACTCAATGCTGCAGGTTTACATAACCCAACAACCCCTTATTTAATTTCTGATGATTCACTCTTATTAGGTGATATTCGTCAACGGCTACGCTGGAGCAGAGAGTTTAGGCCTTTGCTACACTTTGGCTGGCGACAAGTGGGCCTAACAAGAACAAAGGCAATACCACTTAAATTATTTGCAGGACAACACTTAGCGTATGAATATCAGCAGGCATTCAATGATTACCAGCTTGCTATTGAGGCTGCACCATCACAAGAGCAAAGTTTACTGACACAATCAGGTTATACTCAAGGGATAATACCCGCAGGTGCCCCTGCTAAGGTAAAAAATGATACCGAACTCGTGCGTGAGCATCAGCTTGGTGAGAGAACAATAAACAAACAATTAAGCCATCAAGTAGTATATAAACAGCAAGCACTGAACCAGTTGTTTGCTCGCCTCGAGTCGTTTGAGCAAAGCTCACAAGATGAAAACACTATTAATAATATAGTAGATAGGTTGAGTGAGCAAAGTCTTGACACTATTTTATTTACTTCACAATCGACAACAAATCAGCCCCAAGCTAACAGAGGAAGCCCACCTAAAGCGCCGTTACAACCTTGGTTCCTAGATGGTTTTTTTAAAGTACATTTAGATCACTACCTATACATAACAGCTGACTTTAACGTGTTTAATCAAAACAACGCTAAAGCAATTATTGAACCGAGTGATAACGCTGACGTGAAGTTAATTAATTTCAAACAAAACAGACGTGTCATCACCGGAGAAATCCATTATTTTGACCACCCTTATATTGGTATGATAGTGCAAATAAGGCGCTTTGATCCTAGCAAACCCAAAGGCGAGCAGATCAGCCAAGCAATTAGATAAGAAGTTACTTTAAACAGTTAACGAACATAAGTAACTAAAACCGTATAAATGTATCCTAAGGAAAAACATGAACAAAGAAACTGAAATTCAAGCGGCTGTTTTTCGCCGTTTATTAGCCCATTTAGACAACAGAAAAGATGTACAAAATATTGAATTAATGAATTTAGCGGGTTTTTGCCGTAATTGTTTTAGTAAATGGACTGTCGAAGAAGCGCAAAAGCTCGGGGAGACTATAAGTATTGACCAAGCACGTGAGCAAGTATACGGTATGCCTTACAGTGAATGGAAAGAAAAACATCAAACACCTGCCACACAAGCGCAACTAGATAAATTTAACAGCAGTAATTAAAGGCTGCAGTTTACTTGTGCTTTTACTATGGTACGTTAGTATTAAACAATGTATAACATATAGACTTGGGTGCTTTACGGTTAAACAAAGTTTAACAAAACGTTTTAAAAGAAATAGTTTTAATCAATAAAATGCTCTTTCTTTGTTAAATATGGATATTGTTAATGAAAGCAGACTCTCATAAAGTACTTTTTTGTATTTTTACCTTAACACTAGCCATATTGGCTAGTGTTTACTATGCACTTTGCATCGAGCGCGACAACCTAAAACATCAGTATACTTTATTTTCAGCCTCTACACAGTTTAAGCTTGCAGTCAGCTCAACACACTTACACTTTACAAAAATCATTACCAGCCAAGAAAATATAGACAAGAAAACGCCTTGGCCTCCACTAAATAAATTACATCAGCAAGCGCAAGCAATACTTGATAAAAGTACTACCGAAGATGTTTTATCTTCAACACCAAGTCCCGCTAACTTACAGTTTCAACTTGATAAAACAATCACGAACATTAATCATGTTCGCCAAGTCATCAAAAAATACTGGTCGTCAACCGCCACAACTCGTCCCAATGTAGCACAACAAGTAAACCACGCTTTTTTAACCCTGATGATATCGGCCAACAGTATCGAGAACCTAATACAAAACGCTATTATTAACGATCTACAAACAATCAAATATATACAACTTTTATTAATCTTCTTTATTATCTTAGTAAGCGTTATCACTGCCAGTATACTCCTTCACTACAATACAAAGCAGCGGCTTTATATTAATGCATTAAAATTAAGTCGTGAGAATGCGAAAAAATCTCAAAACCAAATCATCAACGTGATTAATGGCGCGAAATTAGGGTATTGGGATTGGAATTATAAAACGAGTGAACATATTGTTAATGATCAATGGCTCGCAATTCTTGGGCTATCAAGAAAGGATATTAACAACCATATTAGTGACTGGGAGAATCTTATTCACCCTGATGACAAAAGAGTAATCCAAGCGATTGTTCAAGAACATATAAATGCTAAAACAACCTTCACTGTTGAATTTAGGATGAAACATGCAAACGGTAGATGGGTTTGGATCAAGGGCACTGGCGCTGTCGTTAAATATGACGAACACACGAATGAGCCACTTAGACTCTGTGGAACACATGATGAAATCACTAACCGTAAGCAAATTGAATTACGTGAAAAACATCACGCTTATATATTAGAACTAATTACCACTGACAAAGCATTGCCTGAATTATTAAATGCGATTGTACTGGGTGTTGAAGAGGCACACCCTACTATGCAGTGCAGTATTTTATTAGTAGATGAAGCGGGAAAACACCTGTTAACAGGGGCTGCGCCCAGCTTTCCAGATTTTTATAATAACACTGTCAATGGGGTAGAAATCGCTATTGGAGCTGGTTCTTGTGGTACAGCCGCTTATACCAATGAACGTGTGATTGTTGCTGATATTCAAAACCACCCTTATTGGCAACCCTATAAAGACCTGGCTAAAAAAGCAAACCTAGCAGCATGTTGGTCAGAGCCAATACGTTCTACGCAAGGCGATGTGTTAGGCACTTTTGCTATCTATCACAACAATATTCACCAACCAAGCGTTTCGGATATTGCCTTAATTGAACAATCAGCTAGCTTAGCGAGTATCGCCATAGAAAAAACGAGAGCAAATAGTGATTTAAAAGCAAGAGATAAACAAATGCAGCATGTTTTAGCCGGTGCTGAGTTAGGGTTTTGGGATTGGAATATACTGACAAATAAAGTTGAAAGAAATGAGCGTTGGGCCAGTATGCTTGGTTATACCTATCAAGAGATAGCACAAACCACTAACCAGTGGACAGACTTTATTCACCCTGATGATAGAGATAGGGCTTGGCAATCACTTAAGGATGTTATGGAAGGCCGGTCAAAGTCTCATAACATTGAATATCGTATGTTAACAAAAACAGGTGATATAAGGTGGATTCATGACCAAGCTAATGTTATGCAGCGCGACAGTAACAACAAACCACTGCGCATGAGTGGCATACATAATGATATAACAAGCCGTAAACTGGCAGAAGAAAAAATTAAGCTTGCCGCTAGTGTATTCACCTTTGCCCGAGAAAGTATTGTGATCACAGATCCTGAAGGCATAGTCCTAGACGTAAATGACGCATTTACCACTACAACAGGTTATAGCCGTGCCGAAGTTATTGGCGAAAACCCGCGTATACTGAAGTCTGGTAAACAAAGTGCAGAGTTTTATACTAAAATGTGGCAAACTCTACGCGCAGAAGGACATTGGCACGGTGAGCTGTGGAACAAACGCAAAAGTGGCGAAACATTTATTGAAATGAAAACGATTAGCGCCGTTCAAAATGAGCAAGGTGTGACAACACATTATGTTGCCTTAGGCAACGATATTACTGCAATAAAAGCACACCAAAAGCAATTAGAACACATAGCCCATTATGATGTTCTTACGCATTTACCGAACCGTGTTTTATTAGCGGATCGATTATCTCAAGCTATGTTACATTGCAGCCGAAATGAACAATCACTTGCTGTCGTATTTCTCGATTTAGACGGTTTTAAGGCTGTTAATGATACCCACGGGCATGATATGGGAGATGAGCTACTTATTGCCCTTGCTAGCCGAATGCAAAATGCCTTGCGCGACGGTGATAGTTTAGCGCGTATTGGCGGCGATGAATTTATTGCGGTATTAACAGATCTTCCCAATTTAACGGCAAAAAAGGACTGTGTGCCAGTTTTAAAGCGGCTGTTACTAGCCGTTTCTGATCCTATTACTATTAACAATACAGTAATAAATATATCCGCTAGTATCGGTTATACCCTTTACCCGCAAGATAATGTCAACTCGGATCAGCTGATGCGCCATGCTGACCAAGCCATGTATATCGCGAAAGGCTCCGGTAAGAACCAATACCATTTATTTGATACAGTGCAAGATGTTGCAGTGAAAGTGCAGCGTGAAAGCTTAGAGGCTATTCGCCGGGCATTAGATAACCAAGAGTTTACACTTTATTACCAACCCAAAGTTAATATGAGAACAGGTAAAGTTACCGGTGTAGAGGCACTTATTCGCTGGCAGCACCCCGAGCGAGGTTTATTAAAACCGATCGACTTTTTACCTATCATTGAAACCAACCCTATGATGATAGAGTTGGGCGAATGGGTAATCAATACCGCATTAATCCAAATTAGCCAATGGCAAGCAAGGGGATTAAACATCCCCTTAAGTACTAGTATCAATATTGCTGCAGTACAATTACAACAGCCTGATTTTACCCAGCGATTAACAACGCTTTTATCAGCACACCCCGAGGTTGATCCTCGCTATTTAGAGCTTGAAATACTAGAAACGAGCGCTTTAGATGACGTGCAACAAACATCAGCAACAATGAAAGCTTGCATGAAACTTGGGGTACAGTTTGCCTTAGATGACTTTGGTACAGGCTACTCCTCCTTAACTTACCTTAGGCGTTTGCCCGCTAATATCATTAAAATTGATCGAAGCTTTATACAAGACATGCTACAAGATTCTGATGACTTTGCTATTGTTGAAGGCGTAATAGCCTTAGCTAAATCTTTTAAGCGCGATGTGATTGCTGAGGGCGTAGAAACTGTTGAGCACGGCACAGCATTATTAGCATTAGGTTGTGATTTTGCCCAAGGGTATGGTATAGCAAAACCTATGCCTGCTAGTGACGTTCATCAATGGGTAAGCCATTGGAAACCTGATAAAAACTGGCAAACTTAACAGATACTAATTCATGTAAGCGGTTATTGTAATAGCGTTAAAGTGAACCTTAAACGCTATTATTCTTTTAACGCTAACCTGCTTTAATACAGTTATTTATAAAATACAAACCATAGTTAAAGTGCTCTTATTCTCGTACAAGAGCACTGGGCTTCACTAGTGATAGTAATATGGACCTGTCCAACGGTACTTCTCACCATTAATTGATAAACTGTGTTTGGCTGAGCTTGCCGCATTATTATTCGACAATATGAATAATTGCTCGTTACCTTTTACATCAGTAATGGTTACCGCCGTATAGTTATCATCGTCATGGGCTATAGCTAAGTTAGCAATACTACTGTTTGAATTTAACGATGCTTCTGAAACAGGGCTATAACTTCCGTGTGTTTCAATTACAGAAACAAACGTGGTGTTATCACTGTCTTTTCTGCGGATCATAAACCCTGCATCTCTTCGTAAATTAAACTCAGGGTCGTTTGCACCCAAGCGTGTTAACAATAACTCATCAGCTTTATCAGCAACAGAAGTTAAGGTATAAAACTTACCGTTACCTAACCAAGAAAACTTTGTATTATTGCTTGCTGGCTTACCCTGCCCTTCTAGGTACAAATGTTGATAACCATTCTTTTCTCCTAACGGTACCAAGTGAGTAGGCGATTCCCACGTGAAGTTACCATTAATTACTTGTCCCATGTAATAGAATGGAAAGTCGTAAACATTTTTAGTGTTAGACTTTACTTTCATAATGTCTAACATGAAAGCTTTTTCAAAGTGCTCATCTTTAATCAACGCCATCGTACGGTGCATTTTCGTGCCAGGGTAAGCATTAACTTCTGTTGCGCTCACTACTTGCACCTTGTCTTTAGCCGCATCAAAAAAGTAGAGTTCAGAGTGCTCCGTACTTGCTGTTTGGTAATCACCACCAAAGTGCATGGTACCATTTTGCGACAGCGTGTTATGAGCAATAGTTGTTTTCGCCCACGTTTTATTCTCTTTTAAATAATTACCGCCCCCTTTTTGTCCAATATTAACAAAACGAGAAAGCCCATAATCTTGTAATACTTCATCGCCTTTCTCATAAAGTGAATAAGATAACTTGTCATAATGGCCATGACTTAAGCCTTGGGCTGCATATTTAAATACCAAAGTTAAGTCTTCATTGCCATAACGTAGCACACCAACACCACCTTGTTTACCGTGGATACCGTCACTTAGGTTGATTGACTTTTTAGTAAAAGGCTGTGCTTTTCCATCACGAATAGCCATCGCAACATCTAAACCAGCCTGATCTAATAACACTTCATTTTGCTTTTGTGCCACGCTCAGTAATTGAGGATCTTGGTCACCGTAATGGTAGGCAATATTTACCGCAGTTACTAGCGATGCCGTATAGTATGACATGCCTTTTTGGCCATCATTTAAGGGGAAGAACTCACCGTCAGCATCAGAAAGGTTTAATAGTGCATAAACCCCTTTAAGTAAGACATTGTCTTTATGTTGTAGTACTTTTAAGTCGGGTCGTGCATTTTCCATGGCGAGGGCAAAAATTAAAAACGGATACATAGCATAACGTTGATAATATGGACCTTCAGTATAATAGCCATCAGGTGAAAATGGCTCATCAAGGTTAGCAAAAAAGCCCTTCTTCTGCCCTTCTACCTTAATAATACCCCCATCGTTATCTAGGCCACCGATAGGTAAACCGTCGTCTTCTATCCCGTACAATGCACGTTGAATAAGCTCTTCATCGCCCATGACTAAACCTATCATACCAACAGCAGCATTACCCCAAGTACTATGATTATGTACACGGTTATAGAATTTAGGGTTTTCTAATGAAATAAAGTCAGCAAATGGGCGAAATAAGTTATCTTCTAACTTTGTACGCTCTTCTTTTGACAAAAAGTTATATACGGTATCGTACGCTTGGCTCATGTAAACTAACCAGTTACTGTCGTTTAAACTTTGCCAAAAAAGTTTACCCCGCGCGTATGATCTTTCCTGTGGGTGAAGAGGAAGATTTTTATACATGGCTTCATATTGAAGAAGCATATCACGTACATAGATAGCATATTTATCATCAGCTAATATCTGATACAGCACACCTGCTTTTTGCGCAACAATAAAGTTTTGTTTGTGTCTGTAATGTGTGTAGCCACCAGAGAAATCTTTTGGAATAGGCGTATCTATACCTGCAGCAATTTCTTTATCTACCATGGTTTTCACTTTTTGCAAAGTGGCATCAAACAAGGGGGTTTTACCTAAGTTAGCCCTAATCTTTTCCACACCCGCTTTAGTTAAAATTAAATTAGGGTGCTCTTGTGCTTTTGTTATGAACGAGATTGAGAGTGCAGCTATCACCATCATTAACGTGGTGATTTTTTTTATATACATTATTATTTTCCTTACATATTGATTGCACTAGGTGCTATTTTGAACTTCACCACCAATAAAACTCCCCAGCATTAATAGGTGGTTGAAATTCAAAATTTTAATGACGAAACAAGTTAAAAAACTCCCGAAGATAATACACACTTTATTCTGTGGTTAAAAGTGTTCAAAATTATATAAGATATGCTAACTTTGTTGGCTAAATGACTTAGGCACACCTGTGTTAAGTCAAGTAATGTATGATTACTCTTAAACTCCCGGCTTTTTTATAGACAGTTAACCTGAGTGTAGCGCTTGTTGATAACAGAACGGTGCTATGCTGCAACCACAAGCATTTTAATCATATTGAATACTGCGTAAATGAAACTTTATTGAACATAAACAAGAGATAAAAAACAACTGGAAAAACTAACATGTTGTTTTGTGGTTAATTATAGAAAACCGTTAATTTCTTCATTGGTTAACTTACGCCAGTCACCTGGCGCTAAATCACCTAATACAAGGTTACCAATTTGTTCTCGATGTAAGGCAACAACGCGATTACCTACCGCGGCAAACATACGTTTAACTTGATGATATTTTCCTTCGGTAATGGTGAGTAATACTTCACTAGTGGATTCGCCACTGTCTAAATAAAGTGATTCTTCGGGGGATTTATTTGTTTCACCACAAATTTTTTCATCGGTCTTTTTATGAATACTGTTGCTCACCAAGGCTAAAGTAGCAGGGCGCGTTAAGGTTGATTCCCCTTGTAATTGCAACCCCTGCTTAAAGCGCATAATTAAGCCTGCGGCCTCATCCGCGAAAATCGCGTCTCTAAGCCATACTCGATACACTTTTTTACATTCTTTTTTGGGTGATATGACATTATGAGACCACCTGCCATCATCTGTAATGAGTACTAATCCCGTGGTATCGGCGTCTAACCGACCAGCAATATGTAAATCAAACGCTTTATCAACATCAATAAAATTTAATACTGACGGGTAAACTTCATCAACATTAGAGCAAATGGAGTCAGCCATTTTATGCAGCATAAAATAACGCGAAGTACGGGCGGTTAGGCGTTGCCCATCTAACGTAATCGTATTATTTTCATGCACTTGCAACGCCGCACTTTTTTCTACTTTACCATTAACGCGAACTTCACCACTTTTAAGTAGCTTTTTTGCTTCATTGCGGGTTAGCTCGGTACTTTTACAAATAAACTTATCTAAACGCATTTTTTTCCTGTTGTGTAAGCTATTCTCGTTGTAATAACGTGAACACTTTACTACTGTTAACTTATTTGTTGTTCATATAGCTAAAGGCTTATGCTTGCGTCCAAAACCAATAACCTTGGTCAAGTAAACTTACCATTAAGTCAATAAAATGTTCGTTTTCACGCCACGGGGCTAAGGCATTAGGCATTATGGTGACTTGATCACATAACAGTTTAACCACAGGCGCTATTTCAGGGGCGAAGTCTAGTTGTTCTCCGTTAATATAACAAACACCATGCTCAACAGTATCTTCAAAATAAAAAGCTCTTAAACCGCCTAAGCGCTTGATACCGTGAATACCAAGCAGTTCGCTTACCTCATCTGGTTCAAAAGGTTCATCGCTGGGCATTAAGTCAAGCTCATGCTTAGCGCTTGTTAAAAATGTACCGGCAAAGCTTTTAAATAACTTATCGTTATCAAGTAAGTTTTGTAATTGCTGTTTAATACTTGCGTAATCGTCATTAGAAATTTGACCACTGTGCTTACTTGCTTTTCTGTTAGGGTCTTCTAGTAATTGACCACCTAAGTCATGATCAATAATATAGTCAGCAAAGCCACTTAATAAACTAATGGCGGAGTTAGCGCGAAAACCTA
This sequence comes from Colwellia sp. F1, assembly GCF_056238625.1. Taxonomy (NCBI): domain Bacteria; kingdom Pseudomonadati; phylum Pseudomonadota; class Gammaproteobacteria; order Alteromonadales; family Colwelliaceae; genus Colwellia; species Colwellia sp. F1. Next base: position 75,152 of record NZ_JBWDLI010000009.1, read on the forward strand.
CAGAAAAACTCATAGACGGCTCTAAGGCTATACCTTCATGCGGAAACCCCGGTGGAATATAGAGTATGTCGCCGGCTTCAAGTTCTACATCAATTATCGCCTCAAAAGGTGCTACGTGTAATAAAGCCTTGTGTGGAATAACTTCAGTATGTTGCCCGCTATCACCTACGCGCCAATGTCGGCGGCCTGACCCCTGACAAATAAAAGTATCATAGTTATCAATATGTGGCCCAACACTACCGCCTGTTGTTGCAAAACTTGCCATAATGTCGTCTAAACGCCAGTGAGGTATAAACCGAAACGGCTCAATGAGCTCTGCAGCCTCTTCTGAAAAGTTATCAAGTGCTTGAATGACTAAAGACCAATCTCGCTCACCTAAATGTTCATAGCTTTCAAATGGGCCCGACTCTGCCTGCCATTGGCCATTTATTTTAGCAATTAAACGTGACTGTACGTTTTCTTCCATCGCTATGCCAGCAAACTCATCTGGCATAATTGGATCAACAAAGTTTTTAAAGCCTTGACGGATCACCACAGGTTTTTTCTGCCAGTAAGTCGTTAAAAACTCATTGTGGCTCATTTGATTTAAATCTAAGGTGTACATAGTTCTCTCTTAAGTGTTAACAACTTTGTTTTAATTGGTTATTAAGGCGACCAAACTAATGCTATTGGCTTTGTGTTAATGGACTTAACTTAATAATATAGCCAACTGATTTAGGCAACTGACATTCCGGCAATTTTATGCCAAAACCCATTACATTCATTCGTTTCGTCCAACACATGTTTTACTGGGTTTGATAACTGTTGTTTAAATTTATCAACTTGCGTAAACGCTTGTTCGTTATCACTACTTATACGCGCAATATCGACTCCAATTTCATTGAGCTGGCTGACTTCATTGATCAGATTATACTGGTAAGCAGACATTGTTTGAATGCCATTAAGCACAAAAACTTGCTCCCCTTCACGCGAGTTCATTTTTCGCCCTTGTGAGTATTTAATGCAGCAGTATTGACAGTCATCTTTGGGCCTATTTTCTGAACGTGCAGTGAAACAACGAGCTGAATAGGCCAAAGGTAAGTACCCCCATGAAAACACCTCACATTCAAAGTTATCGCGAATATTCTCATCATGTGCTTGCATTAACATTGTTTTTAACCAGTCACCCGAAAGCTCTACCGGCATTAACCAACGGATCATGCCCTGCTTGAGTAATACTTTTAAGGTTGAAAGGTTGTAACAGTTAATCGCAGGCCCGGCAACAAAAGGCATATTTAAATCATGCATAACCTGTATAGCACTTAAGTCATTTGCTTCAACCAATAAATCGCCGTTTGCACACAGTTTTTTTAAGGTAACAATTTCTGCCGGTGATTCTAACAAAGTCATGGTTGAGATCACAATTTGTTTATTTGTTTCTTGCGCTAATTCGCGCCCTAAGCCCAGCCAGTCTTTTGCTCTAAGCTCACGTCGCTTAGAGCATACCGTTTCACCTAAATAAATAATATCTGCATTTGATGTTTTTGCTTGCTGGTAAAAGCGCTCAACGTCGCTTTTTGGCCAAAAAAATTGTGCTGGGCCAAGAGAGAATTTCATAGTTTTTCCTAAATGTTAATCGACTAAGTCAACAGCCTGAGGCCACCTTTGGTTTTGCAACTTATTTGTCCTAAATACCTCAGTGCTGGTGGTAAAGTTGTTGGGCAATACATCACTAAATAAGCATTACTGCCATTTACGGTGATATGCGCCCAATGTTGTTTGCGAGCCTTCTGAAAGGTTAGCCAGTGTTTGCATCCAGTTATTTTCAACTTGGAAGCTGTCAGGGCTTTGCTGATATTTATCAATGGCCATACGCCAAGTTTTAGCCACTTGCTCAACATAAGCAGGGCTACGCTGACGCCCTTCAATTTTAACTGATACTATCCCCATCGCCATTAAATCAGGAATAAGCGCCAAGGTATTTAAACTGGTTGGCTCTTCTAGTGCATGATAAACATCCCCGTCAACATCAAAACGGCCCTTACACAAAGTTGGATAACCTGCATTTTCATTTTCTTGATATCGGTCAATCAGTACATTGTTTAGCCGGGACTCGAGTCCTTGCTCAGTTTCTTGCCAGCGTACGTATTTTGCAGGCGAGCAAGCACCCACCGTATTCGGGGACTCTCCCGTCATATAAGATGATAAATAACAGCGCCCTTCTGCCATAATGCATAAACTGCCAAAAGCAAAAACCTCAAGCGGTACAGGGCTGTTTTTTGCTAATTGACGCACTTGTTGAATCGATAACACACGCGGTAATACAACACGATTAACAGCAAAGTTATTGTTAAAAAACTTTATGGCTTCCAAGTTTGTTGTCGAGGCCTGCACTGAAACATGACGCTCAATATTTGGATACTTGTTTGCTGCATAGTCAAGCACTCCTAGGTCGGCAATAATTAATGCGTCTGCTCCCATAGCAACAGCATTATCTACCGCTTTTTTCCAACGTGCCTCACCATTAGCATGGGCAAAAGTATTAATAGCTACATGAAGTTTTTTACCCCGTTGGTGAACATAGTCTGCGGCTTTGGCTAGTTTATTATCAGTAAAGTTAAGGCCAGCAAAATGCCGGGCATTGGTATCATCTTTTAAACCGATATAGACGGCATCGGCGCCATTGTCTATCGCGGTTTTCACTGCAGGAAAGTTACCTGCTGGACATAGTAGCTCCACAAAAAACTCCAAGTAAATATATATAGAAAAGTTAAGTAAAAACGTGGTCAACAGTCTATGGCTTTATTACGTTAGATATATTGATATGAATTAAAGAAAACTTGATCTAGTACAGCTAAGTTTCTTTGTAGGCTGTTACACTTTTAGTCCTGATAAGTACTAGAGCCAAACCAACAAAGTGTTTAATTTATCCTCACTACCCCATCGCGCTGTTAACACTAAGGCATTACCACAACTGCCATTAGCCTTACGTGCTCATATCATAGCGGTAATGCCCAAAATATTACGTCCAAGTTTACGGTTACTGCCTTTTTCAGCACAAAAAGCCTTGTTATTACCTGCTTTATCTTCGGTCTTTAGCGAAGCACTCGCAGAGGGTGACTTTTTGTTTTTACAAAACAAGTGGCTAAAAATCGGCATTACTGACTTGGGGTTAAACTGGTGGTTAAGCTTTGACGGCAATCAACTCATTATGGCGTCAAAAGAAGCAATGTTAGCGAATAGCACCAATGATGATGTTAGCTTTAGTGCAACAGGTGATGACTTGCTATTAATTGCTGGGCGTAAACAAGATCCTGACACCTTGTTTTTTCAGCGACGTTTAAAAATTGAAGGAGATACTGAACTAGGTTTGGAGGTAAAAAACTTAATTGACGCTATTGATATTGACCAGCTCCCAACTTCGATTCATTCACTAGTTGATTTTAGTGCGAATGTTTTACAACAAACACACGATGAATTACATGCTAGTAAAAAGTAACTGCCACACCTTATTTTTTATCTCTCATTAGCTAACAAAAAAGGCGTGGCAATGATATTTTTACTAGAAATAATGTTGCACTATTAAGCTACCTGCGGATAGATTAATGAGTTGAATTACAGTAACTCTTTACGCAATTGTGCTGGGCTTTTAGGCGATAATAAACCAGGGGCAATATCAAAAACAGTTTTTGCGCCTGTATCCCCTAAACTAGCAAGGCGATGAACAGCTCGGGCATAAGCCACCATTACACTGGATGTGAATTCTGGATTACTGTCTAGTGCCAATGAGTACTCAATTGTTTGCTTACTATCCTTACCTGTATTACCGCTGCGAATAACAAAGCCGCCATGAGGCATAGCGGTATGTTCTTTGTCAAAGGTCGCTTGATCAATAAAGTTTACGCTAGTGTCATAATCAGCAAAGTAGTCAACCATGGTAACAATGCTTTCGCGCACTGCATCTGCTTGGTTATTGTCACTTAGCACTACATAACAATCTCGTTTATGTTTTTCACGTGTGGTTAGCTCTGGACACTCACCATTGCGCACTCTTGCAATAGCATCTTCTGATGGTAGCGTATACTGCACCGCCGACTTAACACCAGGTATACGGCGTACTGCATCTGAGTGGCCTTGGCTTAAACCTTTCCCCCAAAAAGTATAGGTTTCACCTTCTGGTAAAAGCGCCTCACCAAATAAGCGATTCAATGAAAATAAACCTGGATCCCAACCAACTGATAACAAAGCAACACGATTTGACTCACGCGCAGCTTGATCTAGTGCGTCATAGTACTCAGGAATTTTAGCGTGGGTATCAAAACTGTCGACAATGTTAAAAAATTTTGCTAAATGCGGGCCTTGCTCTGGCAAGTCAGATTTAGAACCACCGCACAGTATCATTACATCCACATCGTCTTGGTATTGTTCAATATCAGCCATTGCATAGACAGGGACATTCTTGTCCAATAAGGTTACACTTGATGGCTCACGGCGACTAAATACACCAACTAAACGCATATCTGGGTTTTGTGTTAATGAAAACTCAACGCCTCGCCCTAAATTACCATAACCGGCAATTGCCACTCTGATTTGATTCGACATTTGGTCTTCCTTATAACTGTTAAAAAAAATAGTTTCTATTGTTATAATAAAACACTTACGCGTGAATTTATATATTTTAATAGACAAAAAGTTAATACACAGTAGTAAAGATCGTACGCTGTAATGTACGATACCTTTAACTCAGAAAATTAATTTTTTACACATCAACCGAGCGCTAATGGCACAACAAATAGCCGCCAACTATAATTTTTCAGGAACACTATCCCCACTCCACCTGAAAATGCTAACATGTCGCATTCGATTTTTTCACTCGGTTATACCAGTGCGAGAGTTTAGCTTTATCACATGAACGTAAGCGCTATAACATTTTTTACTAATACTGACGAATACCAATGACAATTAAACGCAGAACACTTTTTTGGAAGTTGTACCCTTCTTTTTTAATTATTTCATTTATCTCATTACTGACCATTGTCATGATCGCCCTATGGTCGTTTAAGTCATTTTATTACCAAGAGCGCGCCGATGATTTAGAAATTAGGGCGAAAATTTTAACGCCTGAATTTTCAAGGCTACTGCAAGCAAAAAAATACCAAGAAATACAAGAAAAAGCGCAAACACTGGGAGACCATGCCTCAACACGACTGACTATAGCTTTGCCTTCTGGCAAAATATTGGGGGATAACAAAGAAGCGCCAAAAATAATGGACAACCATATAAGCCGCCCAGAAATACAGCAAGCAATAACCAAAGGAAAGGGCTTAGCTATAAGGTATAGCGATACAATAACAACTGATGCCATGAACTTTGCTATGCCTATTATCGCACAAGGTGAAATTATAGGCTTTATCAGAACGTCAACACCACTTGATACACTACAGCATGCTTTGTGGGAAATTTATTACCAAGTCGCTTTAGGCTTTATTATTCTGACTATTATTACCGTGTTGGCAAGTTGGTGGATGTCTAAATCTTTAGTAAGACCTCTTGAAATGATAAAAGTAGAAGCGCAAAGGCTAGCGAAAGGTGATTTTTCAAGTCGTGTACAGTTAAGCGCAAATGATTCGCTGGAGTCAGCACAATTAGGCGAGGCTTTTAACGATATAGCCATAGAGCTAAATAAACGTATAGAAATTATCCTAAAACAAAAAAATGAACAAGAAGCTATGTTCTCGAGTATGGCTGAAGGTGTTATCGCTGTAGACAGCAGTGATAATATTATCAACATTAATCAAGCAGCTTATAATATTTTACACATTAACGAAGAAAATATAGAAGGCTTACAAGTCCAAAGTGTGATTAAAAACGCTAAGTTACTCCAGCTTATTGTTTCTGCTGCCCAACAAGATCAACCCGCCGGACAAGAAATTATTATTGAAAGTGAAGATGAATATGAACAAGTATTATTTGCTCAATCAGTTCCTTTACTGGATACCAACAAGCAAAAGTCAGGCACTTTGGTTGTTTTTAATGATATTACCAAACTAAAAGAGTTTGAATTGCAAAGAAAAGGTTTTGTTGCCAATGTTTCTCACGAACTCAGAACACCGTTAACCGCCATTCAAGGGCTTTCAGAAACTTTAATTGAATTTCCAGATCTAGCTCAAGAAAAAAGATCACACTTTATCGAGGTAATACACACGCATTCTATTCGTTTAGAAGGCATCATTGAAAACTTACTGACCTTATCTAAAATTGAAAAAGAAACGGAGGTCGACGAGATAGACTTTGTCAATGACTCTGTTACATTAGCACTTAGTAATGCTATTTTTCTATGTAAAGACAAGGCATTAAAAAGAAATATACGCATTATTTTAAACAATGCCGAAGATATTGTCTTTAAGCATAATTCGTCGTTAATAGAACAGGCCATTATCAACTTGTTAAATAATGCGATAAAGTACAGTAATGGCAATAGCGAAGTGCACATTACAGTCAAAAAAGAAGTTGACGACATTAAAATATCAGTTGAAGACCAAGGGAGTGGTATACCAGAAAAGCACTTGTCACGCCTGTTTGAACGTTTCTACCGTGTTGATAAAGCCCGTAGCAGGCAACTAGGTGGTACTGGCTTAGGGTTATCTATTGTTAAGCACATTGCGTTGGCACATAAGGGCAGTGTTACTGTCACCAGCGAAATTAATAAAGGGAGTATTTTTACCCTGACCTTGCCACTAGAAAGCGAGATTTCACCTAAGCAAAATAACCTTAGTGGTTCTACCACTGAACAACTTTAACCTTGCCTGTAGTTCAACTGGTTTTTGCCGTTGGCTACTCTAAAGTTAATAGGGTTTTAAAGGCTTGTTTGTTGGTAACTAAATCGGCTAGAGTATAATTGTCCATTGTGTTTAAGAAAGCCGCTATTGCTTTTGATAACGCTTTTTTTAATTCACAAGAGCCAACTAGCTTGCAAGCCGATGTTTGGCAATCTACCCCATCTAAATGATGCTCTAAATGTCTAATAACACTGCCTATATTAATTTTCTCTTCTGCCATCGCTAAGCAAATTCCACCATTTCTTCCTCTAATGGTGGTGATATAGCCATGTTTACTTAGCTGCACCACTATTTTGACCACATGGTTTTTTGAAATATTATATACTGTCGATATTTGAGCAACACTACTTAACTCTTCGGGTGGTAAGCTAGAAAGGTACATCAGGGTACGTAAGCCTATATCAGTAAATGCTGTTAACCTCATTATCTCTTTCCTTATTGGGTTTTAAATGCTGCTAATTGCTCAACAATATTGTCTGACACTGCATTAAGGCGCTTGCCTTGTCTGTCAAGTTCATGGCAATCATTAGCATTCGAGTTAGACAGTTTTTTTAATGTTTGTATTTCTTGTGAAACGTCCACAACCAATTGATGAATTTGACTAATGTCGACACTGTCATTGTTGTGGTCCGCATTTGATTGTTGGTTTTGCCCAATTAAATTCAATATTTCGTCAATATTTTCACACGCGTTATTAATCTCTGCTTGGCTCTTGGTTGAATGCAATGACAGGTTATTCAAATTTTTTGATTGTAGCGCCATTTGGTCGCCTGCTTGCTTAACCGCAGTAGAAATACCCGCAATGATTTGGTTTATTTTCTCTAAACTGTTTTGAGTTGACATTGCCAGCTGCCTTACTTCATCAGCGACAACAGCAAACCCCCTCCCATGCTCACCTGCCCTTGCAGCTTCAATTGCAGCATTTAAGGCCAACAAGTTAGTTTGATCTGCTAGGGTATTAATCACTGAAACTACATTACCAATAGCGCCAGCTTGCTCTGATAACAATTCAAATTTATGACGCAAATTTGCACTGCTGTCTACATAGGTTGCTATGATGTTAGCCATACCGCTCATTGCTTCATTTGACAGTTGTAGGTCTTGCCTCGTTTTTCCTACTTGCACTTGCGTTTGTTCAGCTTTATTTTGTAAAGCAAAAGACTTTTCGTCAAGCATTTCAAATTGTAAGGCTATATTATCTACGCGTAAGTCTTGCTGCTGAATACGCTCAGCAATATTGTTCGTTTTCGACGTTAAGGTGGTCGCTATTTCATCTGAGGTGTTGGCTTGAGACTGAATATCAAGTAAAGCATTTTTAACATTGAGCCTAAAAGAGTCGATAACGTCTAATACCTTAGTCATTTCACTATTAAAATTGCTATTAACAGTACATTCTTTAGACAAGTCTTTGTTTTCAAACGTTGTTAAATACTGCGTTATCTTATTAAGTGAATCAACCCCCCAATATTTTTCGTCTACATCATGAATAATTAACAATACTAGCACCACGTACTGTATTACCTGCGCATAAAGTTGTTCGGTTAAATAAAATGCGCTAATAAAGAGTAGAATTGCTCCTAACCAATGAATAGATCTCATTCTTAAAAATAATGATCGCATAAGGTGTCCTTTAAATAGTATTAGGGGTAAGCACAGGTAATAGCGGTTGGGGTAAGGAATACAAAAACCCTTGTATTAAATCAACTCCAGACCAACGAACAAAATCAGACTGTATTGACGTTTCAATACCTTCAGCAACAATAATACAACCGGTAGACGAGCATAAATTCACAATTTCACGATAAAAACTAGTCGCCCAAATATCTGTAGGCACAAGCGCTATTAGCTTGGTGTCTAATTTAATAATATCAAAGGGAGTTTTACTTAAGCGCGATAAATTTGAATAACCAGAGCCAAAATCATCCATGGCAATAAAAAAGTTCATTTGCTTAAGTTTACGCACACGGTCTATCACAATATCGTTTTGAATATCATTCTCGCATACTTCTAGTACTAACCTAGTTCGTTGCTCTGACGTTAAAGGAGCTAACGCATTTTGACATAGCTGAGTAAATAAATGTTGATCTGCTATTAAAGGCCCAGCAATATTGACCCAGTAGGTGCTGTTTTGATCACCGCTGTTTACATTAAGCTGAGCAACTTGTTTAATTTGTCGGCATGTCATTGCTAATAATAAAGCATGGTTTTTATAGAGAAACGGAATAAGTACAGCCATTGGAATAGCGGAGTCGTCACATGATAAAAAACCTCGACAAAGTACTTCACGGCCATAAACTGTATCAAGTGAGGTGGTTATTAAGTTTTGAGCATACCAAGTTAAATAAGCTTTTTGCCCAAGATAAATAAACTCCATCTAGGTTTCCTCTTCTGTCATTTGTGTGTAAATCAAATCTTCATTGTCTAGTCTATTTTTTATCTCATCAAGAAAAAATAGGATGCGTGTGCTTTGATCTTCTGTTACTAAACCATTGCCCAATGACAATTTGAGTGAGTGAACATAACCTGTTGTCGCTTTGCAGATATCAAATAAAGCGTCAAACCCTTCATTAAGGTAATTAGTTTGTCGCGACTGTGACTTTTTTGTCATTAAAATAGGTACTAAGAATTGTGCTTCGAGCGCTAAATGCGTTAAAACTGCTTTGGTCAATTTTTTTAACCTGATGTCGAGTTGAATTAATTTACACTGCTCAGTGGTTAACAGTGAGTTAATCATCATTATTTCACTATCTAGCGCATTGTGTTGTGCCATTAACGTTGCTAACCATTTAGAAAAAACGTCATTAGTCTGTTCATATTGTTGATTCTGGTGAGCAGAATAATCAGTTCTTTGACTAACTTCTCTGTGTAAAAAGGGAGCAATATTGGTCACTATAAGTAATCCTAAACAATTCAACTTTATATAACATGTATTTTAAATGCATATTATATAAGTTGCCTTTTGAATACAAGTATTATGTCATACTTATTAACGGTGCTACGTTAACTTTTTTATGTCTTGTTGCTATCGATAACGATGAAGGGATGGGAAGTAATTACCCCATTGAACTCAGCTACCTATACTTTGGCTTAATGGGAATAATATAAAGCCGTATAAAAACACTCTCTGTTTTATACGGCACAGCCTAAACTACAATTTAAAAAGGCGATTGAAATTATCTGTTGATAATTTAGCAATCGTTTCCACCGATTGCCCACGAATACTAGCTAAGTGTTTGGCCACTTCCACCACATAGGCCGGCTGATTTTCTTTACCACGGTATGGCACAGGTGCAAGGTACGGTGCATCAGTTTCAATCAAGAATTTATCATCGGGTACCAGTTTAGCGACCTCCCTTAGCTCTGCTGCACTTTTGAAGGTGACAATACCTGAAAATGAAATATAAAAACCTAACGCTATCGCTTGTTTTGCCATGTCCCATGACTCGGTAAAACAGTGTAGTATTCCACCTACGTCGCTGGCATCTTCAGCACGTAATATAGCTAATGTATCATCTTGGGCAGCACGGGTATGAATGATCAAAGGCTTTTTCAACTCTTTTGCCACCTGTATATGTTTTCTAAATGAATCTCGCTGTAATGCTTTTGTTTCAGGTGCGTAGTGATAGTCGAGTCCAGTTTCACCAATGGCAATAACATTGGGGTCGTCAGCTAGTGTGCGTAATAAATCGATACTAACTTCATCGTCTTGGTAAAGTGGGTGCATACCACATGACAACATTATATTGTTAAAATCTTTCGTTTTTTCAGCCATGGCCGGAAAGTCTTTTAAAGAAATACTCACACATAAAAGTTTATCTACTTTTACATCTTTTGCAGCTTGAACTACGTTTGCTAAACTCCCCCCATGAAGTGATAAATCTAGGCGGTCTAAATGACAATGTGAATCTATAAACAACGGAAACTCCAATAAAAACAAAAAGCCCTAAAGAATCTAAAGGGCTTAGGTAAAACTTCATTAATGTGATTAACTTGATAACTTAACGCACCCCGTAGTCAATGCACTTAAATATTAACACTCAGCAGATGACAAAGCAGTGTTATTCATTATTTATGATAATTAACATTAACAACCGCTTAAATCGAGTTAAGGTTACATAGTTAAGGTTGGCTCTGACGAGTTTAATTGGCGGGCGATAGCTTTTTCAATTTGATGACGAATATTGTCTGGATCTTTAGTGAAACTGACGCCTATCCCTGCAGGTGTACCATTTTGCGCTCCCCTAGGGGTTAGCCAGCAGACTTCTCCTGTTACTAATGTTGGCTCTAGTGAGTCTGGTAGTAAAACGTTTAATTCAACTTCGCTACCTAACTCATAAGACCTTACGGTACGAACAAATAAGCCTCCTTCTTTTAAAAATGGCATATAAGCAACATATAAGTCATGATCTGACCAAAATTCAATTTCAATTGGCAGCAAGGTGTCTCTCCTAGTCATTCACTTTTGTTTGCTCAAGCACATCGCTTATCTTCATAATAAGCTGTTCATAAACAAATTGCTTATTTGCTTGAGTGTATGATTTTATTACTTTACACCCATTAATGATAACTTTATAGAGCTTATGTAAAAGTTCAGGGTCTAAGGTTGAATTATTTGAAGGTGTTGCAACCCCCATGCACTGTTCACGGTACAAGTTCACTGTTATTTGCGCTAACCAACGCAGGCTGTGTTCATTATTAGACAACAGTGTTAATAATTGCGTTTCTACCTGCTGACCGTAAAGGTAACGAGTATAACAGGTTTTAAATTGTTGAAATACCGTATTCGTTTCGGCATTGGTGAGCTCTGGTAGTTGTGTTAAGTTAACAAAATTATTGTTTAGCTCACCGTTTGGTTCAATACCTACTTCACTTGTCAGTTCATGCGTTGAAATACTCTGCAATAAAGCTTGGCCTACTTTTGGCCTAATATTAAGCACTCTGCACCGACTAATAAGAGTAGGCAGTAGCATTTCAATGTCATTAGTTAACAATACAATAACACTATGATTGCTTGGCTCTTCTAGGGTTTTTAATAATGCATTCGCTGCGGCTTGTGTCATGGTTTGTGCGTGTTCAATTAGCACAGTTTTAAATTTACCTAAATGTGCCGTTTTTTGTAAAAAGCTATTGGCGTGACGAATTTCATCTACGCCTAAGCTATTTTTTTCTGCCACTATGTTAAGGTGATCGGGGTAGGTGTTACTCTTTAATAACAAACAAGATTTACACTGGCCGCAACTGCTTAGTATGGGGGCTTGGCTATCACCACCGTGCGCTGATTGCTGTGGCTGTTTGCAGCTTAATAAATATAATAACCATTGGGCAAATTCAAGCTTACCTGCACCAGTCACACCATTAACTAAAATGGCATGCGGTAAACTATTACAGCTAAACTGATGACTAAATATTTGCTGGTGTGAAAGTAGCCAAGGTTTCATACTAAAGGTGCTTTTCTTGGTGCTGGTCTAATAAATTATCAATAATACTTATCACTGCTGCTAATACTTTTTCTTTTGATTGCGCAGCATCAATCACTTCAAACTTTTCAGGCGCTTGTGCGGCTTGCGTTAAATAACCATTACGAGCACGCACTAAAAAGTCTGCTTTTTCATCTTCTAAACGATCAAGCCCCTCGCCTCGGCTTTGCACTCTTTTTAAACCTTCAGCTGGGTTTAAATCTAAAATAATGTTCATGTCCGGGCTAAAGCCATTTAAGGCTAAGTCATTAATTTGGCTTATGGTATTAATATCGATCCCTCTAGCAAAGTGTTGAAAACTAAAAGTTGCAGCATCAAAGCGATCAGAGATAACCACTTTACCCGCGGATAATGCAGGTAAAATTTTCTCTTGAATATGTTGCGCACGCGCTGCACCAAAGAGCATTAATTCTGTCATAAAAGACATTTCAGGCGTTGTGGGATCTAAAATAACTTCTCTAATTTTTTCGCCAATGGGCGTTCCACCTGGCTCTCTAGTAAGCAAAACATCCACACCTTTTGCTACAAGGAATTTTTCAATGCTGTTAATAACCGTTGTTTTTCCAGCACCATTGCTGCCATCAAACACCACCATAAACCCTTTTTTCATATCATTCTCTTACCATTATATTTTCACACGTTCTTTTGCTAAACAGCCAACAGTTTGATGAAAGTTTATTGCCTAAATCATACCATGTTCGAAACACTAACCCGTTATAAGGGTGTTACTTTTTTTCTCTAAGTTTTTTCAAGTAATCTCTCACAGCACTGTTATGCTCTGCTAATGTTTGGCTAAAAACATGTTGGCCATTGCCTTTACTAACAAAATAATAATAATCACTTGTTGCTGGGTTTAGCGCTGCTTTAATAGCAGACAACCCCGGCATTGCTATTGGGCTAGGGGGTAAACCATTTATTCTATAAGTATTATAGGCTGTTTTTTCCCTTAAATGTGCACGAGTTATGTCGCCTTTATAACGTTCGCCCAAACCATAAATTACGGTTGGATCAGTTTGCAAGCGCATTTTCTTTGCTAAGCGATTCATAAACACTGAGGCAATTAACGGTTGCTCAGGTAGGTGGCTAGTTTCCTTTTCAATAATGGATGCCATAATTAATGCTTGATAAGGTGTTTCATAAGGCAAACCTGCTGCTCTTTCCTGCCAAAGTGATGTTAACGTGCTTTGCATTTTTTGGTGCGCACGTTTTAATATTTGCACATCTTCTGTGCCTTGCGTAAAAGCATAAGTTTCAGGAAAAAACCAGCCTTCTGGGTTATCTTGAGCAATATTAATACGTGTTGATATTTGCTCTACAGTTAAAGCGTTTAATGTATGCGTTAATTGAGGTTGGTTAGCTAGGAGCGTAAGAAGCTCTTTAAAGGTTGTTCCTTCAATAATCGTTAACGTAAACTGGTGTTCTTTTGCGCTGGTAACAAGCGCAAGTAAGCTTTGTAAGCTAGTATGCGGTAAAACTTGATAAGTTCCTGCTTTTATAATGGTTTTTTCAGGGTATAAGCGAGAATAAACACGCAGCCAAAAGTGGCTTTCTAGCCAACCTTTATCGACGATATTTTTTGCAAATGAGGCAACAGAAGCGCCTTGTTTAATGCTAATAAGTTGTGGCACTTTTATCGGTAAGGCTTGATTCATTTCTTTTTCTAATAAAAACAGAAAACCCAACACAAAGACAACTGTGCTAACGATACAAACATAAAGTGCTTTTTTCATTAACGGCCTATTTAATCGCTTATTGTTTACAAGATAAAACCGTCTTGTACCTCTAATGGTTGTGTTAACGATAATGCACGACCATTATATTGTGCTACAGGCATAATCCCCATAACACAATTACAAATAAATATTGCTTGTGCTTGCGCTACTTCATCTAAAGAAATCCTTTTAACAATAGTGTCGGGCTTGTGCGCTAATATTGCTTGCCGCATAATGCCATTAACACCACTTTGGCTAACATCAGGGGTATATAATTGCCCATTCATGAAAAAAAACAGATTAGCACTCGTCGCCTCGATAACCTCATCATGAATATTAGTGACCAGTAAATCATCTACATCAGTTGTAGATAACTCTTGCCTTAGCAGTACTTGCTCAAGGCGATTTAAGTGCTTTAACCCCCCTAACATGGGGTTAATACCAATTTTTTGCTTACTCAACCCTAACCTGATACCAGTTCGCGTTTGCTGCTGATAATGCATCGGGTAATCAAACACCATTATAATCAAGTCATGCTTATTGCTTGCCGAGCGAGCATAGCCTCTGCCGCCGCTGCTCGCTGTAATAATTATTTTCAACACTGCTAAGTCATAACTTTGTGCGATAGCAACTAATTGTAATGTTAATTCATCACGACAAGGCGCCGTTATACCTAGCTTACTACAACCAAACGTTAAACGTGCAACGTGCTCTGTAAGGTACTCGACCTTGCCCTTTATTATTTTTGCCGTAGTAAATAGCCCATCACCGTAAGCTAAACCACGGTTTTCAATATCTATATGGGGTTGCTGTACGCCATTGACTAAACACAACTTCATAAACAGTTCGCAAGAGTTTTTTTAATTAGGCTATATTATAGCCACTAAGTTTTATAAAGGTGATAAAAATAGCTTGTAAAAAAGCCTGATTCTTATGGTTAAGTGTTCAGGCTTAATGTTGTTATTTCAAGCGCTAGCATGAGTTTATATTTTTTTGAAAATTAATGACCCGTTTGTGCCACCAAAACCAAATGAATTACATAAAACATAGTCTAAATTAATATCACGAGCTGAGCCGCTAATATAGTCTAAATCACAACCTTCGTCAGGGTTATCTAAATTAATTGTCGGGGGTACTGCTGAATTTGCGATGGCTTGAATACTAAATATACTTTCAACCGCACCAGCTGCGCCTAACAGATGCCCGGTCATTGATTTAGTTGAGCCCATTAAAACATTGTAAGCATCCGCACCAAAAATTGATTTTACCGCATTCGTTTCAGCAATATCACCAGCCGGTGTTGAAGTACCATGGGCATTAATATAACCAATTTGGTTAGCATTGATCCCAGCGTCATTTAAGGCGTTTTGCATTGCACGTGCTGCACCAGCACCATCAGCAGGTGGCGATGTCATATGGTATGCATCACCGCTCATACCAAAACCTACTAATTCAGCATAAATTTTTGCGCCACGTGCTTTGGCGTGTTCGTATTCTTCAACCACAACAACGCCAGCACCATCACCTAAAACAAAACCGTCTCTGTCTTTATCCCAAGGCCGAGAAGCGGCTTGTGGGTCATCATTGCGTTTAGACAAAGCACGTGCTGCACCAAAGCCGCCCATACCTAAGGTAGTAGATGCTTTTTCAGCACCACCAGCAACCATTACATCCGCGTCGCCATAAGCAATGATACGGGCAGCATGACCAATGTTATGTACACCACTTGTACAGGCGGTAGTGATTGAAATATTAGGGCCTTGCAAACCAAACATAATCGATAAATGCCCTGAAATCATGTTAATGATTGTTGAAGGCACAAAAAATGGTGAAAGCTTTTTAGGGCTCGCCATTTTAATCATTTTTTCATGGTTTTGTTCTATTAAGCCTAAGCCACCTATGCCAGAACCAATGGCAACGCCAATACGGGGTGCATTATCTTCATTAACTTCTATACCCGCATCTTGAATTGCTTGCACACCTGCAGCGACACCATACTGAATAAAAAGATCCATTTTTTTGGCTTCTTTTCGTTCCATATAGTTCTGTGCATCAAAATCATTCACTAAACCGGCAAATTTGGTGGAGTATTCTGTTGTATCGAAATGTTCGATATTACGAATACCGCTTTTACCCAGTAATAAGTTTTCCCACGTTTTTTCAGGGGTATTGCCTAATGGACTAAGCATACCAAGACCGGTAACAACAACGCGTCTCATTGTGTTCTACCTCTTAACTATTATCATTAACTATTAAACAGGAGATACAAAAAAAGCGGTCACTTAAATGTTAAGTATACCGCCTTTTTACAATTACATTTTTACAACATAACTAGTATTCACTAGTCAGTAATTACTGATTAGCGTTAACGTAATCAATTGCTGCTTGAACTGTTGTAATTTTCTCAGCTTCTTCGTCAGGAATTTCAGTATCAAATTCTTCTTCTAACGCCATAACTAATTCTACTGTATCTAATGAATCAGCACCTAAGTCATCAACGAAAGATGAATCAGTTTTAACTTCTGCTTCACTAACACCTAGTTGCTCAATAGTGATTTTTTTTACGCGTTCTTCGATAGTACTCATTTTTTTTCCTTTACTTACTGAAAGTGTAATTTTGCAAATTGCGTGTAGTGTATTCGCCAAAAGCTTGCCATGCAAGCCTATAACTTCATTTTTTTACGTGGTCTAACCTGTTTATTATAATAAAAAAATGAGACAAAACAATGTAGCCCTTTATATTAAAGGGTTACACCATGTACATACCACCGTTAACATGGATGGTTTCTCCAGTGATATATGCAGCAGTATCTGACGCTAAAAAGGCCACAGTGCTGGCAATTTCTTCTGGTTTTCCTAAACGGTTCGCTGGAACTTGTGAGAATATCCCTTCTTTTTGCTCTTCAGTCAAGGTTTGTGTCATGTCGGTGTCAATAAAACCTGGAGCAACAGTATTCACTGTAATGCCCCGTGAAGCGATTTCACGTGCTAGCGACTTGGTAAAGCCTAATAAGCCCGCTTTAGCAGTCGCGTAATTAACTTGCCCTGCATTGCCCATTGAACCAACCACAGAGCCTATATTAATAATGCGACCACTGCGTTTTTTCATCATAGGGCGAATTGCGGCTTTGCTTACCTTATAAATTGATGTTAAATTCGTATCAAGAATATCTTGCCACTCGTCATCTTTCATTCGCATAAATAGGTTATCGCGCGTTATACCCGCATTATTTACTAAAATATCAACGCTACCGTGTACGTCTTTAATCGTTGAAAACAATTGCGCAATAGAATCGTCACTGGTCACGTTTAATACAAGGCCATTGCCCTCACCTAAGTACTCTGCTATTTTCAATGCGCCATTTTCTGAAGTTGCAGTGCCTACGACAGTAGCACCTAAGCTCTGTAATTGTGTCGCTATTGCTTTACCAATACCACGGCTAGCGCCTGTAACAAGGGCCACTTTTCCGGTTAATGAAAACATAGATTTTTCCTGTTTATTTCTTGTTATTACTTATATAAAGTGTATTTTTTTGCTAATTTTTACACTCGCTTTTTTCCGTTAGCTTTTATCTTCGGCTGCGTGCGTTAACTCTTTGGCGTTAGCGAGTGAATCTGTTGTGTTAAAAGAAACACAACGAATAGTTTTGTTAATACGTTTCGCTAACCCTTGTAATACTTTACCAGGGCCTACCTCAACCATTTGTGTAATACCCAACTCGCCCATTTGGCTAATAGTTTCACTCCAACGTACTGGGCTATATAATTGCTTTACTAATGCTGTTTTAATAGCTTCACTACTTGTTTCAACGGCAACATCAACATTGTTGATCACATTAATGACTGGGGGGTTAAAGGTAATATTTTCTAGATCAGCTGCTAATTTAACACCGGCTTCTTCCATCAGCGCACAATGCGATGGGACACTGACTGGCAGAGGTAGTACGCGTTTAGCTCCTGCGCTTTTACACAGTTCACCGGCACGTTCTACTGCAGCTTTATGGCCTGCAATAACAACTTGACCTGGGGAGTTAAAGTTAACTGCCGCAACGACTTCATCCTGTTGTGCTTGTGCGCAAGCATCAATAATAGCTTGATCGTCTAAGCCAATAACCGCAGCCATTGCTCCTACCCCAGCAGGCACACATGTTTGCATATATTCGCCACGTTTTTCTACTAACTTAACAGCGTCAGTTAACGAGATAACACCTGCACAAACAAGCGCAGAGTATTCACCTAGGCTGTGACCCGCTAAAATACTTGGTGTAACAGCAGACTCTGCCTGCCAAACACGCCACAATGCTACGCTGGCGGTTAATAATGCAGGCTGAGTGAAATTAGTTTGATTTAATTGCTCTGCAGGGCCTTGTGCTACTAATTGCCATAGATCATAGCCAAGCGCCGTTGAGGCCTCTTTAAAAGTATCTTGAACAATACTATTGTCACTAAAGTCGCTTAACATAGCAACAGACTGCGAGCCTTGGCCTGGAAATACGAAGGCTAATTCACCTTGAAGGGTTACATTTTGCATTTATTAATTACTCTTATATTTATAAACAATGAAGACAATATAATGAAATATTATTGAGCTGACAAACCTTGCTCTAAAGAACGTTTAATTTTTTCAGGTACTTGTCGTTCAACTTCTTTAACCGCTTCCATAATAGCCGAGTAAAAAGCGCCTGAATTGGCATTACCATGGCTCTTTACAACGATACCGCGCAATCCTATCAAACTTGCGCCGTTATACTGGTCGGGGTTCATTGATTTAAACAGCTTTTTCAAGCTCGGTTTAAAAATAAAGGTTAACATTTTAACTAAACGATTTTTTTCAAACAGTATTTTTAACTTTTCAAACACTAAACGAGCGACACCTTCACACGTTTTTAATGCCACATTACCCACGAAACCATCACAGACAATAACGTCAGCTTTATTAGAGAAAATATCACTCCCTTCAATAAAACCTATATAGTTAATAGCTTTGTTTTCTGATAGCTCGAGTGCCGCCTGTTTAATATGGTCACTCCCCTTCATTGACTCTTCACCCATATTAAGTAAAGCAATACGGGGGGTACTAATACCATCCACTTGTTGCGCCATAACAGATCCCATAACGCCAAATTGATAAAGTACATGAGAGTCACAAAAAACATTAGCTCCTAAATCAAGCATAAAAACATGCTTATTATCATCGTGCGTAGGTAATGATGAAATTAGCGCTGGGCGCTCAACGCCTGATAATGTTTTTAGAACAAAATGTGCCATAGAGAATAAAGCGCCTGTATTGCCTGCACTTACACACGCTTGAGCCTTGCCTTCACTTACAAGGTCGAGTGCTTTACGCATCGATGAGTCTTTTTTAGTTCGCAGTGCAAATGCTGGCTTTTCGTCCATTTCAACAACTTCAGAAGTGGGAAAAATAGAGAGTTGCTTATGTTGGTTTAGTGTTTTTCTACAAATATTTAACTGTGCAAGTTCTTTTATAATGATGTTTTCATCACCACAAAGAATAAGGTGCAAATTAGGCATATGATTAATTGCCAATATTGCTGAGGGAATTGTTACAGAGGGGCCTTTATCGCCCCCCATAACATCTAACGCTAAAGTTAGAATATTTTGACTATTCAAGCGTAAATTAATTAGCTATAAATAGGGTGCTAAAGTAAAGTCGCTTAGTTAGCGATTACTTTAACGCCTTTGTAAAAGCCATCAGCTGTTACATGGTGACGACGATGCGTTTCACCTGATACTGGATCTACTGATAAGTTCTCTGCTGTTATAGCATCATGTGAACGACGCATGCCACGTCTTGAACGAGACTTTTTGCTTTTTTGAACTGCCATGAGTTACTCCTAAATAGGTTTATTCGTTAAGTTAAAAGTACTTTTTTAACTACTTTAATTGTTTTAATACGTCAAATGGATTAGGTTTTTCAAGCTCTTCCGGCAACTCTCCCCAAACACTGTCAGCGTCTGCTGAGCAATCTTCGATATTGTGCCTTGGAATTAATGGTAGCGTGAGCAACAACTCTTCTTCCACCAGTTCTAGCAAGTTTACTTCACCTTCTGCATTTAATTCTACTACATCATAATATGATGGAATATTTAGCGCTGCCTCTTCATTTTTTGCTGGACTAAAAATGAAATCTATTTTTAATTCAGTATCAAACAGTTCGTTACAGCGCTGACAAGTTAATGCAACTAATGCCGACGCAGTGCCTGACATAACAGTCAAACCACGTTCATCCACATAAAACTTAACACTAACTTGAGCATGCTCGCTGCGCATTTCACTCACGGCAAGCAGCCTAGTCATTTCCGAGACGTTAAAAACACCTTCACACACAAGCCTGCGCTGCGCACTTCGGGATGGACTAATTGTAATCGGAAGCTTAAGATTCTGCATAAGTCGCGCATATTAAAGCTCCTGAAGGCAAGTGTCAAAAGAAAATTAGCATATTTCTTTTAAAAACGATAGATTGAGCTGATTATAACAAAAAAATGCTAATTATTGTTTAATTGTTCACCAAAATGACATATTTACCTATTTATAAGGATCTTCATGAAAACGCTCGTTTTAGGCTCTACTTCCCCTTTTCGTAAAAGTATTTTAGAAAAACTAAACCTTCATTTTACTTGTGCTAAGCCAAATATTGATGAAACTGCTTTAGCTAATGAAACACCGCAAGCACTGGTTGAACGTTTAGCTATTGCAAAAGCCAGAGCAGTAGCCGACCAATTCCCAGACGCCCTCATCATCGGCTCTGACCAGGTAGCCGTTTGTGACGGTGAAATTTTAGGCAAGCCACATAATTTTGACAACGGTGTAAAACAACTAACAAAATTTAGTAATAAGTGTGTTACCTTCTATACTGGTTTATCTGTTTATAATAGTGCTAATGATACGGTTAAATCAGTAGTTGAACCTTTTATTGTACATTTTAATCAGTTGTCACCAACAGACATAGTGAATTATTTAAACGCTGAACAGCCATACAATTGTGCCGGTAGTTTTAAAAGTGAAGGTTTAGGTATATGCTTATTTAAAAAACTCGAAGGTGATGATCCTAACACGCTAATAGGTTTACCATTAATTAAGTTAGTTGGGCTATTAAAAGAGCACGGGGTAGACACTTTAGCTGAACAAAAACCGGCAAAGTAACTGAATATATAACGTTTATCATTAAATATTAACAGTAAATAACAGATAAGAAGCACAGGATTTCCATGAAGCATTTTTCAGGTTTTATTGTCTCCATTATTATTGTCATCACTTTATTTGTTATTGCTGCATTTGCCGCTGGCATAGTGGCTGATAGTCTCGGTATTTGGAAAAAACCAGTTATTGGTTCAGTTGCCGCCTTCTGTGTAGTGGTCACTGGTTATATTACCTCACCCAGCCATAAGCGCCTAGCGTCATTTATCTGGCTAATTGTTGGTGCTATTACCGCTTGGTTTTTATCCGGTGACTCTTATTACCCAGAAGATCATGTGCATGCATATCAACTAACCATTATTCCCATTATTGCCACCTACCTCAGTGGGGTGTTAGCCTTATTGGCCTGTCTGCTGTGGCACAATAAGCAGGTAAAAAAGTAAAGTACTTATGCACCTTACAAACATAATGAGTATCAAAACATGAAAATAGCATTAGGCATCGCAATCCTGGGTATCGCCATCATTATTGCTTTCTTTATACTGGGCGAAAAATCAAAAACAGCACCTACTCTTGGGTTAACTAACGGGAAATTACTACCGTGCGCTGACAAACCCAACTGCGTGTGTAGTGAATACCCTGATGACAACGAACACTATATTGCTTCCATAGCTAGTGTACCTAGTACACTAGCTAACATAGAAAAAGTTGCCGTCATTATTCAAGAAATGGGAGGCCATATTCTCACCAAAGAAAATAATTACATCGCAGCAACCTTTACCTCATCATTTTTTAGCTTTATTGATGATTTTGAAATAAGAATAGACCCCAATCAAAAAAGAATACATATTCGCTCTGCATCTAGAGTCGGGTATAGCGACAGAGGTGTAAACAAAGCGCGCACTGAGTTGTTTAAAGCACTGTATTTTAAATAAAAGCAGGTATTAAACGAGTAATGCTTGCAGGTCTATTAAAGAATCCACGATAACTTTCGGTTGGTATTGACTCAAGGTGTCGCTAGCATGAACACCAAAGGTAACACCTATACTGCTAATACCCGCATTCTGAGCCATTTTTAAATCATGGCTGGTATCACCAATCATGATTGCTTCATGTGGTTCAATATTTAATTCAGATAGAATACTTTGTAGCATGGTGGGATCAGGTTTCGATGGCATCTCATCTGCACAACGCGTTGTAACGAAAAAATCAGCCGTGTTACTCATGGCTAAAACACGGTCCAGCCCATCTCTTCCCTTACCGGTAGCAACTGCTAATAATTTATTTTGTTGCTTTAGCGCATCAAGTAATGTCAACGCATGATTAAATAAAGGCGTGGGGGTATCATCACCTTCCATGTATTGGTATTTATATTCTAGCCTCATGGCTTCAGCTTGTTCAGTTGTAATATCGACAAATAGTTGTTTAAAGGCGATAGGCAAACTTAAGCCAATAATACTTTTTATTTCTGCTGTTGTTGGTATTGCTAATCCCGTAATCCTGGCTGCGGATTGCATTGAAGAGACAATACGATCGACCGAATCCATTAAGGTGCCATCCCAGTCAAAAATAACTAATTTATAATTTTTCATTATCAACCTTTTAATTTTGAATCATTATTCTCTGACTAAAGTTGTCAGTAACCTTTCTAAACTTGGTTCAAGTGGTGCTTCTATCGTTAAGCGCTCTAGTGTTTTAGGGTGGGTAAACTCAATGCTCGCAGCATGTAAAAACAAACGCTTTAACCCTTGGCTCTTCATTTGCGCATCAAACTCTTCATGGCCATACTTTGCATCCATTGCAATAGAATGACCACTTACCTGACAGTGCACGCGTATTTGGTGTGTTCTTCCTGTCACAGGAAAGGCGCGCACTAACGTAGCCCCCCGATAACGCTCTAACACTTTATAGCGTGTTTCAGACTCTTTACCGTTAATATTGTCAGTTATAACGACTCGTTCTCCTGATTTAAGATCATTCTTTCGTAATCCCTCAGTCACACGTGTTAATTTAGTTGGCCAGTGACCTTTCACTAAGGCATGGTAAAACTTTTGGACCGTTTTGTTACGCAATTGCTCATGTAGATGGCGCAATGCTGAACGTTTTTTGGCAACCACTAAACAACCTGAAGTATCTCTATCAAGCCGATGAACCAATTCCAACATACGCGCGTCAGGGCGCAGTGACCTAAGCGCCTCTATTAGACCAAAGCTTAAACCGCTGCCACCATGCACAGCCATACCTGACGGCTTATTAATCACAATTAACCTGTCATCTTCAAATAAAATCTGCTTTTCAAGATTCGCCACAATATGCAAGCCTGCGGATACCGTATCAGTTTTTTCTGAGATACGTATAGGTGCAATACGCAAAACATCGTCAAGTGCCAATTTATATACGGGTTTAATACGTTTTTTATTAACCCGTATTTCACCTTTGCGTAATAACCGATATAAGTGACTCTTAGGTACGCCTTTAAGTGTTCTTAATAAAAAATTATCAATACGCTGACCCGCATCTTCACTGTCTATGGTGATAAATCGTACTTGAGGTTTATTAACCGCTGACATATTTTCAGCGTTTGGGTTGGTATCTACTGTTTTTTTTAGTGGTGGTTTTTGTGACATGGCGTGCGTTTATTTAACCTAAATTCTACATGGTGAGCAGTTTACCATACTTTATTTCGTGCATTTTGACATTTAATCTGTTTTTTTATTGGCTTATCATATTTTATAAGGGATAATAGCAGCGTTAATACTTAATAAAAATTATTTGCGGACTAAGCTTCTAGTAAAAAGCTAAAGCGTAACAATCAATAAAGAAGTATTAAAATGTAGAAGTTTTAAAGAGAGACGTAAGAGGCAAACTGCGGCCACATTAGTATGCATAACCGATGTAGGTAATTGACACACTAATAGTACGGCCTATTGTACAACTAACGCGTGTAGCTTGTTAGGAACGACATAAACAGTTTTTATCAATACTCGATACTAGCCCTGCTCCATAAAGCAATTTATTTAAATTAACTTATTTTGCAAAAAAATCTCCATCTAATAGTTAAATGCGCCACAAGAAAGTGTAAAACATCACTAGGCAAAATTTTTATTATTTAATTGCAAAATAAGTGCTCGCAGCACATTTGCTGAGCACATAAAGAAACAATAACGTTATGATTTTTGCATACGGCAGGTCATAACTAATTAGAAACAATCAATATTTATAACAGCCTACCGTGGTTAAATGACACGCTAGCGTTGACACCCGTGAGGTTGACAAAAAGCTGTTACATCACTACAGATTGCACTACTTTGTGTACTAAGCACTAGTGTGCTGTGACTAAAAATGAGTCACACAAACTATGAAACGTATGTTAATAAACGCTACCCAATCAGAAGAATTGCGTGTAGCACTTGTTGATGGACAAAAACTTTACGATTTAGATATCGAAAGTCCTGGTCATGAGCAAAAAAAGTCAAATATTTATAAAGCTAAAATTACCCGTATTGAGCCTTCCTTAGAGGCTGCCTTTGTTGACTATGGTGCGGATCGCCATGGTTTCTTACCAATGAAGGAAATTGCGCGCGAGTATTTCCCTAAAGGTTATTCATTTCAAGGTCGCCCTAGCATTAAAGATGTATTGCACGAAGGCCAAGAAGTTATTGTTCAAATAGATAAAGAAGAACGAGGCCAAAAAGGCGCTGCATTAACGACTTTTATCAGCCTAGCTGGCAGTTATTTAGTATTAATGCCAAACAATCCACGTGCAGGTGGCATTTCACGCCGCATTGAAGGTGATGAAAGAACTGAATTAAAAGCTTCTTTAAGCAAGCTTGACTTACCCAAAGGCATGGGGCTTATTGTTCGTACCGCGGGTGTGGGTAAAGCCTATGAAGAGCTAGAATGGGATTTAAGTGTATTATTACACCACTGGAAAGCCATCAGCGATGCTGCAGAAAGCCGTAAAGCCCCGTTTTTAATCCATCAAGAAACAAACCTGATTTTACGCGCTATTCGCGATTATTTACGCCGTGATATTGGCGAGGTATTGATTGACCGCCCTAAAACCTTTGAAAGTGTAAAAAAACACATTGAAGTCGTTCGTCCTGATTTCTTAAGTAAAATAAAACTTTACAACAGTGATGTACCTTTATTTACGCATTATCAAATTGAATCTCAAATTGAAACAGCGTTTCAGCGCGAAGTACGTTTACCCTCTGGTGGTTCAATTGTTATTGATCCAACAGAAGCGATGACCTCTATTGATATAAACTCTGCACGAGCTACTAAGGGCGGTGATATAGAGGAAACTGCTTTTAACACTAACCTTGAAGCAGCAGAAGAAATTTCTCGTCAATTACGCTTACGTGATTTAGGCGGTCTAGTCGTTATTGACTTCATTGATATGACCCCCGTTAGACATCAACGTGAAGTAGAAAACCGTATGCGTGATTCTGTCCGTCAAGACAGAGCCCGTATTCAATTAGGTCGAATTTCTCGCTTTGGTATATTAGAAATGTCACGCCAACGACTACGCCCATCTATTGGTGAAACTAGCCAAGGTGTGTGTCCACGTTGTAGTGGTACTGGGCAAGTCCGCGGCGTGGAGTCTTTAGCTTTGTCTATTCTTCGTTTAATGGAAGAAGAAGCAATTAAAGATAATACGCAATACGTACAGGCTCAAGTACCTGTGCCTGTAGCAACTTACTTATTGAATGAAAAACGTCGCTCGGTAATGCATATAGAAAAACACCATAGCGTTCGTGTCTTAATAATCCCTAACCCTCATATGGACACACCACAATACGAAGTATTACGTGTTAAGAAAGATGAAACTATTTCTGAGGCAAGTTATGAGATTTCAGTTAAACAAGCAGAGCTTGAAGAAGCCAAAATGCCTAAGTTTAACCAAGGTGCTACTAAACCAGATGAACCTGTAATTCAAGCAATGGGGCAAGGGATGTCAGCGCCTAAAACGGCAGCTAACACTGAGGCAGATAACGCCTTACAATCACAAAAGTCAGCGGATAAAAATGCCAAACCAACCGGCTTTTTTGCTTGGTTGAAACGTTTGTTTGCCGGTGAGGAAGTCATCGTAGAAGAGGATAAACCAAAAACCACACCTAAACCTCAAGAGAACAGAAACCAGCAACGCGGCCGTCAAGGGCAACGTCGTAGTAATACCCGTAATGGCCGTGGTAATAACCGTAATGATGAACAAAGCAGCAACGAAAGCAAGCCAAACAAGCCCGTTAGAGCAACTGATAAAAACCGTAATACACGCCCTGAACGCGATGATAATAATAAGGCAAATTCTGCTAAGAGCAAAGCTAAAGGGCAAGGTAAAAAAGCAGATCACTCTAAAAATAAACCTGTAAAAGATGAGGTTATTACTGAGCGCCGTCAACGCAGAACTAACCGCAAAAAAGTACGTGTTAACAAAGTAGATGCCGCACAAGATGCAGCTAAAAACACAAAAACTGAAGTAGCAAATACAAGCACTGTAGATACCAAGGTAACCATTAAAGATACCGCTCGTACTAACGATACTTCGCCTGAGCAAGTTGTGAGTAACACAGAACAAAATGCAACTGTTGCACCTGAGAAAAAGGCAAATAATGAAGAGCGTTCACGCAATAGACGCTCTCCTAGACATTTACGTTCTAATGGTCAGCGTAAGCGTCGTGAGAAAAAGCCAGAAACTGATGTAGCACAAACGGCTGCTTTAACTGCAGAGGCTAACAGTGCAGATGAAAAAACAAATGAGGCTATTGAAGCTCGTTATCCTAAATCTGAAAGCACAGTGGACTCAACACTTACCCCAAATTCCATTGAGAAAGCGGCTGAAAAATCACTCGCCACGCAAACGCCAAGTGCCAAGACGGTTAAAGCAAAAGAAAATGATACACAATCGTCTGAAACCGTTTCACCAGTAAACACTGCTCCTGAAACAGTAGCACAAGAAGAAACCACTTCTGAAACCATTGCAGCTGAAGCTGTCGTGCAAGATGAGACTGCCGCTGAAGCACCAGCAGCTGAAGTTATCGCGCAAGGTGAGACTGCATCTAAAACACCTGCAACTAAAGCTGTCGCGCAAGATGAGACTGCAGCTGAAGCATCAGCAACAGAAGCTGTCGCGCAAGATGAGACTGCATCTGAAGCATCAGTAACAGAAGCTGTCGCGCAAGATGAGACTGCATCTGAAGCATCAGCAACAGAAGCTGTCGCGCAAGATGAGACTGCATCTGAAGCATCAGCAACAGAAGCTGTCGCGCAAGATGAGGCTGCATCTGAA
>NZ_JBWDLI010000009.1:102708-198334 GCF_056238625.1 Colwellia sp. F1
AACAGAAGCTGTCGCGCAAGATGAGACTGCATCTGAAGCATCAGCAACAGAAGCTGTCGCGCAAGATGAGACTGCATCTGAAGCATCAGCAACAGAAGCTGTCGCGCAAGATGAGGCTGCATCTGAAGCATCAGCAACTGAAGCATCAGCAACTGAAGCTGTCGCGCAAGATGAGGCTGCATCTGAAGCATCAGCAACTGAAGCCGTCGCGCAAGATGGGACTGTATCTGAAACCACTGAAGAAGTTGTCGTACAACAAGAAGCTGTCTCTGAAACAACAGCTGAAGCGACTAACACTGCTAGCCAGGTAACGGCAGAAGTCCCCGTAGCCACCACAGGTGAGACTAATGCCAAAGCTGTGGCTAAACCCAAGGTGAAAAAGGTCGAAACAAAAGCAACTAAAAAAGCACCGAAGAAAGATAAAAAATTAGCACGTCAAGTGAAAAAATCTAATCGTTTATCGGGTCGCGCTTCTTCGCCAATGACTAAAACTGAAACAATTACCACGATTAACGATATTCCTACTCGTTTCAAGGCAAACGAAGATCGTGTAGCACATAAAGTTTCAGGGCGTACTGCCATTGCTGCTGATGTAACCAGTAGAAGCTCAGCGGCAGCAACAAAACCCACTTTATAAGTTTTAGTATAAAACTTGATAGCAAAACAAAAGCCAGTTGTTAGTAATAACAACTGGCTTTTTAAATACAATAATAAATTAAATGAGGCTGTTAAGATTAAAGGCTTAAGAATAAAAATCCATAGTATAAAAACATAAAGGAGAAACCCCTCTACAAAGCCTTCAATAGCACTTATGAAAGCTTTTTTTCCCAAAAAAGTGCATGGCCTAATGCTGGCTCAAGTGCATACCCTGTAAACCCTAGTTTTTCATAAGCCTTTTGCGCCACAGAATTCCCCTGCAACACCTCCAAAGTTAATTTACAACAATCACGCTTTCGCGCTATTTTTTCAACTTCTGCAAACATTCTCCCGCTAAGACCCAAACCACGATATTTTGTCAACACTCCACAATCATGAATATTAATTAACGGCTGGCACTTAAAAGTAGAAAAACCTTCCACACAGTTAATAATTCCTGCCGGTGTATCGTCCACATAACAAAGCACGGTAAAAACATCGTTACGTTTTGCGAGTGTCGAAACTAAATTTTTTTGTACATTATCAGCTAACGCTTCTCCCCCGCCCATTGGATCAAGCGCATAGGCATTGAGTAAGTAAATTAAGTCCTGTGCATGCTGCTTATTCTTATAATCTGCCACTATTAGGGTTATTTTCATATTTTTATCACTACTTATCATAATTTGTGTCGAAATTATCGTATTGTTAGTTATAATGCAACCATGGCATAACCCCAATATATCTTAAATAAAAATCACAACTTAATGATGGAATAAGCACCCGTTTTCTTGATAAATAGAGACGAAAAATAAATGACTAATTCCCTATTATCTAGCGCATCTTCTTATTTAAAATAAAATTGTGATTTATTGCTGTTTCATCGCTAATCTCCCTGCTAGAATAGCGGAAATTTTTATTTGCCTTCATGTTGCCTCACTACAATTTTGTTTACATGATTTTTTCGGAAATATTTAGTAATGCGTACTAGTCAATACTTACTGTCTACCTTAAAAGAAACCCCTGCAACAGCAGAGGTAATAAGTCACAAATTAATGCTGCGTGCCGGCCTGGTGAGAAACCTTGCCTCTGGCTTATATACATGGTTACCCACTGGCTTACGTGTATTGAAAAAAGTTGAAAATATTGTGCGTGAAGAAATGCAACGAGCAGGTGTTAACGAAATATTAATGCCATTAGTTCAGCCTGCTGATTTATGGCAAGAGTCTGGTCGTTGGGATGATTACGGCCCAGAGCTATTACGTTTAAACGACCGTAACAAACGCCCTTTTGTCTTAGGTCCAACCCACGAAGAAGTCATCACAAAACTTGTTGCCAATGAGCTTAGTAGCTATAAACAGTTGCCGTTATCGTTATTTCAAATACAAACTAAATTTCGTGACGAAATGCGTCCCCGTTTTGGGATAATGCGCAGTCGTGAGTTTTTAATGAAGGACGCTTATTCCTTTCATTTAGAACAAGCATGTTTAGAAGCAACATACCAAAAAATATTCGATGCTTATTGTCGTATATTTGACCGTTTAGGGTTGGACTACCGCCCTGTACTCGCAGATACGGGCTCTATTGGTGGTGATGCGAGTCATGAGTTTCATGTACTGGCTGAATCAGGTGAAGATGATATTGCTTTTAGTGATACCAGCGACTTTGCCGCGAATGTAGAAAAAGCCGAGGCATTAGCACCAACTGAAAAACGCGCTGAGCCAAGTGAAACTTTAACAAAAGTATCAACACCTGGTATTAACACAATCGACGAACTCACGAGCTTTTTAGCTATTGATATTAAAAAAACAGTTAAAACATTATTGGTTTGCGGTGTTGAAGATGAACAAGGTGTAACCCCTATAATTGCGTTAGTGCTACGCGGCGACCATCAACTGAACGAAATAAAAGCTGAGTACTTGCCACAAGTTGCCGCCCCATTAACTTTTGCAAGTGATGAACAAATACAAGCAGCAGCCAATTGTAGTGCTGGCTTTGTAGGTCCCGTTGGCTTAAATATTGATGTTATTGTCGACAGAAGCGCAGCTCAGTTAAGTGACTTTGTTTGTGGGGCTAATGAAGAGAATAGCCACTATAGCGGTGTTAATTGGCAACGAGATTGTTCAACAATGACAATAGCTGATTTACGCAACGTTATTAACGGTGATCCAAGCCCTTGTGGTAAAGGCAAGATTGTTATAAAACGTGGTATAGAAGTTGGCCATATTTTCCAGCTAGGTACTAAGTATGCCGAAGCAATGAACTGCTCTGTTTTAAACGAAGGAGGTAAAAGCCAAACATTAACAATGGGTTGTTATGGTATAGGTGTATCTCGTATTGTTGCGGCTGCTATAGAGCAAAACAATGATGAGTACGGTATCAAATGGCCAAAAGCCATTGCCCCCTTTCAAGCGGCTATTGTGCCAATGAATATGGCAAAGTCAGCTCGTGTCAAAGAAACGGCAGAAGCCTTGTATGAACAGCTTTCACAAGCAGGAATTGAGGTTTTATTCGACGACAGAAAAGAGCGCCCCGGTGTTATGTTTGCTGATCATGAATTAATGGGCACTCCCTTCTTAATAATCGTGGGTGAGCGTAACCTAGATGCCCAACAGGTCGAGTATAAAAACCGTGTGACGGGTGAAAAGTCACTTATTGCTATTGCTGATGTGCCCAGTCTTTTTGATTAAAACCCACCGCTATCAATAATTTACTGCACTGTATTTTATTGTCATAAAAAGGAGCTTTCGCTCCTTTTTTGCACTTTAAACAACTAAAAGTGTTTTTTTATACTTTTTTAAGTAAAACAATTACAAATTATCATTAAAAACTTACCGTTAGCTATTTCAATACGCACTATTATTAGCAACAATAAGGGATTCTATTACCCCCCAAACAACAAAGAAGTGAATGCATCATGAAAGCTATTATCAAGTCATCTAAATTAAACAACGTTTGTTACGAAATTAGAGGACAAATAGCAGCCGAAGCACGCCGACTAGAAGATGAAGGGCATAAAATTCTTAAACTGAATATTGGTAACCCCGCCCCCTTTGGGTTTGAAGCGCCCGAAGACATTTTAAAAGACGTTATTTATAATTTACCTAGCTCACAAGGTTATAGTGAATCAAAAGGTATTTACTCTGCTCGCGTTGCTGTTATGCAATATTTTCAACAACAAGGAATAAAAGAAGTTGGGGTTGACGATATTTTTATCGGTAATGGGGTTAGCGAGTTGATAGTAATGGCTATGCAGGGATTGCTTAATAATGGTGATGAAGTGTTAATTCCTGCGCCTGATTACCCCTTATGGACAGCAGCTGTTGCCTTGTCTGGCGGTACTGCTAAACATTACATTTGCGATGACGAAAATTTCTGGTATCCCGACCTTGTCGATATGGAAAGTAAAATCACCGACAAAACAAAGGCGATAGTATTAATTAACCCGAATAACCCCACAGGTGCTGTTTACCCTGAAGAGATATTACAGGGAATAATCGCGCTCGCTAGAAAACACAGCTTAATCATTTTCAGTGACGAGATTTACGATAAAATATTATATGACCAAGCAAAACATATTCCAGCGGCCTCACTTGCGCAAGATGTCTTGATCATCACCATGGGGGGGTTATCTAAAAACTACCGCATAGCTGGGTTTAGAGCAGGCTGGATGGTGGTTTCTGGCCCTAAAATACACGCTGAAGACTATTTGGAAGGTCTTGATATTTTAGCGTCCATGCGATTATGTGCCAATGTCCCATGTCAGCATGCTATTCAAACTGCCTTAGGTGGTTATCAAAGTATTAATGAATTAATCACTGGTGATGGGCGTTTATTAAAGCAACGTAATATTGCAGCTAAAATGATTAACGACATTGATGGTTTATCATGTCACCCTGCCATGGGCGCTTTATATTTATTTGTCAAGGTAGATGCTAAAAAGTTCAACATCAGCAATGATGAAAAAATGATTTTAGATCTGCTTAAGCAAGAGAAAATTTTATTAGTACACGGGAGTGCTTTCAATATTAAAGCCAATAACTATTTTAGGCTGGTATTTTTACCTCACCTTGATGAATTAGTACCCGCTTTAGAAAGGCTTAAAAACTTCTTTTTAACTTACAAGCAAATATAAACCGACACTTACCTCTGCCTAAAGAAGTTAGCCATCGATAGGCTAACTTCTTTAGTCTGGGCGAGATAATTCGTCTAGTGTTTGCATGCAGGCAGGAAATTGAGTCTCAAAATATTCATTCACTTCTGGCCACTTTTTGCAATGGGCACTTACGCGCTGTTGTAATAATTTAGTGGCATCAATAAACTCCCTATTGCCTACATTAACTTCTGATAAACTATAATGGTATGCAGCTAAGTCATCAGCAGCTTTAACAATGGCTTTTGTTTGCTTATCTACCTTTGCCTGTATAACTAACGGTGCCATTGCTTCGTGTAAATACTCGGGCAAACCTTCATACACCATAGAGCGCTCGACTTCACGCTCTATTTTTTTTATTTGTTTCGTTAATTCAGGGTTGTTATATTTCAGTGGGCTAGGAATATCGCCAACACCACCAGACTCCGATGCCTCATGGTAAAGTGCAGCTAATGCAATATTTGAGGGTTCGTAGGGTCGGTCAAATTTTATCTTACCAATTAAGGCAATTTGGTGGCTAATTAATGCCACCTCAAAGGAATGTTGGGCACAGGTTTCTGGCTCTCTTGATGTCATCAGGGGCCAACGAATAATTTTTCTAAGCCTTAACATCCATGCACTAAAACTCCCTTTTTTATGATGAAACATAGCATTATGTGGGAGTTACCCCCCTTTCCTATAGCAAATTTATTAAGAGGCTAGCTGTTAAGCTTGGGCTTGGTATTGTTATAGGCTGCTTTATAGTAGCAACCAAAGCAGCGTTAAACTTAGCGAAAAAGCAGTACACTATCATTATATGTTAATGAAATTGTGTGACCACTTCATTAACTATTTCTTTAATAACTCTAGCTGGGCTGTTTTCATCGGCTGAGCTGATTCGCTTCGTTGCCCAACCATGCCACGTAGGTTGACGTAATTTAACATCATAAACATCTATTGCTAACTTACCCTCTGTGTATTGACGAACTCTATTTTCTGTACTCAAGCTAGTAGAAAACAAGCCACCGTAATACCCCCAACCAAAACGTGTATGATAAAGCGAGGGAGCGCTACTCACTGTCACTTTATCACGGTTGCCCACGGTATAAGAAATCGTAAAGTCAGCCTGTTCAGTATCTGTTACTAAGGTATATCCTTTAGCAATAAACGCTTGTTCTATTGCTTGATCAACACGAAACTTCATTACGGGGTTAAAGTCTTCTGCTGGTGCCATTATTTTACTTGGTGTTGACCAAGCAAAGGTTTTATAATCTTTAGTGTCTATATTAGTGTTTTTATCATAACCAACTTTTGCTTTATAAGTACTTGCACAGCTTGACACAAATAAAATTGCGACAGTTATCAAGAGTGTTTTAATAGTGTTCATATTATTTTCTCCTACTCATTTCACTAAAACCTAATTGAATCATATTTTAAATCTAAAGCTTGTAACTGGTAATTAACGTTATTCAATTGTTATTCAATTAAGGTGTTTAGCTATTATATTTACTATAAAACATAATGAAACACTAAAGTTATAAAAGCAAAGGTTTAGCCGCAATACTACACCTTTTGTAACACTTTCATGCTGTAGCTAAAATAAATTTACTAAATATTGTTCATTATGTATTTAAAGGTTGACAGTGATTACTAAACCCTTTAAAAATAGAGGTAAGTATTACCTTTAAATAAAAATATAATTAACTATGTGTTTAGTAAACTCAACAAATAAAATTAACCTTGTCCTCTTGGTCGTAGTGATAGTCAAATCACTGCGCGGATTAGGTTGTTAACACGTTAGTTTAAGTTAAATCAGGTAAGCAAACAAATAACCAAACCCTCGCGCTAAATATAGTTCGAGGGTTTTTTTGTATTATTCATCAGAGGTATCAATATGACAACAGAGCTTTTTACTGGTGCAGAAATGGTAGTTAAAGCACTATCAGCACTTAAGGTTAAATATATTTTTGGCTACCCGGGTGGGTCCGTTTTAGATCTTTACGATGCTATTTTTCAACAAGATGAAATTGAACATATTTTAGTGCGCCATGAACAAGCGGCAACTCATATGGCCGACGGTTATACACGTGCTACAGGTGAAGTTGGTGTGGTTTTGGCAACATCAGGCCCTGGCGCAACTAACTGTGTTACTGGTATCGCCACCGCCTATATGGACTCAATACCAATGGTTGTTTTAGCAGGTCAAGTTGCAACCACGTTAATTGGTAATGATGCCTTTCAAGAAACAGATATTGTTGGCTGTACTCGCCCAATTATTAAGCACAGTTTTAATTGTCGTGATTTAGCTGACATTCCAAACGTCATCGCTAAAGCTTTTTATATTGCCAGCACTGGCAGACCAGGCCCAGTCGTTGTTGAGTTGCCAAAAGATTTACTTATTCCACAAAAGAAGGCGCCTTTTCACATTGAAACGAATGTAACAATGCGCTCATATAATCCTAATATTAAAGGTCATCCAAAGCAAATTCGTAAAGCGGCACAAGCAATAAGCGAAGCAAAAAGGTTAGTTGTATACTCCGGTGGCGGTATTGTAATAGCCGATGCTGCGGAGTTATTAACTACTTTAGTTGAAACATTAAAAGCACCTGTAACCAATACGTTAATGGGCCTTGGTGGTATTTCTGGCACGCACAAAAACTTTATTGGCATGCTAGGGATGCATGGCAGCTTAGAAGCGAATAAAGCTATGGCCAATGCGGATGTTATTCTTGCTCTTGGTGTTCGCTTTGATGACAGAGTTACCAATAACGTAGAAAAGTTTTGCCCTAACGCTAACATTATTCATGTTGACATTGACCCAACATCTATTTCCAAAACTATCAATGCTCACATCCCGGTTGTTGGCCTAGTCGACATTGTAATGCAACAATTATTGGATGAACTTAAAATAATTAAATACCAACCTGACGAAGAAGCATTAAAAGATTGGTGGCAACGCATTAATTTATGGCGTGGTATGAAAAGCTTTGGCTACAAACAAATTGAAGGTGAAAAAATAAAGCCACAACGCGTTGTAGAGGCCATGTATAGAATTACCAACGGTGAAGCTTATGTCGCGTCTGATGTTGGGCAACACCAAATGTTTGCTGCACAACATTACCCTTTCGCTAAGCCTCGCCAATGGATAAACTCTGGCGGTGCCGGCACTATGGGCTTTGGTTTGCCTGCTGCAATGGGCGCTAAACTTGCTTTCCCAGACAAACATGTAATCTGTATTACCGGCGATGGTTCAATTCAAATGAATATTCAAGAGCTATCGACTTGTAAACAATATAATTTACCTGTGGTGATTATCACGTTAAATAATCGCTCTCTTGGGATGGTTAGGCAATGGCAAGACATGGTTTATGATGGTAGGCACGCTTCATCTTATATGGAGTCACTACCTGACTTTATTAAAGTTGCAGAAGCTTATGGGCATGTTGGTATTCAAATTGACACCTTAGACGAGCTAGATTCAAAATTAGAGCAAGCCTTTAACATTAAAGACAAATTAGTCTTTGTTGATGTATTAGTGGATGAAAAAGAACATGTTTACCCCATGCATATACGTCAAGGTGCTATTGATGACATGTGGATGTCTAAGGGAGTTAAAGCCTAATGAAGCGCTTCATAACCCCACCGATAGCACACATCAGCCCTATGAACAAAACTGCACAACACTGGGCTAATATAACAATTTCAGGAGACAAAGCATCATGCGACATATTTTAGCTATTTTACTGGAAAATGGACCGGGAGCTTTATCGCGTATCGTTGGCCTTTTTTCACAACGCGCATTTAACATTGAAAGCTTAACCGTAGCACCGACAGACGATCACAGTTTATCGCGCATCACTATTTCTACTATTGGTGATGAGAAGGTTTTAGAGCAAATAGTAAAGCAAGTAAACAAGCTTGTTGATGTTATTAAAGTGTCTGAATTAACAGAGCGAAAACACGTTGAACGTGAATTACTGCTGGTTAAAGTGGCCGCGGTCAGTGATAAAACACGTACTGAAGTAAAACGTATTACTGATATCTTTAGAGGCTCTATTATCGATATTGGTAAACAGGTTTATACTGTTGAGTTAACTGGCAACAGCAGTAAACTTAATGCCTTTATTGAAGCATTAAGTAATGAAACTAAAATAATAGAGTCAGCTCGATCTGGTTGTGTAGGTATGGCTCGCGGAGAGCAAGCTTTACGAGTGTAACAAAGTGATATTAAAAGCAGGATAGCGTTGTATTTGTCTATATTATAGCTACCATTGGCAACGTTACTTGTTTAAAGCTACTTTGTTTACAAACATGAACTGTGACTAATCGGCTTAGCGTTTTTTATTAAAAGAGTACTTATGATCAAACCAGGAAAATACCAACACTTCAAGGGCAGTTACTACCAAGTCATGCATCTTGCAAAACATAGCGAAACCGAAGAGCACTTAGTGGTTTACCACCCTTTAGCGAATGAAAATGATATTTGGGTACGGCCTTTAGCTATGTTTAATGAAACCATTGAACGTGACGGCAAAAGTATACAGCGCTTTAAGTTTGTCGAAGCTTAATCGCTGTAATAACCTTTATGGCATTACTCGCACAAAGAGCCCTGCTAACAAAAAAGAGCCCGTAACAATATTTGTTCTAGGCTCTTTTTTCAGGTAGTAGTCAATTTTTTAAACCATAGAATTATAGCTTTTCATTAAAGCGGGTAAAGCCTTGCGCTAAATCAGCGATAAGGTCATCTACATCTTCTAAACCAATATGTAAACGAATTAACGGAAACTCAGCTGTCCATTGCGTGGCACTTCTGATGGCGCCTACCCCAGTAATCCCTAGAATAAGCGATTCAAAACCACCCCACGAATAGCCCATTTTAAAGTACGATAAACCATCAAGAAAAGCGGTCAGTGCTGCTCTATTGCCACAGTTAAGGGTAAAAGAGAACAAGCCATTTGCACCAGTAAAGTCACGTTTGAAAAACTCATGCCCTGGGCAAGACTCAAAAGCTGGGTGTAAAACCGTATCAACTTCAGGCCTACTTTGTAACCACTTGGCTACTTTTAAAGCACTCGTTTGGTGCTGTTTTAAACGCACGCCTAGGGTGCGGATCCCCCGTAATGCAAGGTAGAGATCATCAGGTGATGTACATTGCCCCATTAAGTAACTGTTATCACGCAATTGTGGCCAATACTTTTCTGTTGCGCTTGCAGTACCTAACATTACATCTGAATGTCCAACAATGTATTTTGTTGCCGCCTGTATGCTAATATCAACACCGTAATCAAATGCTTTAAAGTTAACGCCTGCCCCCCATGTATTGTCAAGCATAACAATACAGTCGTGCTTATGTGCTATTTTAGCAATGGTAGGTACATCTTGTACTTCCATGGTAATAGAGCCTGGAGACTCTAAAAATACAATACGGGTATTGGGCTGAATTAATGCCTCAATATCGGCGCCTATGAGCGGGTCGTAATAGGTTGTTTCAACACCCATTTTAGCTAAAATTTTGTCACAATAATCACGAGTAGGCTCATAAACACTATCAACCATTAAAATATGGTCGCCAGCTTGCACAAAAGAAATAATTGCATTGGTGATAGCTGCAGTACCCGACGGATAAAGGGCGCAACCCGCCCCGCCTTCAAGGGCTGTCATGGCATCGCTAAAAGCAAACGCTGTTGTTGTGCCTCGTCTACCGTAAACCATGGTTTGCTTATGTGTATTTTTTAACGCATTATTCATTTCAGCAACGGTTTCAAATACAACCGTTGAAGCGCGGGTAACACTGGGGTTAACAACGCCTTTTGTCCACTTTGCCTTTCGGCCTGCTGTAATTATTTTAGTATCTTGTTTCATGTAATTTAACCTTTGGCGTTAAAGAGTTTAAAGCGCTATTTGTCTATTTTCACTAAAGAGTATTGAGCACATTAAAGTGCACTGTTTATCTATCAGCTTACTTTTCGCTGCTATTGAACATAACAACTATTTAACAGCGCCCTGCTCTTCGGCGATGATATTAGCTTTTAATTCTTTGTTTTCTTTACTTAACAGCATATTATCTGCAATTGATTCTTCTAGCTCTGCTTGTACTTTACACAAGTTAGATATCGCTTCCATTTTTTCCTTTTTAGTTTGTTTTTCTTTTTCTACTAACTCAGCAAGCTTATTTTGGGTAATGTCTAATGTAGCTATGAGCTGTTTAATGTCCGTTTCATGTTCATTTTTGGCATAATTTCCATTTTGTAAAAGGGTAAACTCTTCTTTATTTTCATCATTTGCTAACGCTTGAGTTAAGTATTCAAAACCATGACGAATAACAATAAACAGTATGGTGATTAGTAAAACAACGAGATATTGGTTTGACGTCACCGATGCAGCTGCTGTTTGCAACTTTAAGCCAAAGTCCCCTTTGGTGGTTATAAATGAAACAATAAACTCATTATGCCAGACAAACCAAATAACAATATATGACACAAAAAAGTGAAACGATGGTTTTAAATTTAATACAATAGATAAGAACATTTTTGTTTGACTTGATAGCATAAAATCCCTTTAAAATATAATATTAAAACTGTAGGTAAGTAGTTTATTCATTTGTCTTTTAGTTAACTTATCTTTGATACAAGTCGTATTACTTATAATGTTTTATTAACCTTACTGTAAGGCTTTAGTTAGCAGTTTTATAAGTTTCACGCTACTAAAGCTCTCAAAGCCAGCTGGCTATACAACAAGTTGCGCACCCACTGTAGTTAGCTCACGCCTCTTATATTATGTTGCCAGTTTTAAAATAGACAAGCAAGTAAAGTACCTTGAGTTTACGAGTAAAAAACATATGGCTAACCCGTTGATACAAGATGAATATTAATTAAATACGTCTTTAAAATCGCGTATTATATACGAATTAAAACAAGTTAATTTGTTTACTTACAATTAAATCGAATGATTTGCCCAAAAAAGGTAATACATCATCGGCAATGGGTTTGATTTGTTTATCAATATAGTGTTCGTAGTCTAAGTTACCTGTTGACAATTCTATTGGCATTACCCCATTTAGCGTCATTACATACTTAATTGTACTTCTTTTTCTATATTTAGGCGCAAGCCCTGCTTCTATTGAAGCGTTATTAGCAAGTAAACATGCTTTAACGTGCGGTGGGGTATTAATATAATCTTTTAGCTCTCGCCTAATTTTTTTCATGTAGATGAGTTCGTTATCGTACTTACCTGCCCTAATATCACTTAAGAAGGCACAAATGTAGGCTTCAACAGGTTGGCCGTCAAACACCAAACGATAAAGAGTTTGCTGAAATATTTTACTTGCTTGGGTCCAGTCACTTCTAACGGTTTCTAGCCCTTTAAAAACAAGTTTTGCGTTGCTTAAACCAACATACCTTTTTTTTGTCCCTGTTTTTTGCCCTTTAACCGTTTCTTGTCCGCGTATTGTTGGCATTAAAAACCGAGTAAAGTGTGTTTCAAACTCGATTTCTAAATCGCAGGGTAAATCAAATTCAGCTTTAAGGTAACATTGCCACTTTTTGTTGATAAAATTTTGAAGCTCACGCCCTAAAGTCTTACATTCACTAACTGCTTTATCATCCCCCACGTGCACAAAAATAGAGTCAGTGTCACCATAAATAACCCGAAAACCTTTCTCTTCAATCCAGCGTGTGGTGGTTTTTAATATTTCATGGCTGCGTTTAGTAATAGAGCCTGATAAACGCGGGTCGAAAAACCGGCAACCGGTAGAGCCTAAAATACCATAAAAGCTATTCATAATAATTTTAATTGCTTGCGATAAAGCTGCATTTTTTTGTAATTTTGCTTTGTCTCGCTCTAACCATAGTGACGTGATTATATCGGGCAAGAAGTGCTTCTCTCTTGAAAAGACTGCGCCATCAAAACCAGCAATAACTTTTTCACTTTCCCCTGCTTGTGCTACTGCTAAAGCTCCTTCAACCAACCCCATAGGATCTATTTTAAAATTTCGTATTATACTGGGATACAGTGATTTAAAATCCAGTACTAACACATTGCTATAAAGCCCTGGAATGGAGTCCATGACATAACCACCAGGAGAGATAAGATCAGAAACACCGTCCCCCATATTAGGCGCTACATAACCACTTCGGTGCAATTTAGGTAAATATAGGTTAGTAAAAGCCGCTACTGAGCCACCTATTCTGTCAATCGCTAGGCCCGTTAATTGGGCACGCAGTTGCGCAAACTCTAACAACTGTGTTTTGTCAAATATTAGCCATACCAACCGGCAGTCTTCAAGGTTGTATGCCGCTAAGGCTGGTTTGTTGTATAAAAAGTTTTTGCTAATTTCAGCAACTCTATTCTCAACATCATCAACTTTTTTCCCTAGGCCTAGTAAAGTATTCGCAACGTTATCTAACGAAAAGCTGGGGAAACTATACGTTGCGCTTTTAAGTAAATCAATGCCATCGAGAACCACTCTGCCGGCAATTTCAATAAATAATTGCTCTGCGTTGTTGTGATTAGTTCGCCAGCGAGGTGCACTACCATCACGCCCAATAGCAAACTTTATTTGGTGAAAGTCCATTCGCTTTTGCAATAGACGAAAGTCAAAATTAATAACATTCCAGCCAATAAAAATATCGGCATCAAAAATATTTATTTGCTGTATTAATTGGCTTAGTAGTTGTTTTTCATTTGCAACCCAAATAATATAAGGCTGCGCATCACTTTGTGATTCACCAATCATTATAACACAGTTAAACTCCTCATTATTATTGGCATACAGCCCCACTGAATATAGTTCACCTGCCATTGAACATTCAATATCAAGCGACAACATGCTGAGCTTAATTGCTATATTTTTTGCTGACTTTTTACATTTAACTTGCACTGGAGTTGAGTGGCTAGGGTTCATAGCCTTAGGTGCTATTGGTGCACTGGGTTGCATGGCGGGGTTACCATAAACATAGTCAATATCAGCCGTAATAAAGCGTTCCATTAAATAACGGTCGTCAGGGCGTATATCATCTTCATAACATTTTATTTGTTTTGCTTTAAGGCATTCTCGTGCACGATAAAACTGCGACAAGCTGGCAAAATAAAAACCATGAACGAGAACTTGACCAAAGGTTTTTAACGCCAATTTATGCTGTTTTATTAAGTGGATATGCTGTTGTTGTAAAAGGGTTTGTGCTAATGGCGCGTGCTGCGTTTCAACAAAAAATACGGCTAACTCATTTTCTATTACCAGTTTTTTCGCACCTTCTAGGGTTTTCAACCATAAGGTGATTTGTAAAGAATCCGCTTTATCTTGCACTTGACGGCTTAATAAAAAACCGTGTTGAACTTGTTGCGCTACATTAGTTTGCATATTTTTAATAATTCAATAGAGAGAAAAAACAAAGCCTGTTAATATATACAGCAGTGTACTTTATAATCTAACTTTTGGAAACTGCGCTACATGCTAACTGACAAGTTAAAACAACTGATCCGTCAATCTTACAAAGCGATTGGTGAGAATTTAAGCCACTTTAATCCGCGAAAGCAGCAAACTTTTCTAATAGCCGAAATAGCAAAAACCTTAGCTGGTGAATACAGTAAAGACAGAAAGATTATTACCATAGAAGCAGGTACAGGTACAGGTAAATCACTGGCTTACAGCTTAGGCGCCATTCCCTTAGCCCTAGCACGCGACAAAAAGGTGTGTATTTCTACCGCCACCGTAGCATTACAAGAGCAGCTAGTTGATAAAGACTTACCTTTTCTAAAAAAACACGCAGGATTAAAATTTGATTTTGCATTAGCAAAAGGCAGGCAACGTTATGTCTGTCGCCAAAAACTAGCGCAGGCTGTAACAACCGACTCCCCCCAAGCTGGCTTTACTTTTGCCGAAAAACCGAACGCGTCAGACACTCGGACACTCAATGCTATGCATAAAGCCTTAACCGACGGGACTTGGCAGGGGGATATAGATTCATGGAAAATTCCGGTTGCCCCCCATATTTGGTCTCAAATACAAAGTGATAAACACAGTTGTTTAAAGACCTTAGCTGAACATCACC
The DNA here is from genome assembly GCF_056238625.1 of Colwellia sp. F1. Lineage (NCBI taxonomy): Bacteria > Pseudomonadati > Pseudomonadota > Gammaproteobacteria > Alteromonadales > Colwelliaceae > Colwellia > Colwellia sp. F1. Next base: position 117,523 of record NZ_JBWDLI010000009.1, read on the forward strand.
ATTGTCCATTTCATAAAGCCCGTGAAACCATGGAGCAAGCCCATGTATTGGTGGTAAACCATAGCTTGTTGTTGGCTGATCTTGAACTTGGTGGTGGTAGAATATTGTCTGCCCCTGATGAAACTTTCTATATTATTGATGAAGCACACCATTTACCTAAAGTGACGCGCGATCATTCAAGCGCCAGTGTCACTTTACGCGGCGCCATTGACTGGTTAACTAAGCTAAGAGAAACCGGTGATAAAATGTCAAATTTGATCAAAACACAACGCGCTATTTCTCCTGCTTTAAAACTCAGTGATGATTGCCAAGATTTACTCATAGAGATGCAGAAAGTACTGACCTTTGTTGATAACAACGCGAAAACCTACTTCGTCGAAAGCCAAACTGCTGATAACAGGGCGGGGAATTTCAAGCAAAAAGATGAAAAAGTCTATCGTTTTGACAACGGTATTATTCCCAAGGCTCTGAAAAATTGGGCAGAAGATTGTAACGAACTGAGTAAAAAATCTATAGGTCATTTAAACAAATTATATAACGCGTTAGTTGAGGCTGTAAAAGACGGTGATTGTAAAATGTATCTGGCAGAGCCATTACTTGGTGAAGCAGGTTTTATGCTACAAAGGCTAGAAAATCTGCAATCGCTTTGGCAAATGTACGCAAAAACAGATAACGATAAAGCAGCGCCTATGGCAAGGTGGATCCAACTTCAAGCACCTTTGAAAGTCAGTGCCCGTCAAGACTATTTACTCTGCGCTTCGCCAATAGAAGTGGGCTTTACATTAGAAGATAAACTGTGGAGCCAATGCGAAGGCGCTGTTTTATGCTCTGCCACATTACTCGCGCTAAATTCTTTCGACCATTTTTGTTTTCAAGCAGGCTTAAAAAGTGATGACGGTAGCCAATATCAACAAGTCACCTCGCCTTTTGATTACCAAAACAATGCTCAATTAGTGATCGCAAAAATGACCAATGAGCCAAGTGCGCTGCAATTTACTGATGAGCTTATCGATAAACTCCCCAAATATTTAGCACAAGGTAGTGCTAGTTTGGTGCTCTTTTCATCTTATTGGCAAATGGAAAAAATAGCCCAAGCTTTAAGAGATAAGCATAAACTTGATATCAGTGTACAGGGTGAGCAAGCTCGCCAACAGATTATTGAAAACCATAAAAAACAATGTGATAACAATAAAACCAGTATTATCTTTGGTACGCAAAGCTTCTCTGAAGGTTTAGATTTACCAGGGAAGTATTTAAACAATTTAATTATTACTAAACTGCCTTTTTCTGTGCCAACGTCTCCCGTTGAACAAGCACAAGCAGAATATATAACGACGAAAGGCGGCAATCCATTTATGTCATTATCGGTACCTGACACATCTAAAAAATTGGTGCAAGCTTGTGGCCGTTTGTTGCGAAATGAAAAGGATGAAGGGGTGATCACCTTAATGGACAAGCGTGTAGTGACTAAACGCTATGGTAAACAGTTGCTAGATTCTTTACCCCCCTTTGCTCGCGTATTTGAATGACCCCATATCATTCACCATAAGCACATTAAATAGCATAAGTTAAATCAACTTAACCATAACAAAAAAGCTTGGCTGTTACCCTGTCCTGTCACGGTGCCATGGTAGTTAGTTTGTTGAAATAAAGCCTATGATAAAGTCTACTCTACTGTAATAACACAGTTTTTCCCTGTGTTTTTGCCTTGATACAAGGCGTTATCAGCGCGTTTAAACAACGAATCCGCGTCATCACCTTCTCTTGCTTGAGTGACGCCTAAACTGATCGTAACCTCAGTGTTAGCTTGTTGTTGTAAATACGTGTTACTTTCAACTTTATGCCTTATCTGTTCAGCAATTAAGTTGGCATTTTCAATTGGTGTATCAATTAACAAAATAATAAATTCTTCACCGCCCCAGCGTGCAAGAAAGTCAGTTTGCCTAATAGTTGATTTTAGCGTAGTTGCTATATTAATAAGAATTTTATCGCCGACATCATGTCCTTGCTGATCATTAATATTTTTAAAATTATCTACGTCGATAAAAATCATTGATAGCTTTTGCTCAGTCCGTGACTGAAGTAAAATAAGTCTTTCAAGCTGGCTATAAAAAGTTCGCCTATTGGGTAAGGCAGTTAAACTATCGTTACTTGCCAAGTTATTTAGTTTTTTATGGATCTTTCGCACATATAAAACTGTCACAATAGTAATAATAAAGGTAATAATTAAAGAAATAATGACGTTAAAATAAAACGCTTCCTTAACCGATTGAGTAAAGTTATCAACCTTGGCCTCAACAATTAAAAAAAGATCTAACTCTTCAATGTACTTCTTAGTTAATAAATAATTGTCACCAAATTGCGTATACTCAAACAGTTGCTTGTCTTTATTAGTGATCTCTGGCAGTAATTTTTTTAAATTTGGGTGCACTCTTTCAGGTGTATGTTCACTTTGCTCAGCAAGAACAATCGCGCCTGTATTATCAATAAAAAACACGTTAAAGCGGTAACGCTCTCGAAAATATTTAAACATTGTATTGATATAGGAGGTTTTAAGCCCTATACCTGTTGCCCCTATCATGCGATTCTCATCATCAACTATCTTATGATTAATAAACATAATTAGTGATTGACCCATAAACTTATTATAATCAATATTCACTTCACTTTCGTCAGGGTTATTTTTAAAATTAAAATACCAATCATTGTGTTTATTGCTCGCTGACAGGGTTTCTAATAAACCACTCGATGAATAGTAATTTTGACTCTGCTCTGAAACAAGAAAGGCAGTAAATAATTGATATTTGTTTTTAATCGTTTGTAAATATTGAGTTATTTTCCCTACGTCACTCTCTTCATGTGTAAGCCAGTCTTTCATAAAGGTATCGTTAGACATTACAGAGGCAATTAAATTAGGCTCAATGATCTGTTTTTGAATTTGTGTATAAATATTATCAACCGTCAATGGCAAAGCACTATTTTTCAACTGTTTACGAGTTGAGTCCATAGACTCAACATAATTAATAACCGTGAGACTTGCTGACAAAGTAAAAAGTAATGCTGTAATAATAAAAACAATTCGATAGTCAAAGCGCATAGTTAGGTCTTTTTATTGTTGTTAATTTTTTGATACTCTATTAACAATTGTAACAGAAACCATGAAATTAACGCTATATTCTATTTTTGTGTTATTTTTAATCGTAGACAGTACAGCCAAAGCGCCTTGCTTAGCACCTTCATTCAGAACAGTTGCGAAGTACACCAAGCGCTTTTATGTCAAGGGTAGTAATTTTAGCAATTCACTTTTACTACCAATATTTAACTTTTGATAAATACGGTAAAGGTGGTTTGAAACCGTTGAAGGCGATAGCCCTAGCTCTTTAGCGGCCTCTTTAAAGGTTAGTCCTTGCGCGAGTATTTGGACAATTTGATGCTCCCGAAGCGATAAAGTATCTAAAGGACCCTGCGGCCAAATTTCTACAATAACTAAGTCATTAAAAGTTTTTAGTTTAACTTGCAGTCCGTCTATCGCATAAGTTTTTCTGCTTAAATCTAAAGAAAAGGGTAATTTCAATACACTGTTGTTTGATTCAGTTTTGTCAGCGTAGGTTTGTTCTAGTAAATCAATAAAGCTGGTTTGCACTTGATGAAAATAACCTTGTTTATCACAAATTGCCTTATGGCTATTTGCATGTAACCTATTATTAGGGATGGCGACCGGGTTATTATTGCTACGCTCGAGTTGAAGAAATAGTGCATGTTTTGCTGCAGTAAGTAAGTGGTACAAGGCTTGTTTTTGTATGTTTTTCTCTTGTCTAGAAAATGGTTTATCGCGCTGAAAGCGATAGAGACTTAATAAGGTAAACAACCCTGTGCGTTCATCAAGATGGATTGACGATAAAACTCGTTCTATTTTGTGTGGCTTAAAACAAGTCAAGTAAATGTCAGCGCGATAAAAATCATCATCGGCCATTAAGTCACGCATATCCATTGGTGACCCTAAGTTTTCAAATAAATTATTTACTAAAGGGTTTATCGATAAGTTATCAAGTAAGCATTGTGCCAATGACTCCGGTACATTCACCAAGGTGTGATTATGAAAACGTACTGTTTGTTGGTGGCCATTACTCCAAATAGCCCCGTCAAAAGCAATTAAGTGTTGCAATTGTGCTAAAGCCCAGTCACGGTATTCAGATAAATCTATTTTACTGGTTCCTAGGTAAAGCTCACTAATAAACCGGTTTAATTGTTCTTGTTCAATAATTGAGGTCACAAATAAAGGGCCTTGTACTAATGAGTAATATTTTTCTTGCTCGGTTGATTAGGTAATTTTTACCATAGCGTTAAAAAATCGACAAGTTATGATAATGCAACGGCAACCAAAGGGATGCAAGGCATATGTCTTCTGACAATAATAAAAGCATGGATAATCTCATCGATAATAAGCACAAGATCACTTACGACACCATTATCATAGGCGCAGGCATTGCTGGCTTAACGACCGCTCTTGAACTAGCAAAAGCCAATAAAAACGTATTAATACTTGATGCTCAAGATCAAACCAAGGTAGGCGGTTTAGCCAGAAGTGCCTTTGGCGGTATGGCATTAATAGGTACACCTGAGCAACGCCGCAATGGTGTTATTGACTCACCAGAAACTGCCCTAAAAGACTGGTATTCCTTAGCAAATTTCTCGCAAGATGATGTTTACCCTAAACAATGGGCAAAACACTATGTGGAACGAAGCTATCAAGATGTTTACCAATACGTAAAAAAGCTTGGCATCACGTTTTTGCCCACCGTTAACTGGGTTGAGCGTGGTTTGTATTCAGGCGGTAATTCCCTACCGCGTTACCATATCATGTGGGGTACTTCACTAGCGCTTGTCAATAAAATACTTGATGCTATTGCTCCTTTTAAAAATAAAAATGTTCACTTTGCTTTTAATTGCAAAATAAGCAAACTCCTCAAGGTTAAAGATACCATTGTGGGTTGCCAAGATAATAATAAGCATGCGTATTTTGCACAGAGTATTGTTATCGCTTCGGGCGGTTTTACCGGTAATTTAGCCAAAGTAAAGCAACATTGGCCTAAACATTTTTCCCCTGCACCAAATAACTTATTAAATGGTACTCACCCTAGTTGCGACGGTGCACTGCATGACGAGGTTACTAAAATAGGGGGCAATGTCACTCATTTAGACAAAATGTGGAATTATGCCGCGGGCATTCCTCACCCTACTCCATCCTTTGACCAACAAGGGTTGAGTTTAATTCCTTGTAAATCGGCACTTTGGCTTAACAGCAAGGGCAACCGCATAGGTCCTGAACCACTGGTGACTGGTTTTAATACCCATGAGCTATGCCGCCGTATGAGCGAACAACAAGACGGCTACGCTTGGCAAGTCCTTAACTGGAAAATAGCCAGCAAAGAGTTTGCCATATCGGGCGCTGAATATAATCCTATGATCCGCGATAAGCGACTGTTTGCCATGTTAAAAGAAACCTTTTTTGGGAATCACAGATTGGTAAAACAGATGCAAAAAACGTCTGACCATTTCATTGTGGCTAATACAGTTAGTGAACTCACAAGCAAAATGAATGCATTAACGCAAAATAACGCGATAAAAGTAGACGTGCTACAACAAACTTTAAATGATTATGACACTATTTTGGCAAGACCTGAATCTCAGTGGAATGATGATCAAATTCGGCGAATAGAACATGCTAGAAAATGGCGAGCAGATAAATTAAGAACCTGTAAGCCTCATCCAATCCAAGAGGAGAAACATGGCCCCTTGATTGCTATAAACGTTGCGCTTATTAGCCGTAAAAGCTTAGGGGGTATTCAAACAAACCTTAATTCGCAAGTGCTTGATGCAGACTCCGACGTTATAAAGGGTTTATATGCCGTTGGTGAGGCCTCAGGTTTTGGCGGGGGTGGCGCTAATGGTGAAGGGTCATTAGAAGGCACTTTTTTAGCGGGATGTTTACTCACTGCGCAACAGGCAGCCAAACATATTAGGGTAAAGAGCAAACATTATGTAATACCATCTTAACGCAGTTAATTGGTCTAACTACATTTTATCTACCGAAAACCTACAATGAAATAATAGGAAAGCTAATGAAAAAAACAGCGGCATGGTTAACAAGGTACGCGTTAGAACAAATTGGCGTAACATACACTTTTGGTATCCCTGGTGTTCACAACACTGAACTTTATGATGAATTAAATAACTCTGCACAGATCACACCAAAGCTTGTCATGCATGAAGCGCATGGTGGTTTTATGGCTGATGCTATTAGTAGAGTCACAGATTCCATTGGTACCTTAGTGATAGTACCTGCTGCTGGGGTTACGCATGCCGCTAGTGGCATTGCTGAAGCCTATCTTGATGGTATTCCTATGCTGATTATTACCGGTGGTATTCGCAATGACTCACAGTTCGATTATCAACTGCACGAAATGGATCAGCTCAAACTCGTGGCAGGGTTTACCAAAGCAGCCTTTAAAATCAATAGCCACGATGAAGTTATCGAGACAATTTATAACGCTTATAATCTAGCTATGTCAGGTGAGCCTGGCCCAGTATTTATTGAGCTTCCTGTCAATTTACAACTAGACAAAGCAACCGTTAACACATTGCCTACTTACACAAAACCAACACCAATGCCTTTGTCAGCAAACACATCAAAACAAATTGAAAGTGCTGTACAAATGCTGGTTAGCGCTAAAAAGCCAGCTATATTTGCTGGTTGGGGAGCAGTGCATGCCAGTGATATTTTAATTGCTATCAGTGAACAAATTGGTAGCCCAGTGGCGACAACTATGCAAGGAATAAGTGCCTTTCCGGCAAACCACCCACTCCATGCCGGTTTTTGTTTTGGTCCTGCCGCCGCCCCTGCCGCGCAAAATGCTTTTGCCCAAGCGGATTGTGTACTCGCGATAGGCACGCGCTTTGGTGAAATAGCGACCGGCAGCTTTGGCGGAAAGCTACCTGACAACTTAATTCATATTGATATTAACCCAGCCGTATTTGATGCAAATTTTAATAGTGCCATTGCTATTGAAGGGGATGCTAAGCAAATTTGTCAAGTATTGTTAAGCACCTTACAGAAACAGTCGTTGGCAATAGATTATGCTGAACAAACAAACAGAATTGCCGCTGATAAAAAGTCGTATCGCCAATCATGGTATCAACATGACTCAAAAAATAAAGTAAACCCAGTGTTATATTTTGACGAACTTAGAGCGCAACTTGACGATGACGCCTATATTGTTGTCGATGATGGAAATCACACATTTTTAACTGCTGAGCTTATGCCAATTCATCAAGCTTATGGTTTCATTTCACCAACTGATTTCAATTGTATGGGCTATGCCACTCCAGCAGCTATTGCGGTAAAAATGGCAAAGCCAGAACAAGAGGTACATGCCATTGTGGGCGATGGTGCTTTTATAATGACCGCAACCGAACTTGCTACTGCTGTTAGTCAGCAGTTAGGCTTAGTGATAGCTGTGTTTAATGATGGTGAATTATCCCAAATAGCCCAAGCGCAGCAAATTCCCTATAATCGTAAAACTTGTACTGTGCTACCTCAGGTTAAGTTAAAAGGGTTAGCCATGGCAACCGGGGCAGAATATGTTCGCATTGAAAACAACAAGGAAATAAAAGCGGGAATAGGCAAGGCACGTGCTTTAGCGTTAAATAATAAGGCGGTTATTCTTGATATCAAGATTGATTACAGTAAAGCCACTGCTTTTACCGAAGGCGTGGTTAAAACCAACCTAACACGTATGCCACTACCAACTAAAGCGCGTATGGTAGGTAGAGCATTAATGCGAAAAGTAACCGGCTAAAAAATTAATATCGATGTGAGTTAGTGGATACTTAACACTTTTTTTAACGGGCCTAAGTGTGCTTCAAAATGTTTCCATTGCTCGGTAGCACTTTTGTAAATGGGTTGTCGTACCTGCTCTGAACTTGGTGTTTTAATCGTGCGTTTGGTTTTATGAAAATCAAGGCATGATTGTTCAAATGCTAAACCGCAAAACTCAAGTATTCTGCGCACTTGCTTTTCTAAATTATCTACAACGTCTTCATGGTGTACCGTTAAAATAAAGCCAGGTAGTACTTTTTGCCAATGTGCCATTATTTTTACATAGCCTTGATAGTAACGCCCTATGTCTTCTAAGTTGTAAGTAAAGTCTTGCCCTTGTGCAAATAACTGTTTAAAGCCACTAAAGCAACATGCCATCGGCGCTCGCCTAGCATCAATAATTTTTGCCTTAGGAAGAATAAGTCGGATTAAACCTATATGCAGAAAGTTGTTGGGCATTTTATCAATAAATAGTGGCGCCTGCTCACGGTAGACCCGTGTTTCGTCAATATACTGTTGCCCAAAACGTTTAAAATAATCTGCAGGAATAGTCTGTAAGTTTTTTGGGTATTGCTGGTCGCTGTTCTCTAAATGTTGATTTTTACCTCTTAACCTTGACGCTAAACCTAAAATATTATGCAGTTCCATCGTACCGTCTACTTGGCTATGTGAAGCCAAAATCTGTTCAAGTAAAGTAGAGCCTGCTCGTGGTAAGCCCACAATAAAAATAGGATCTGGCGAATGAGCACCTAATTGGCCACGTAGTTCAAATAGCTCTGCGGTGCAGTGTTTTATTTGCTCATCAATTTGTTGCTCTATTTTGTTTATATCAAAACCATTATGGGCATGCTGTAAGTCATTTCCTTGCTGGTAAGCTGCAAAGGCTTTGCTGTAATCTTTTCTGTCTTCAAAGGCTTTACCTAAAGCAAAGTGTAGCTGTACTTTATCAACGAGAGCGAGGTCTTTTTTGTGTTGCTGGTTCTGCATGTTGCCTATTTCGTGATCACTAAACTGATACGTTTTGGTGTTCGCTAAGCTCCAGTATGCATCACCATAACTTGGCATTATTTGATAGGCTTTTTGGTAGGCTGCTATGGCTTTTTCTATCTCACCTTTTGCTTTCAACGCATGCCCTCGCTGCAAATGAACCCCTGCAATATTATTATCTTCCAAGATAACCTGATCATACCATTTAATTGCTTGGTCAATTTCACCTAACCCCGTTAATACATTGGCCTTTGCTACTTTAAAACTGCGGTTATGAGGTTGTGTTGTAAGCAAAATAGCCACTTGCTGCTCTGCCAGCTTATACTTACCCAAACGCATCAGTAAATTGAGGTATTGTGAGCGGGCTCTGACATGCTCAGGCGCTAAAACCAAGGCACTTTCCAAAAGAAACTCAGCATCGTTATAGACGTTAAGTTCAATGCCAATTTCAGCAAGTAAACACATTCCCTCGATATTGCGCTTATTATTCTGTAAGAAATGTCGACAAATTTGCTCTGCTTTTAATAATTTTCCTTCATGCATATATTCAGTGACTGCTAGCAAAGCTGGCGGCAGTTTTTTTAATTTTTCTAGTTGGTTAGCTGCTTTTTGCACATTGTTTTGTTCACCTAAACCCCGATACAGTTCAATGAGCTCTTGCCAAGATGCGACCAAGCTTGGGTTAAGGTCAACTGCACACTCAAAAGAAGCTTTAGCCTGCACACGTTCTCCTAAAGCAAGATAAATAAAACCTTGTTCTTGGTTTGCCCTGCTATGCGCGCTATCAATATTAAGTAATGTTTGAATACTCTGTAGCGCCAATGCAGTTTTTTTTGCGTAGCGCTGTGCTACTGCAAGTAAATACCACAACTGAACTTGTGCTTGTTTATCTGGCGTTTGCTTAAGTAATTGTGAGCTTTGATGAATCGCATCATTAAATTTTGCTGTTCGAATTAATTGTTGAATAGTTTTTAATTGTCTTTCAAATAAAATAGGGGCTGTGGAATTCAACGGGTTAACTCCGAAATATGCCTAAATGGCAAAAAACTAAAAGGATACTGTATCAATAAAAAGCCGTTTGATACTACTAACAAACGGCACTTTTATTTTATATTATACGGTAATTTACTATTACTTAGTAAAAGTCATACGAAAATCTAAAACCAATGGTGCGCGGCCTATTACTAACAACTTTTGGTGTAAACTGCTGAGTGTCTATATATAAAACCGCACTTTCATCTGTTAAATTATCGATAAACAATTCAGCTTTCCATTCGTCGTTTGTGACCCCAAAACTGATATTTGCCAAAACATAGCTATCTTGCACATAGCGCCCCCCTTCAAAAACTTGACCATTACTGTCAAGGTAATTAACTCCTGAATATACCTCAGCTTCTTTTTGAATACTTAAACCTGTACCTGTACCGTAAATTAAGTGCGTGGCATCTTCATTTACGTAAGCATCCATACTCATACCAGTAAGCCTGTCACCGGTATAACTGATTGAACCATTAATATAACCGGTCATATCTTTTGCGATTGGGTAAAAATATTGCGCTTGTAAATTAGCTGAAAAATCAGCTGAGTAAGGTAATTTACTCCCCACTGAAGGTGCTATACCGGCCAGTTCATCATTAATTGAGGTTAGCTCAGTATCAATAAAACTAAATGCCCCACTAATCATTAAATTTTCAGTAGCAGCCCAACTAAAATCACCATCAATCCCTTTAATTTCAGCGTCACCTACATTGTCTGTAAATACTAAGAAGCTGATATTGGTTGGATCAAAACGTGAAGTTTGTAAGTCTGAAATTTTTGAATAATACGCAGTAGCGTTAAAGCGTAAGGTTTGATCTAGTAAGGTAGATTTAAAGCCTAATTCAATATTATCTAGGCTATCGGTAGTGGAATAGACAGGAATACGAAAACCGTCAAATGCACCTTCTTGATTTGTCGCTAACCCACCGCCAACACGGTTGGTAACTGGCGGCCTAAAACCCTCAGAGTACGAAGCAAACACCATGACTCCGTCAGCTACTTTCCAATCAATTGATGCTTTAATAATGGTATCATTTACGGTTAATGCACCATTATCGTCAAGTAAGTTAGTTTTTAATTGCCCATTAGCAATTGCCGTTTGTATTGAAGCAGCCTCATCTTCACCAAAAAACTCAGTTAACGCGGCTTCACTCCCATTACCAAACGCTTGTAATCTTCCACTAACATCAACCGTTGACGTAGAGCCTTTATAAGCGTCTTCAATTTCATACCAACGGGCGCCAAAACTGGCACTAACAGTGTCTGTAAATGCATATTCTAATTGACCAAAAAATGCTATTTGGTCTATCGTGTGCGTAATGTCATTCACAAAGCTTACTTCAGGCGGGAATGGCCCACCATCGCTATTAATTCCGTCACTCCCTTTGAGCGTAGTGGTTAAATTATCAAACTTTTCAATATTGGCAATATTAAATTCGCCCACCGTTGATAAGTCTTGCGAGTCGTAAAAGACACCCGCGGTAACACGCCAACGGTTAGCAGCAGAAGTGCTGGCGCGAAGCTCATGGGTGATGCGCGAGGTACTGGTTTGTTCTTTATAGTATTTTGTGGGATCAAGGCATTCTTGTTCTGATTCTGGGAGCCCTGAATAGTTACAAACATAATAAGCAGCAAAAGCACCGCCATTAGTGTAACCGGTGTAGTCAATTGTTGAGTTAATGTCTCTGTCTAAATAACCACCGGTATATACAATATCAAGGTGCTCAAGGCGTCCTTCTAGTGTCCAGGTTGTTAAGCCAAAATCATCATTGTTATTTTCGGGGACGAAGCGGTTAGTCGATGTTTCACCTTCAAGGTTTGGGTCGTAAGCAAAAACCCCTTCGGTATCGAGCGATTGCTGAGTATGCTGAACTAACAACTCCCATTCGTTGTTAATTAAATAAGATAAACCAAAACGTGCTCCTGCATAATTTGCTGTATTAAAATTATCTTCAACTAATTCCGCATTTTTTGGGATAATAATAGGCGTATTTTCTGGGTTAGCTAAAGGACTTCCTGACACCCTGTCAATAACAACAGCACTGCCAGTATAACCTCCTTCACCTGGTACATTAAGGATATTGTCTATCCAGCCACCTTGATGATCGTTATAAGTCGCCACTCGAACAGCAAGAGAGTCTGTTAATGACATATTAAAGTAGGCTTCAACTGAGTTGCTTAAGTCTCCACCAGACGTTGAACTGGTGCTGGTGTCAAAACCCGCAGCAAAGCCATCGTGGCTAGGTTTATTTGTAATTAAACGCACAGTACCTGATTGCGAGCTAGCCCCATAAAGCGTGCCTTGCGGCCCTGGTAACACCTCTATACGTTGAACATCAGTTGCGTACACGTCTAAATTGCGCCCCTGCATTGACACAGGTTGTTCATCTAAATAAAAAGCGACAGAAGGTTGTAGAGCTTGTACTGAAGACACTGAAATATTGGTTTGTGTGGTTGCAGCACCACGAATATATATTTCATTTTGCCCGGGACCTGTTCCTTGAAACACCACATTAGGCAAAAATTCAACATATTGATCAAAATTAGCAACACCAAGTTTCTCTAAACTATCCCCAGTTAATGCGGTAACTGTGACTGGAACATCTTAAATTGATTCAGCTCGTTTGGTGGCAGTCACTTCAATGACTTCTATTTTTGCTTTCGTTTTTTTTGCTACTTCTTCAGCATAGACTGAGCTTGATACAGTAATTGCTGCTAATACAGCGCAATGTAACTTAGTAAACTTCATATATGTTATCCCTTATTATTTTTGCTGTTATTTGTGTTCATATTTAGTAAATTAATATCATTAGAGCTCTAACTATTTTTCATTACGTTAACAGCTTAGCAACATATTTATTTATTTACAAAGCAACTATCACTGTATATCTACCTGTTACGACTTATATATATGCTATTATATACTTTATCACTACGGTATATGTTGTTTGTAGATAGTATCAATACAAATCAAATCTAGGAGAGAAGCTTGTTTTTACCAGCTAAAAATAATTTAAATAAAACGGTATTCGTTGGCGCTTCATCTATTATTATTGCGCTGTTACTTTATACAGCCGTAATGCCAAAACAAGCACAGGCATTATTTACGCTTGTTCAAACAAGCATTATCGATAACGGCAGTTGGTTTTATGTGCTAACCGTGGCCTTTATTTTCTTTTTTGTTATTTTCCTGGGCTTTTCCCGCTATGGTCATATTCGCTTAGGGCCAGATCACGCCACACCTGACTACTCAGTTGCCACTTGGCTTTCGATGCTTTTTGCTGCTGGTATGGGTATTGGTTTAATGTTTTTTGGTGTTGCAGAGCCACTAATGCATTATTTGTCGCCACCAACAGCCGAAACAGGCACAGTAGAGGCAGTGAGAGAGGCAATGAAAATGACTTTTTTTCATTGGGGGCTTCATGCTTGGGCAATTTATGCCATTGTCGCTTTAGTATTAGCGTATTTTAGTTACCGCCACCACTTACCCTTAACGTTACGTTCTGCCTTATACCCTTTAATTGGTGAGAGAATTTACCAATGGCCTGGCCATTTAGTTGACATCTTTGCTGTGGTGAGTACGGTTTTTGGGGTTGCCACCTCTTTAGGTTTAGGCTCTTCACAAGTAAATTCTGGGTTTAATTATTTATTTGGTCTTGATATTTCAATCGCTAATCAAATCATTATTATGTGCGGTATAACTGGCTTTGCGGTGATATCGGTGGCAACAGGATTAGACAAGGGCATTAAAATACTTTCACAAACAAATATGATTTTAGCGGTTTGCTTATTATTATTAATTTTTATATTGGGACCAACGGTATTTTTATTGCAAGCATACTTACAAAACGTCGGGGATTATTTAACCGACATAGTGCATAACACCTTTAATTTATTTGCCTATAAAAAAACCAATTGGATAGGCGGTTGGACAATATTTTACTGGGGTTGGTGGCTTGCTTGGGCACCTTTTGTGGGGTTGTTTATTGCCAGAATATCACGCGGGCGCACCATTAAAGAATTTATTTTAGGTGTGATGTTAATACCTACCGTGTTTACCCTACTATGGATGACTATTTTTGGTAATAGCGCCATAGATTTAGTTTATAATCAGGGAGTTATTGCTTTAGGTGATATGGTCAGTAAAGATTCATCGGTCGCCTTGTTTGTTTTTCTTGAAAACTTTCCATTAGCCACGGTACTTTCATTTATCAGCGTATTGATGATTGTGGTGTTTTTTGTCACTTCATGTGATTCTGGCGCTATGGTTGTCGATATGCTTTGTTCACACGGCAGTAATAACACCCCTTTGTGGCAGCGTCTCTATTGGGCTTTAGGTATTGGAGTAGTGGCTGCTATATTACTATTAGTAGGTGGCCTTAATGCGTTGCAAACCATGACCATTGCGAGCGCTTTACCCTTTGCTATTGTGTTGTTGTTAGCAATTATTGGGTTAATTAAAGCATTAAGAGTAGAAGCAATTAAACAAGAATGCCAACTGATCACGGCCATACCTCATTCTAATAGTGGTAATGATGATAATTGGCAAATTCGACTAAAAAACATTGTCGACTTTCCAAGTAAAGCCAATGTTAATAAGTTTATTAATCAGGTCGTTGCGCCAGCATTTGACTTAGTTGCTAAAGAATTAAAAGACAGCCAAATTAATGTAGAGGTGTCCCTAAATGGTGGCTTAACTTTAGTTGTTGACCATGGCGAAGAGCAAAAATTTATTTATCGTGTACTCGCACGTAAACATTCACAACCCGACTTTGTGACTGAAGCTGATAATGAGACTAACGTTGAAGACAATGAGCTCGATTATTATCGCGCAGAAGTACACCTTGGTGAAGGCGGGCAAGACTATAATATTATGGGCTGGTCAAAAACGGCTGTCATTAATAACATTATTGATCAGTACCAAAAACACCTACACTTTTTACATTTAATGCGTTAATTTTCTGGTTCGCTAGTTTTGCTAGCAATACTGGCATTCATTGGATTAAGCTCTAATAAAGGTGCGGCGTCAATTTCATTGGCGTCCATCATTTCGGCAATACGCTCCATTGACGACAACAGTTGAGACTGCTCCCACTGCGCTAAATTATCAAAATTTTCAATAAAGTGCGCTTGCAACGCGTGAGGGGCATTCTGCAATAGCGCTTTACCTTCCTGAGTTAAAAACAAACCAACTTTGCGCTTGTCTTGTGTATCTCGCACTCTTAAAACTAGGGCTTTAGCTTCTAACCTATCAAGAATATTAGTCACCGTTGCGGCACTTAAATTTACATTTTTCGCTACTTGGCTTGAATTTATCCCCGCGTCTTTATCGACTTCAAGCATAATTAATAATTGTGGACTGGTTATACCAGAAGTTTTGCTTAACTGTTTTGAATGTAAGTCTATTGCTCTGATCACCTTTCTTAAGGCGATTAATAATACTTGATGCTTTTCCATAACACGCTACTTTGTATTGTAAATTTAGTCAGTTTAATCAAATTTAAAAGTAGTGACTAGGGAAATAATCACTTTAACGATATTGATACAATACTATGTTTAGCGCTAGCAGCTCTGGTCAATAATGAATACCATTCATTGCGATAACTCAGGTATAATTTAAATAAGTCATTATTTTATATAAAGAGAAAGCTGTGCTACACCTTTTACTCATTAACAAACCGATCCAATCTTTTGTCTCCATTTTAGCCTGTGTCATGTTAATTTCTTGTGGCGGTGGCAGTGCGTATGATAGTCCTGTTGATAACCCCATTGATAAAAACATTGAAGTACCTGCTAGCGAAGCAACCGTATTGTCTGAAGTTACATTAACGGCAGATGGTGATAATACGGGAACCAATACATACGATATTATTCAAAATGTCTTAGCGGTAGGTTCAATAGAATCACCCGATTTATATCCTGGCAATCACCAAAATGGTGGACAACATATTATTCAAGGCACGGATAAAGACGTTGGCCACTACTTTATTTTTTTATCGCACCGCGACCTCGATGGTGACAGGGATAAAGACTATATTGACCGCCAACGAAATGAAATTAAGGCTTATGATAAATCAGTAAATGCTCTAAAAGCATTTGAAAACGAAACGCTGCAATATACTTGGAAATTTAAGCTGTTCTCAGGCATGACTTTATCAAGTAAGTTTTCCCATTTCTTTCAACTCAAAGCGGTTAATAAGAGCGATGCATACACTAATGGTAATGACGCTCAACCCATAATCACACTCTCTGGGGCAAAAAAATCAACCACTGGAAACACCTTGCAAATTCGCCACAATACAGGCCATGATCTCGAGGGTAACGCAACCGTAACCGACTATATTTTTCAGGATGCGAATGCTTGGGATGATATAACCGATGAGTGGGTAGACGTTTTTGTCGAAACCACCTTTGCAGAGCAAGGGACTTTTAGGCTGGTCATGACACGTTTACGCGATAATAAAGTGATCATTAACATTAATAAAGTAAACATTGATATGTGGCGCGGTAATGAGACGAATGACTTTGTTCGACCTAAATGGGGTATTTATCGCTCTATTATTGAAACCGACAGTTTACGCGCTGAAGAAGAAAAAGTTTACTTTACTGACTTTTCAATAAAGAAAGTACTGTATTAAACCTCACTAAACAGCTAAAAAACCTTTTTACTCAGTAACGTTTAAATAGTTTTTTTGTTAGACTGATTAAAATCAATTACGATAGCTACCGTTTTACATGACACTCACCAATAAACTATTTTCACTACTGGGTTTTGCTGAACCTACTCCTTTAAAGCGTTCAAGTAATTCGGTATTGCCTAGCACGATATATTGTTTAAGCTTAAGCAAGCAAATCAATAAGTATATTAACTCGGCAACAACGCAATTACCCGGCAAAGTGATCAATTCACTTAACAATATAAGCTCTCCTACGATACAAGCGTTAGTTATTGATGCCACCAACTATGATGGTGAAACTAGCTACCACACTTTATTTTCAACCGTACAAAATTCACTTCAATGCCTAACCACCAATGCACGAATTGTGATTATAACTAGTGCTAGCACAGCACAACATAACGAAGCGCAAAATGCTTTTAGTCAAGCGGTTATTGGTTTTAGCAAGAGCGTAGCAAAGGAAGTGGGTAGAAAAGGCAGTACCGCCAATGTGATTTTAATTGACGAGCAAACGGACAATACCGCTAATGCCTTAATTGAGCCGCTTTATTTTTTTCTTTCGACAGACTCCGCTTTTGTCAGTGGCCAAGCGCTTGTTATTGACAGTCAGAGTCAGCAACCCGAGCACCAAGTTGGCATAGCAACAAGAAATAAAGTCGCTATCGTAACAGGAGCCGCTCAAGGTATTGGCGCTGCTATCGCGCACAGGTTAAGCCATGACGGCTACCAAGTGATTGGTATTGATATTGCGGCAATGAAAACACAACTGACTCATACAATGAACACGTTACAGGGTGAGGCTTTCATTTTAGATATAGCTGAAAACACTGCTGGTGAACAGTTAGCGGCATTAGCTCAAAAACATAATGGTTTTGATTTAATCGTACATAATGCAGGGATTACCCGAGATAAAACCCTAGCAAAAATGCCCGAACATTTTTGGCAACAAACGCTCAATATCAACTTACTCTCGGTAATGCGCATAAACAAAATACTGTTAAAAGAACAGTGTATTAACAAGCACGCAAGTATTGTTTGCTTATCTTCAATGAATGGTATTGCTGGGCAAGGTGGTCAAACTAACTACGCTTGCTCTAAAGCTGGCATTATAGGTTATGTTAGCAGCATTAGTGCCAAACTCGCATTAGATAACATTACTATTAACGCCGTAGCTCCTGGGTTTATCGAAACACAAATGACTAGACAAATACCTTTTTTTACCAGGGAAATGGGGCGACGAATGAACGCTTTAGGTCAAGGAGGTTTACCTATTGATGTTGCCGCAGCGGTGGCTTTTTTAGGCCAACAATCAACTTTTGCTATTACAGGCCAAACACTACGTGTTTGCGGGTTAAACCTTATTGGCGCTTAGTCAATATCTTTTAAAAGTTATATTTTTAAAAGTATATTAATGCGCGTGGTATGTCATCTTGCGGGTTCATTTTAAAATACTGTTATTGCCCCCCTCCTCACCTAAAAATGTAACTTTATGTCATTGGCTGTCATCAAGTGTAATCACATGTGATTTCATGTAGTTATATGTAATTTTACGCCTAAATTAGGTGATTTTCATATGCAAAGGCTTCCACCGCCGCGTATAGTTATTTTTTTGTATCACCTTACATCTCTCCTTATGTTTTAAATATTAGTATTTTAACTAAGGGATTTACTCACCCTAAATTTGCCACGTAAACAGTGGTAGTTTACAAAAGGACAACCAATGAACATTCGTAATTTTTTTCAGGCACAGTACAAAAAGCATATCGCTTTATGGTGTGCGTTGTTTTTCTCATTCGCCTTATTTGGCTGTGGTAGTGACTCTGAACAAAGTACAGGCTACGTTCAGCTGTACAACTTATCTTCAAACTCTCCTGGCATACACCTCACGATTGACCAGCTTGATAATGCCGATTACAACGAGCAAACATATTCACCCGTTACTTTTACAAACATCAGCCAGCGTTTTTCATTTGATCCTGGTAGCTATGATCTTGCACTCGCATGGCAAAATGGCAGCAACAGTAGCTATAACTTAGAAACAATTCACCAAGATAAATTACACGTTAACAGTGATACTGTGAAGTTTATTGTTATGACTGAAAGTATTAAAAACCCACACGTTTTGGTTTATGACTTACCTGTTAGAGCCGAAGACGAGCAAAAAAAAGATAATAATAATAACGAATTTAATATTAAAGTGCTTAATATGCATAATGCTTCTTCTGGCGTAGACCTTTACTATTCTGAAGCAGAGCAAACGTTTAACGAGGCGATACTATTAAATAGCACCGCTTATACTGAGCTATCTGCCAATCAGAAATTAGCGCAAGACTCTTATATTTTTTATATTACCTCTGCAGGTAGTGATGAAGTATTATATACCTCACAAAGCATACCTTTTCCTTATGCCTCAGAATATATTATTGCTATCCGTGAAAATACTGGGGTGGGCTCTTCACCGTTTATTATCGATGTTACTACCTCTTCGACAAGCAAGGAGTATGCAGATGCTAGCTCAGAAGCGAGTTATCGCGTATATAATGGTATTGTAGAACATGAGTTACTCCCTCATTATAAAAGTCATATTGACTTACACCTAAATGGTATCGACGATTCAGCGGAAGTTTCAGCACTGGGCTTTCGTGAGTTTAGCCCTTCAACTATTATTAATTCTGGTGATTATAATATGAGTTTGCTTGCCTCTGAACTGCAAAGCCCGATGATCAGCAACCATTTATTAGTACTAGATAAAAACACCAATAAAACTATATTTTTCTACTTATTAGAGCAAGCGGTAGATAAAGACAATGATGGCAATGTCGATGAAGATGGTGATGGACAAATAGACGAACTAAGCATAAAAATTAACTCTCTTATTGTGCCTAACAGCACTATTAAAAATATTTATAATCATCAAATGACCGTTATTAATTTAATAGATCAAAACGAGTTGGTTGATAACTTTTCCACGATCAAAGTTTACTTTGTTCGTAGTGATGAAATAATTGAAACGGCTGCAAAAAGTGTTAACGCTACTTTTGCGCAACCTGCTTCTGTTCAATTACTAAACAATACTTATACCGTTTATGTCATTGGCACACTGGATTCTAGCAAAATAATTCTTACCTCGACTGTGCTCACTGTTAATGAAGATACTAAGAATCAATTTATTATGTTAGAAAAAGATGCAAATACTGCAACTGGCTACAAAATGACCTTTGCTGACCAAAACGAGGGTTAGTTACAATACAAAACCAGCTAATGCTCACTCTACATTGTCGGTGAGCATTAGACTCAAGCTGAAAGAGGTTTTAACAGCTAACTGCCAAAATTAACTTGAAAGGGGTGATATTTCTAATGCCATTTAACCTCTTTGTTTTTATTCACTCCCCCCCTCTGCCTATTGTTTACTCTTTTTTGTAAAGTTAAGTAAATAAAGCCAAAAACGACAGCTCCAGATGAACTAACTCACAGCCTCATACTCTATTTTCTGGCAATAAATGCAACTTACGTATCTTAACGTTCTTATTTATAAATTTACATGGTGATAGAGATATCAAGGCGTTTTATCACCCTAAATTTGATGTTTTGATCCGCTTATATTTACTTACTAAAGGAAAGCCGATGATAAAAAATACTCGTTTTACTGCTCATTATAAGAAACATATAACACTGTGCTGTGTTTTACTTTTTTCAATCACATTGTTTAGCTGTGGTAGTAGCTCAGACTCATCAACTGGCTACGTTCAACTCTACAACTTATCTTCAAACTCACCAGGGATACATTTAACAATAGACCAATATGATAATGATGATTACAGCGAACAAACTTACTCTTCTATTGCCTTTACACAAATTAGTAGTCGCTTTGCATACGACCCTGATAACTATGATATTGAGCTAGCTTGGCAGAGCGAGTATAACAACCAATATGATTTAGAAACTATTTATGAAAACAGCTTACAAGTAACGAGTGAGGTAGTTAAGTTTATTGTTATTTCAGAAGATATTAAGGAACCACAAGTATTAACTTACGACCTTCCCGTTAGAACTGAAGACCAATTAACTGATGATAGCAATGACGAGATATTTAATATGAAAGTGTTAAATATGCATAATGAGTCGGCGGGATTAGATTTTTATTACTCTGAGTCTGATGAAACATTTATTGAAGCACAATTACTAAATAGCACTACCTACACTGAACTTTCTGCTAATCAAAAAATAGCCCAAGACGAGTATATTTTTTATATTACTTTAGCAGGAAGTAACGAAGTACTTTTTACTTCTGAAGAAATTTCTTTTCCTTATGCTTCTGAATACATTTTTGTTATTCGTGAAAATACTGGCGTTGGCTCTTCCCCCTATATTATGGATATCACTTCAACATCAACTAGCCAAACATATTCAGATGCAAATTCTGAGGCAAGTTATCGTGTATACAATGGTATTGTACAAAACGAGTTACTCCCTAATTATCACGGAAGTATTGATTTTCACCTAGACGATATTGATGAATCACCTGAAGCTTCGGCACTTGCTTATGGTGAGTTTAGCGCTTTATCTGTGATTGATTCCGGTGACTACCGCCTGAATGTACTTGATGAACAAGACCAAAGTACGCTGATTAGCAACCATTTATTAACATTAAATGAAAATATTAATAAAACTATATTTTTCTACCTGCTAGAAGAGGCTGTTGATGAAGATGGTGATGGAGACATAGATGAAAATGGTGATGGTTATATTGATGAATTAGAAGTAACGCTAAACTCTATTGTCGTGACCAATAGCAACTCTGATAATATTTATAGCCATGCAATTACTGTTATTAATTTAATTGATCAAGATGAAATAGTGGATAACTATGCTAGCATTAAAGTCTTTTTTGTTAGAAATGATGAAATAATAGAAACTGCAGATCAAAGCTTAACCGCTGCCTTTGCCACACCAAATACTATTCAATTACTCAATAACACATACGATGTTTATGTTATCGGCAGCATTGGAAGTAGTAATATTGTTCTCGCCTCGAGCGAATTAACATTAAACGAAGAGAGTAAAAACCAGTTCATGCTTTTAGAAAAAAACACAATGTCTACGACTGGTTATCAAATGAGTTTTTCTAACCAAAACGATTAATCAACACACTTGGGTTAAAGAAATTAAAACGTCAACAACACTCGGTGATTTGTCATACCGAGTGTTGTCTTGAGCAATGAGGCTTGTGCAATGAGGACAAAGCCACGACAACATTATACAGGGTTGTCTATATCAAGAAAAACAACGTCAATATCTTGTTCTTTGGCTAAATACTCACCTAAAGCTTTCACGCCGTAACGCTCAGTAGCGTGATGCCCTGCCGCAAAAAAGTGAATATCCATTTCATGGGCAATATGTGTCGTTTGCTCTGAGACTTCACCGGTCACAAAAGCATCTATTCCCTGCTCTGCCGCTAGTTCAATATAATGTTGACCACCGCCTGTGCACCAAGCAACTGTTTTAATTGTTTTATTTGATGGCGGAGCAATATGCAAACACGTTCGATTAAGTGTTGAAGTAATTTTACTAGCAAAGTCTACCCCTGAATAAGCCTCAAGTAGTTGCCCTTGTAGCGCGACACTTAAATCATTGCCTAACTCAAGTGGCCCAGTTACTTCAATATTTAATAACTTGGCTAATTGGGCGTTATTTCCTAAAGTAGGATGAATATCGAGCGGTAAATGATAAGCAAATAAATTTATATTATGATCAAGTAACGCTTTTATGCGTTTATGTTTCATACCGCGGATAACATAAGACTCGTTTTTCCAAAAGTAACCATGATGTACAAGAATTGCATCGGCTTGCTCAGCTATGGCTTGGTTAATCAGTGCCTGTGATGCCGTAACCCCGGTGATTATTTTAGTTATTTCATCTTTACCCTGAATTTGTAAACCATTGGGCGCATAATCTTTTATCCGTGCAGGCGTTAATAGCTGGTCTAAATAGTGTTCAAGTTTATTTCTCTTCATGGTGTTTAATCTTTTTTAAGTGTACTCAATAATAAAAGTATCATACTTGAACATTCACAATTTTTCATGGGTTAACATGCATATAGTGACTATTATAGTATTTATTCAACGGCATACTGAAGTATAAATAAATCGCGATATCAGTAAATTTATTCTGCAATAGCGGTAAGTTATCTTCTGTTTTTTGAACAACTAACTTTTACTCGATGATTATTCGTGGTCGAATGTGTCTTCATTGTGGGTACTTTAACTGGGTTAAATTCCGTTTTGATTTGCCACTTTGGTTTTATTGGCGTTAAGGGTAATACACGCTTTTTAGCAATAATGACATAAACAGAGCCTAAGCGCGTTAAATAATTACTGGCAAATTTACGCCAATAATGCGTAATACCATACTCATTAATTTTTCCTGCTAAATTACTGTGCAAGCAACGTTCATCGCTTAGAATTTCATATCCCATTAAGTCGAGCCAATCTTTGACACGCAGTGGAGAAAAAAAATGTTCGTTCCAAGGGCTTTTATTCCTTCTATACGGAATAACACTATTTAGCCCCGCTAAAGACAGGGGATTAAAACCAGTAACAATAAGATGTCCGTTAGGAATGAGCACCCTATTCGCTTCACGAACTACATGGTGAGGATCACTAGAAAACTCTAACGCATGGCTAAGCAAACAAACATCAACACTGTGTTCAAGTAAGGGTAAATCGTCTAACTCACCTATTATATCAGTGTGCTGTTCCTTATGTTCACCAAAAGTTGAAGCGTTTGTGCGACAACTAACCTGATGTTTTATTGGGCTGTTATTGCAAGATAATTCATGGCTTAATGCGCCTATTTTTAATAAGTGATAACCAAAAAACCGTTGCCACCAAGGATGTAAAATCTCGTCAATAGCTGACAAAATGATGTCACCATTAGGTAAGTCTTGCCAAGAATTGGGATAAAGTGGTTGTTTGGACGCTAACGCAGGTTTCATAAATTCCAGTTGTTTCAATTACTGTGGCTGTTAGTATTGGTATTGCTGATAATGTCAGTATAATTAACTCTAGTTCTTAAGCAAGTTGGAAATTTCACATGGGTTCAGTTAACAAAACCAATTTAACCATTACCGCTATCCCCGCTTTTTCTGATAATTACATATGGGCTATTGCTAATAGTAGCTCGGCTGCAATAGTTGACCCCGGTGACGCTGATGTTTGTATCCGCTTTTTAGAGGAGAATAACCTCGCATTAAATGCTATTTTAATTACTCATCACCATGCTGATCATACCGGTGGCATTAAAGAGCTCGTCGCTTATTGCCTACATAAACAATATGCATTAACTATTTATGGCCCTGCAAACGAAAATATACCGTACTGTGAGGTTAAATTAATTGAAAATGATCGGGTTAACTTAACTGAGCTTGCTCTGTGCTTTACGGTGATTGATTTACCTGGTCATACTGCCGGACATATTGCCTATTTTAGTGATGATAAGTTACCGCCAGTGTTATTTTGTGGTGACACCTTGTTCTCAGGGGGTTGTGGCCGGATCTTTGAAGGTAGCGCTGAGCAAATGCTAGCATCCTTAACAAAACTTGCCAACTTACCTGAAAATACCAAGGTATACTGCGCCCATGAATATACCCAGGCTAATTTGCGTTTTGCGTTAGCAGTTGAACCTAACAACAAAGCATTAATAGAATATAATCAACACGTTAAAATGTTACGCTTAGCGAATAAAGCAACAATACCTACCACTATAAAAAGAGAAAAACAAATAAACCCTTTTTTAAGAAGCCACGAAAATGCCATACAAAAAAGTGCGATGGCTTTTGATAAACGCACAGAAACTAACAGCCTAAATACTTTTACAACGATTAGGCGCTGGAAAGACCAATTTTAACATGGTAATCTTAAAAAAATACCACCTATACACACTAATCCGCATTATATAGGTAACGCTTTCCTTTTATAAATTATCACTGGCCATTCATGAAATATATTTTACTCCCTGCATTCATTTTACTTAGTGGCTGTCAAAGCACTTTATTAACACACGACAAGAGCGCGATCCAAGCCGAGGCTATTGCTTCTACCACAGACATTAACCAAGCTTTACTTGTTGATGAAAATATTGATGTTATCCACCCTGTTGA
Source organism: Colwellia sp. F1 (assembly GCF_056238625.1). Classification (NCBI taxonomy): domain Bacteria; kingdom Pseudomonadati; phylum Pseudomonadota; class Gammaproteobacteria; order Alteromonadales; family Colwelliaceae; genus Colwellia; species Colwellia sp. F1. The sequence goes on from NZ_JBWDLI010000009.1 coordinate 142,262, forward strand.
TGATGTAGATTTTTCATTATCAGTAAAAGACCCATCACAACAAAACAAACATGATGTTTGGCAGCGAATGCGCTCACAATTTACCTTTCATGTGCCCGAAAACAGCCGTGTTATAGCACAACGCAATTGGTATGCGAAACACCCAAGTTACTTTACCAGAGTAGCCAAGCGTGCTGAGCCTTTCTTATTCTATATTGTTGAAGAGTTGGAAAAAAACAATGTACCCGTTGAGCTAGCCCTACTGCCTATTGTTGAAAGTGCATTCGACCCCTTTGCTTATTCGCACGGTCGTGCCTCTGGCATGTGGCAATTTGTTCCTGCAACGGGCAAACGTTTTGGCATGAAACAAAACTGGTGGTACGACGGCCGCCGTGATGTTGTTGCATCTACAGAAGGCGCCATTAAGTACATGCTCTATTTACATAAGTTTTTTGATAACGATTGGTTGCTTGCGCTAGCTGCGTATAACTCTGGTGAAGGTCGCGTTCAGCGAGCGGTACGAAAAAATAAAAGCTTAGGTAAAGCGACAGACTTTTGGTCGCTCGACTTACCTAAAGAAACTAAAGCGTATGTCCCCAAGTTATTAGCACTGGCTGATTTAATTAAACGCCCAGCACAGTTTAATATTAATCTTTATGAAATTGCGAATGAAGCAGTTATTAGCCAAGTGGATATTGGCTCTCAAATAGACTTAGCAAAAGCTGCCACTTTAGCCGGCCTAACACTGACTGAATTACAACGATTAAACCCTGGGTTCAATCGTTGGTCAACTGATCCAGCAGGCCCTCATCGTTTAATTTTACCTAAACATAAGGTTGCAGGTTTTACCCAAGGTTTGGCGAAATTGAACAAAAAGGAACGTTTAGCTTGGCAGCGTTACAAAATACAAAGTGGTGATAACCTAGGGCACATCGCCAATAAATTCCACACAAGTATCGACTTAATTCGCCAAGTAAATAACCTTAAAGGTAATCAAATAAGAGCGGGAAAACATTTATTAATACCTGTGGCTGCTAAATCCCTTGATAGCTATATATTGTCTCAAGAACAACGCATTGCGAAAAAACAGGCTACCCCGAAAAAAGGCTTAAAAGTAACACATACCGTTGTCGCTGGAGATACTCTTTGGGACCTGGGACAACATTATAAGGTTAAGAGTAGTAACATAGCTAAATGGAACGGTTTTGCCCCACGAGACACCTTAAAGTTAGGCCAAAAATTAGTCATATGGAAAACTCCCACCTTCTCAAATACACGTAATGAGGTAGCAGCAATAAATGCTGGAGTTGAGCAAGGTATTATGCGACACATTACTTATAAAGTAAGAAGTGGTGACTCCTTTGCTCGTATCGCCAGTAAGTTTAATGTCCGAATTAGTGATATTGAACGTTGGAATAGCTTAAGTCGAAATAAATATTTGCAACCGGGGCAAAAGCTAAAGCTTGCTATTGATGTTACTAATAACATTTAAAGCGGTCAGCACTAAAAACAAGCAAAAGGCGGGTATTTAATGGGGCTGAACTTAATACCCGTCTTTCATAGGAGCTTGTAGGTTTTCTGAGCAGCGTTATTATCACGTTGAAAGTATTATAACCTTTGGCTGTCAAAATCTATCATAAAGGTCTGATGCTGTACTTGACCATCTATTAACAGCTTTGCCTCAACCCACAACTGCCATGTCATCACTTCTTCTGCGCAACTTGCTAATAAGCTTTGAGCAGTCATATTGTTATGCTCATGCTCGGTAAAAAATACTGGCACTCTCCCCATAAACATGGTTTTTCCTTCAAGGTAACTTGCAACACTTGTTAACTGATAAGTTTCCTTTAAGCCCTCAAAAGTTACCTGTAGGTTAAAAGGGAGCTCCGTTTTTATTTTGCCTGTTTGAGCGGTTTGTGCAAACTGCACCGTAAAGTGACCATACTCAGCACTGACTTGGCATTGACTTTGACTCGCTAAACATACAAATGGCGCTTGTTGATACCCCTTTGGGTTATTTTCAATCACGGTTGTTGGCTCACAAGCTAAAATAGTAAATAAAAGTAATATTACACTTAACACTTTAATCATGGATAATATTTAAGTTCAAGTAATTGTTATTGCTACTTGACTCCCTTAAACTAAGTTAATTGATAGTTAATAGATACCCGCCAAATTTGAATATGCAGGATGCTGGTGGTGTGGGTATGTTACCAAAAAGTGAACACAGTGCCTAACTCAACGCCCCAGTTTATCATAAATAAAAAGAACCAGTCTACGCATGTTGAATGTGAGAGTTGTTCAATGAACTTTATCTGCAAGCCCGTAACAACCACTAATCAATCCATCGAACTCGCTGAACACTTTTTACAAACTAAAGTCGTTAGTAAAATACTTTGTCGCCAAGCAGAGCCGCTAACCAGTATCTATGCGGTTACGTCTGGCGCTTATAAATTATGCCAAAATACAGATAACAATAAAGAGAATATTATAGGGTTACGCTTTCCCGGTGAGTTGATTGGCGAAGATGCCTTACATTTAAAGCATTACAACTATACTGCAATTGCAGTAGGTAACAGCTCTGCTTGCAAAGTATCTATTGAGCAGATGACTGCATGTAGCCAATTAGTCCCTGAACTTCAAAAAAACTTTATCGCCCTACTTAGCCAACAGAGTTATGTTAGACAAAGAAATTTTCAGGCTTATATCGGGAAAAAATCTGCTGATAGCCTATTAGCGGCATTCCTGTTAAATATTATCGAAAGAAACGCTGCTTATACTGGTAGCGATAACTCAATTGAGCTCCCTATTAGCAGAAACGAGGTCGCTAACTTTTTAGGTTTACGCAGAGAAACTCTAAGTCGTGTTTTTTCTAAATTTCAAAAAGAGCAATTAATTCAAATACAAGGAAAAATGATATATTTAATTGAACGCGATAAGCTGATTAAACTCGCTGACTTTTAAATGATGATCTACCTTTATACTGGTTGGCTTTCTGTGCCTTGGTGATTTTTGATATTATTAATTAGTAAGCAAATGTTACCCAATAGTTGAGTAATTTGATCTAAGTCAAATTTAAACGAAGGCAATGGTTGATTTATATCACCACCAAGAGTTAAAATTACTTTGCATACAGCCTATTTAGCTCGGTTTTGTGACATATATCAATACCATTTAATATGCAAATAGCAATAGTACAAATACCATTCGTTTTTATCGCGCGATTTTAATAATCAAGCTTATATAAAAACAATTCTCATTAATAATAACACTGCGGAATCCATAACATGACTCAAAGTAATACGTCAGCAGTAGACTACAATTTCGATGTTGTACGTCAGTTTACTGTGACGACCGTAATCTGGGGAATCGTTGGTACTCTTATAGGGGTACTTATCGCGGCTCAATTAATTTGGCCTGCGTTAAACTTTGATACTCCTTGGTTAACCTACTCTCGTCTTCGTCCACTACATACTAATGCGGTAATTTTTGCCTTTGGTACAAGTGCCCTATTCGCCACTTCTTATTATGTTGTGCAGCGAACTTGCCAAACACGATTGTTTGGTGGGAAATTAGCAGCTTTTACCTTTTGGGGTTGGCAAGCTGTTATTTTGTCCGCAGTGATATCATTACCTTTAGGTTACACCTCTACCAAAGAGTATGCCGAGCTAGAATGGCCAATTGATATTCTTATTACACTGGTGTGGGTTGCCTACGCGATTGTTTTCTTTGGTACGCTAATCAAACGTAAAACCTCACATATCTATGTAGCTAACTGGTTCTTTGGTGGCTTTATTATCACACTTGCAGTTTTACACATTGGTAACTCAATGGTGATTCCTATATCTGCAATGAAATCATACTCTCTTTACCCTGGTGCTATTGATGCAATGATGCAGTGGTGGTATGGACATAACGCCGTAGGTTTTTTATTAACTGCTGGTTTCTTAGGGATGATGTACTACTTTGTTCCTAAACAAGCTGACCGTCCTGTTTATTCTTACCGCTTATCTATTGTACATTTTTGGGCATTAGTCTCGCTTTATATTTGGGCTGGTCCACATCACTTACATTACACTGCATTACCTGACTGGGCTCAGTCTGTTGGTATGGTTATGTCAATTGTATTATTCCTTCCTTCATGGGGCGGGATGATCAACGGTATTATGACACTGTCAGGTGCTTGGCATAAATTACGTACTGACCCAATATTACGTTTCTTGATTGTTTCTCTCTCTTTCTATGGTATGTCTACCTTTGAAGGGCCAATGATGGCGATAAAATCGGTCAATGCCCTCTCGCATTACACCGACTGGACTGTTGGCCATGTACACTCTGGTGCGTTAGGCTGGGTTGCTATGGTTTCAATTGGTGCACTTTATCACTTAATTCCTGTGTTATTTAATCAAGGCCGTATGTATAGCATTCGTCTTATTAATGTTCATTTTTGGCTACATACTGCTGGCGTAGTATTGTATATCGTAGCCATGTGGATTTCAGGCGTTATGCAAGGCTTAATGTGGCGTGCTGTTAACACTGATGGTACGTTAACTTATAGCTTTGTTGAGAGCTTAACAGCTTCTTATCCCTTCTACTTTATTCGCTTCCTAGGTGGCGTACTTGTTGTCGCTGGTTTTGTATTAATGGCGTACAACATGTTTAAAACAATCGGCGCAAAAGACGGAAGTCTTAAGCCAGTTGAAACAGTTTAAGGAGAATAAACATGAAAAATAACCATGAGAAAATTGAAAAAAATGTTGGTTTGTTCTTTCTTTTCACTGTATTGGTAATCAGTATTGGTGGACTAGTTGAAATAACCCCTTTATTCTTCCAAAAAGAAACAAACACACCGGTTGATAACTTGAGACCTTACACGGCATTAGAAATGGAAGGCCGTGATATTTACATACGTGAAGGTTGTAGCAATTGCCATAGCCAAATGATCCGCCCATTTAGAGCCGAAACCGAGCGTTATGGCCATTACAGTGTTGCTGGCGAACAAGTATGGGAACACCCTTTCCTATGGGGTTCAAAACGTACAGGGCCTGATCTCGCTCGTGTTGGTGGCCGTTACAGTGATGATTGGCATATTGCCCATTTAACAGATCCTCGTTCTGTAGTGCCTGAGTCAAATATGCCTGCTTATAACTGGTTAAATACCAATATACTCGATGGCAAGCTAACGGCTAAGAAGCTTGAAACGTTTAACTTGTTAACACGTAACCGTAGCCATAAAGACGAAGATGGCAATGCTATTCCGCTTTATAGCCAAGCTGAAATTGATGGTGCTGCTGATGCCGTAAAAGGTAAAACTGAAATGAGTGCCTTGGTTGCTTACTTGCAATCACTTGGCCACGCATTGAAGTAGGCTAAACGCTATGGATTACGGAACACTTCGAGGGTTATTTGCCCTTCTTATATTGGCGTTATTTATTATTATTGTTGCTTGGTCATATTCTAAAAAACGTAAGTCTTCATTTGATGAAGTAGCAAATTCGATTTTTGCAGAAGAACAAAGCAACAAAGATAATAAAGCAAGTCATCTTAATACAGATAGCAAACAGGAGACGAATAAAAATGTCTAGCTTCTGGAATATTTGGGTTTGGGTTCTAACCCTAGGGTCACTAGTAGGTTACTATTTACTACTACGTTGGTGCTTAAAGAACTTCACAGGTGTTAAAGAAGGTGAAGCCATGGGGCACACTTTCGATGGCATCACAGAATTAAATAACCCTTTACCGAAATGGTGGAGTACGTTTTTCTTATTAACGATTGCTTGGGCTTTTGTTTATATTGCTATGTACGGTTTAGGTAATTGGACCGGCTTATTGGGCTGGAAAAGCTCTAACCAAGGCATTTTGAACATTGCTGAATCAAAAGCTAAAACCTTAAAATATTTAGAGAAAGATTCAGGGGTATTAGTACAATATGACCGTGAAGTGGCACAAGCGGATGCTAAGTACGGCCCAATATTTTCAGCTTACGCTGCCCGTACAATCGAAGACTTATCAACCGATGCTGAAGCATTGAAAGTAGGTCAACGTTTATTTATTCAAAACTGTGCACAATGTCACGGCTCTGATGCGCACGGTACAACCGGCTTTCCTAACCTAGCTGATAAAGACTGGTTGTATGGTGGTACACCTGAAAAAATCAAAGAGAGTATTATGGATGGCCGAATAGCTTCCGGTATGATCGCTTGGGAAAGTGCGTTAGGTGGCGAACAAGGTGTTAAAGAAGTTGCCGCTTATGTTATTAGCTTAAGTGGTCGCTCAGTTAACCCTGATCTAGCCAAAGCGGGTAAAGAAAAATATGCCCTTTGTGCAAGCTGTCATGGTAGCGAAGGACAAGGAAGTTTAGCCTTAGGTTTACCCATGGGCGCGCCAAACCTAGCTGACAACATCTGGCTATATGGCGGCTCACAACGTGCTATTGAAGAATCAATTCGTAACGGCCGTGCTGGTGTTATGCCTCCTTGGAAAGATATTTTAGGTGAAGAGAAAGTGCATGTAATAAGTGCTTATGTCTTCTCTCTTTCGCAAGATTAAAAGACAAATACTCTAAGAGAGTTGTTACCTTTGTAACAATCGATATGAATTATAATCAACCCTAGCTAACACATTGTTAACTAGGGTTTTTTATTCTTATCATCTAATAAAGAAAGCTGGCTGAACGCCTATAAAAACGCTATAATAGTACTAATTTTACCTTATTAAAAAATAGCACCTATTATGAAAACATCTTGGTATCGTGAGCCTTGGGCTTGGTTAGTTTTTATCCTCCCGTTTACTGCCGTTGTTGCTGGTATTGGCACTTATATTATTGCTAATACCAGCCCAGACCCACTTGTTGTGGGTGATTATTATAAAACAGGGAAAGCCATTAACTTACAAGTTGCTAAAGTTAAACGAGCACAAAAACTAGGGATGCGTTTTGCGCTACAACTTTCTGATAACAAGCTCGTCATTAAGCCAACAGGCATTGAAAAAGTATTTCCATTACTCAATGTTAATTTTTTCCACCCGACTCTTGAAAACAAAGATTTTTACTTAGCGTTAACGCCAGATGGCAACGGCTACTTCAGACATACCTTCGATACTCATATCTCAGGGAAGTGGAAAGTAACAATAACCCCATTTGAAGACTCTTGGAAAATACAAGACACCATTAGCCTGCCACAAGCTAACTTTATTAACCTCATCCCAGACCCTACTAAAGCACAGTAAACCATGCCTACTTCATGTTTTCATTGTAACGAAGCGATTCCTCAGGGTATCAGCCTTTACGTTACTATTAACAAAAAACAACAACCGATGTGTTGTATAGGTTGCCAAGCTGTAGCACAAGCTATCGTTGATAACAATCTAACTCAATACTATCAATTTAGAACTGAGCCTGCGCAAAGAGGCGCTGAGCTCGTGCCTGACGATCTCAAAATAATTCAACAACAAAAGCACAAGTTGTTAGATGAAGAAATACTCCAAAGTGAATTTATTTATCATGAAAATGAGTCAAAGGAAGCAATATTAACTATTGACGGTATTAGTTGCGCCGCTTGTGCATGGTTAATTGAAATGCAATTAACTAAAATTAAAGGTGTTGAAAACGTCTCGGTAAACGCGACTACGCAGCGAGCCACAGTTAAATGGCATGATAAGACCGTGCAACTTAGCGAAATACTTAACGCAATAGAAAAAATTGGCTATCAAGCCCTCCCCTTTAAAGCCAATGAAGTAGAACAACGAAATAAAGCGACCAGTAAAGTATTTATCAAACGTTTAGGTATCAGTGGCATTTTAATGATGCAAGTGATGATGATCGCTGTTGGGTTATATTTTGGTGCCTTCACTGATATGTCTGAAGACATTAAGGTGTATATGCGTTGGGTTAGCTTTATTTTGGCGACTCCCATTATTTTATACGGCGCATTTCCTTTTTATACTGGAGCCATAAATGCCTTAAAGGTGAAACGATTATCGATGGATGTTCCTGTTTCCATTGCTATAATTCTTGCGTTTAGTGCGAGCGTGTGGGCGACCATCACAGAACAAGGCGAGGTGTACTTCGAAGCGGTATCGATGTTTACCTTCTTATTACTTATTGGCAAATTTTTAGAGTTTCGTGCTCGTTCTCATGCAGCACAAGTATCAGCAAATTTATTGAAGCTGATGCCAATGACAGCAATAAAAATAGGTCACGCAGGCATACAACTATCAACAACCGCCAATAATGAAACGCTTGTTGCCGCCAAACAACTCGTTAAAGGTGACATAGTGCTAGTTAAGCCAGGTGAAGTAATACCTGCTGACGGCATGATTATAAGCGGCAGCAGTCAAATTAATGAAGCCATGTTATCTGGGGAACAAAAACCTGTTACTAAAAATACCAATGATGCTGTTTTCGCAGGCACCATTAATGGTGATGGCAACCTAAACATACAAGTAAAAAAACCAAGTAATGACTCGTTTTTAAGTCAATTAATTCGCCTGAGTGAACAATCTCAAGCGCATAAACCGAAGCTGGCGCGTTTTTCAGACAAAGTCGCACAATATTTTGTTGCTATTATTTTAATGACCGCTATTGGTACTGCTATTTATTGGCAGCAACATTTACCAGAAGAGGCTTTTTGGATTACCTTATCAGTATTAGTCGCTACTTGTCCTTGTGCTTTATCCTTAGCGACACCAACCGCTTTAACCTGTGCTACCACTCGGTTAAATCGTGATGGAATCATGATAAAGTCAGCACACGTAATGGAGACTATGCCCAACATTAATTGTTTTGCCTTTGACAAAACAGGCACCTTAACCACAGGTGAGTTTTCTCTAGACAAGGTTGTTGTTTATAATAGTGACTATAATGAAAGCCAAATTTTAGCTATCGCTGCTGCATTAGAGTCACACTCTGAGCACCCTTTAGCTAAAGCTTTTATGCAACACAGACGCTTTGATTTAACAACACAGGCGATAACCGTTCAATCTGGACAAGGCGTAAGTGGCGTCGTTAATGGTAAACCTTATAAAATAGGTAAAGCCAGTTGGTTGCTAACATCAGATAACCGAGTAGCTCAAACCTTAGCAAAGGACACTAATGCGCAGACAGTATCAGTATCAGACAAGCTTTATCAGTCGCTTTTAAGCGTTTCTTGCGTACTCGTTTGTGACAACCAATTAATCGCTGCTTTTTCTCTTGCAGATAAATTAAGAGAGGATGCAAGTGAGTTGATTAATCACCTTAATATTAACCATAAAACACTCATACTTTCAGGCGACAACCAAAGTGCCTGTAACGATGTAGGGCAAGTGTTGTCAATATCGCAATGTTATGGCAACTTAAGCGCGACAGACAAAATGAACACCATTAAAGACAAACAAAAAAATAACATAACCGTTGCTATGGTTGGTGATGGGGTAAACGACTCACCTGTTTTTGGTGCGGCGCATGTTTCTATGGCGATGGGCTGTGGTACCGATATCGCTAAAAGTGGTGCTGATGTTATTTTATTAAACAACAAACTTAGCAGCATCAATAACTTAATTTATACTTCAATCAAAACTAAACGTATTATATTTCAAAATTACTTATGGGCTTTTGGCTATAACGCTATTATATTACCCTTAGCTGTTGCTGGTTTTATCACACCTTACATGGCTGTTATTGGTATGTCAGTCAGTTCTATTTTAGTGATAACTAACTCGCTCCGCTTGCTGAAAAATAACACTCAACCTACTGGAGCAACCAAGTGAGTATTATTTATATTTTAATTCCTATTGCTATATTACTTACTACATTAGGGATTTATTTGTTTTTTTGGGCTGTGAAATCTGAACAGTTTGATGATCTTGAAAAGCAAGGCATGAGTATTCTGTTTGATGATAAAGACGTACAAGATCCTGCTGAAGAAAATAAGCCTAGTGAAGCCATATTAAATGATACGGAACAACAGCCTGTAGCGCAGCATAAAAAGCAAGCAGATAAATAAATGACCTTAGATTTATTTTCTGCCTTTATCATAGGTTTACTTGGCTCCGGGCATTGTATTGCAATGTGTGGTGGTATCACTACTATGCTAACCTCTGCCCTACCACCATCAGCGCAATCTAAAGATAAATATAACCAACAGCAAATACCCGTTAATAACCAAGTTGTGGTCGTTCCATCTATCGCTAATCACCAAGCTACTTTGGTGATCCTTTACAACATTGGCCGTATTAGCACTTACGCTTTTATTGGTGCTATTGTTGGTTTTACTGGGTCGATTGCAGCAAAAAATATTGGTATGCCCTTGGTTGGCCTACGTTTAGTTTCAGCTACTTTTATGATTTTACTTGGTTTATATCTTGGCCAATGGCTCATGTGGTTAAACCGGATAGAAGCTTTAGGCAAACATTTGTGGCGTTTTATTTCACCACTTGCTAGCAAGGCTATTCCGGTAAACTCTCCACTTAAAGCATTGACCCTTGGTGCTATTTGGGGTTGGCTGCCCTGCGGTTTAGTTTATTCAACGTTAACTTGGGCACTAGCTAGTGGTAGTACACTCACCGGAGCAAGCATCATGTTTTTCTTTGGCTTGGGCACTTTACCGGCGTTATTAACACTATCTATTGGGTTTCAACGCATAAAAACTATGTTAGTAAAGCCTTTATTTAAAAAAGTGATGGCTTTGCTATTAATATCCTTTGGCATTTATAGTTTTATTGTTGCATATCAACAACTGTTCTAATACCATAGACTTGTCTTAAGAAATAGTATAAAAGCCTAACAGCTCTGATCTATTACTATCTAAATAACTGAGTAACGCATGTCAAATAATAATACGAGTGCACAACATATTAATTGCCAAAACTGTAGTATTAGTGAACTTTGCCTTCCTTTTACGTTAAATGATCAAGAGCTAACAACACTTGATGATATAATTGACCGTAAACGTCCTTTTCACAAAGGTGACAAACTTTATACTGACGGCCAAGAAATGCATGCGCTCTATGCAATTCGCTCAGGTACTTTTAAAACATTTACCGTCAATGAACAAGGTGAAGAACAAATCACTGGTTTTCATTTAGCCGGTGATCTACTCGGTTTTGACGCTATCGCAAATGCCGAACACAAAAGTTTTGCTCAAGCATTAGAAACTTCAATGATTTGTGAAATTCCTTACGAGAATTTAGATACACTCTCTAACACTATGCCAAAGTTGAAGAAACAAGTATTACGCTTAATGAGCAACGAAATCCGTACCGACCAAGAAATGCTTACATTATTAAATAGAAAAAACGCGGAACAGCGCGTGGCAACTTTTTTAGTCACTTTAAGTGACCGTTATCATGCGAGAGGCTTATCAGCTTCTGAATTTCGTCTTACCATGACCCGTAGTGATATTGGGAATTATATTGGTCTTACAGTTGAAACAATAAGCCGTTTACTCAATCGTTTCCATAAAAGCGGCTTAATAAGCGTTGATGGTAAATTAATTATCATAAATAAAATTGATGAACTGATTGAATGCGCCAAAGGCTAACACTTATAGCAACTGTCATCACTTTTTCGCTAGTAATTATTATCGCTTACATCACAAATATTTAATATAAAACAAGCATTAACTCCTCATTTTTGCTATATATATAAACAAGACTTTACTAAAGTTTACTCAATACCGTCTAGTATAAGAAAGTATTCACTGAGCAAGGATTTAAAGGCTTATTGACATTGGTTTACACCTAAGTGTACACCGCCCTCTACCCCATGCTCCTTGTCTACAAACTTATGCAAAATGGTATACTATATAGCAACAGAGAGGGGTATCATGAATACTTATCAGAATATTCTAGTCGTTATCGATCCGTCAACCGACGAACAAAAAGCATTAAAAAGAGCAATTGATTTAGCAACAAGCATAAAAGCAAGTGGTAATCAGGTCAAAGTTCATGCTTTCATGAGTATCTTTGACTTCTCTTATGAAATGACCACAATTCTCTCAAGCGGTGAGCGTGATGTGATGAGGCAATCAGTTATTAAAGATAAAGAGCTTTGGTTAACAAGCCTGATAGATGACTTAAACCCTAGTATTGATATTAGTAAATTAGTCGTTTGGCACAACCGTCCTTTTGAAGCAATAATTGATCAAGTTATTAATAATGAGCACGATCTTTTAATAAAAGGAACACGCCAGCACGACAAATTGAAGTCAGTTGTATTTACCCCCACTGATTGGCATATATTGCGTAAATGCCCCTGCCCTGTTTTATTAGTAAAAGATCATAACTGGCCTAAAAATGGCAACATACTTGCTGCACTAAATGTTGGCAGTGATGAGCCTGAGCATCACTCTTTAAACAGTAAAATTACACATACTGCCAAGCAATTAGCACACCTTATCCAAGGAAATGTTCATTTAGTCAATTCTTTTCCTGGCACCCCCGTTAATATTGCTATTGAAATACCAGAGTTTAACTCTACTGAATATAACGACACCATGCGCAAGCACCATGAACAAGCAATGACCACTCATGCAAGTAAATTTGACATTAACGTTACAAACACGCATGTTGATGAAGGATTGCCTGAAACCGTAATAGAACAAGTAGCAGTAAAAATAGATGCTGAGCTTGTTATTTTGGGTACTATAGGGAGAACTGGTATTTCTGCCACTTTAATTGGTAATACCGCAGAGCACGTGTTAGATCAACTAAACTGTGATGTACTGGCAATAAAACCCGATGGTTATATTTCGCCATTACAGTAAATAATACGGGATTTAACCTAGCAGATTTAACATCAATTAACTAACAGGACATTTAATTACAAAAAATAAACGTACGCCAAGGATGGGTCTAACATCAATACATTGGTTTATAAAATATTTAAAAAGTTGTTGTATTTTATAAGATAAATGTTAATTTGATTGGACACTAAACAATTCCTTATCTTATTAAAACTCAATAACTGCAAAAAATAATAACAATATGAAAAATAATTACAATATTAGGCTAATTTTTCTAAGGTATTTTATGAAAACAATGTTCAAACAATTAAGTTCAATTTTTATATTAATAACTATGATCGGGTTCAGTGGTCAAGCTTGGACGCAAACGACAACGCTTAAACAAGAACAAGCAAAACTGGTCAGCAAATTTGCCACACATATTAACTGGCCAGCTGATGCAAGAGAAACCAAATTCATAATTGGGGTATACAAAGACACCGAAAAATTTCAGTACTTTCAAGAGTTTTTTGAAAATAAAGGAGTTCATGGCAAAGATCTGGTTGTGCGTTTAATTACCAGTTTTAATGAAGTCAAAGATATTAATATTCTGTATTTATCCGCCAGTCAACGTAACTCATTAACAACTGCAAATAGTTATGTTAACAACACAAGCGTGCTCATCATTACTGAAGACAGTAGAGAGCCTCATAAATCAATGATTGATATCGCCTTCAATAAACAACAATCTCGCATTGTCTGTACTATCAATGATGATAGTATTCTAAAACAGCAACTCGTTATTCCTCAGCTTTCTTATTTATTAGATATGAAAGAAAACAACGAAAAGCTCCCCTTCAGCCCGAGTTTTATCCAAGAAAGTCAGCAATCAAAACAACTGTTAGCCCTACAAAACACTCTAGCTGAGCAAGACATTGCTTTAAATCAGTTAACGCAAGAGTTAGCGCTAAGCAAAGAACAACTTAATGCCAGTAATAAAAACTTAGATCAAGATAAACTGAATTTACAAAAAGAGATTGCTCGCTTACAACAAGTACAGCAAGAAAATAAAAAACAAAGCGCTGCGATTAAAGCCAAAGATAAAAAATTAGCACAACTAGAGAAACAATTAAAAGCTCAAATTGAGGTAAATAACCAAGGAGCAAGTACTTCAGATGAAGCTATTGCTAATGTACAGGCAATAGAAGAGCAGAAATTGGCACAAGATAAATTAATTGCTGATTTAAGTGAAAACCTTAAACAACAAAAAGTAATAACAAAGAATACAGCAGAAAAATTAGCAAGTGTTACCAAAGACAATGATGCCCTATCTCATTTTAAAATACTGTTTTATCTTTTTGCACTCATTGCGATCATTGCTGCCGCTTTTGCCTTCTTATTATGGAAAAAATCTAAAGAAATAACTTCAGTTACACCTGTAGCAAAAGACCCAGCAAGTGATAAGTTGTTAGCTATTAGAAACCGTCAATTAGTGAAATCAGAAAACTTAGCTGCATTAGGTTACATCGCAACCGATACAACCTACGCCGCTGGTTTATCATTATCGGAATTACAAACACAATTTTCTTCAACAGGTGATACTAAAACCGCAGCAACACTTAAGCCTGTTTTAACTTTATTAAACAATCTTAACCTTATTGCCGCTGATCAAGATGAAACTAAAATGCAAAGCTTTGATGTCATTGCATACATACAAAGAATGGCAAGCTTATATGCTTTCGAATTTAGCCAAAGCGATATTGTTTATAGCTATACAGGCGAAAAAGAACTCTCGATTAAGTCAGTCCCTAGTTATATCGCCTTAATATTGTTAAACCTCATTAATAACTCACTCAAACATGGTTTTAATAATGACGGTAATGGCAAAATAACTTTAAACGTTGAAAAAGGGGCTAAAGGCGGGGCTACAATAACCTACGCTGATGATGGACAAGGAATGAGTAAAGACACGTTAAAACAAGTTTTCGACCCGTTTTTTACCACCCAGAGTGAGCGAGGCTATGTTGGTTTAGGCATGAGCACGACCTACGATTTAATTAAGAAAAAATTAGCGGGCGATATAACAATAGACAGTGTTAAAGGTAAAGGTACTACGGTAACTATTAACTTACCTTAAGCTAACCTAAAGCCTTTACTCTCAAGGCTAAAAAGGCCAGTGAAATCACTGGCCTTTTTATTGCTATTTTATCGTCATTAGTACAGCCGTGTTTTGCTCACAGTGTGTTGTTATAATTGCATGAATAATTAAAGTTGATTAACAATACTGGTTAGCATGATAATATAGCAAAACTATTTTCGTTCTTTGATGAACGAGCAGATTAATTTATTAAGTATTAACAATGGCAAATACAAAAGAATCAACCGTTGACTTTGAGCAAAAAAAATTAGAAAAAAAATTACGTAACCGTATAGGCAAGGCCATATTTGATTATAAGATGATTGAAGAGTCTGATGTCATTATGGCGGCAATCAGTGGCGGTAAAGATTCTTTTGCTATGCTAGATTTATTGCTCATGTTGCAAAAATCAGCACCGATCAACTTTGACATTATTGCGGTAAATTTAGACCAAAAACAGCCAGGGTTCCCTGAAGAAATATTACCTGCCTATTTTGAGTCTTTAAATATTCCCTATTACATCGTTGATAAAGACACCTATTCAGTTGTTAAAGCAAAAATTCCTGAAGGCAAAACTACCTGTTCTTTATGTTCACGGCTTAGAAGAGGCTCATTGTATGGTTTTGCAGAAAAAATTGGCGCTACTAAAATAGCACTGGGTCATCATATGGACGATATTGTTGAAACATTAATGATGAACATGTTCAACAATGCAAAGTTAAAAGCCATGCCACCAAAGCTACTCAGTGATGATAAACGCAACATCATCATTCGACCACTTGCCTACTGTAGAGAAAAAGATATTGCACAATTGGCCAAGATGAATAACTACCCTATTATTCCTTGTAATCTTTGTGGCACACAAGAAAACCTACAGAGAAAGAAGATTAAACAAATGCTAACTACTTGGGACCAAGAGTCGCCGGGTCGTGTAGAAAGTGTGTTTAAAAGCACGCAAAGTGTCAGCCTTTCACAGCTTTCAGACACAAGTTTATATGACTTTTCAACCTTAACCCTTGATAGAACTGCGGCTGCAAAAGAGCAAGAGTTTGGCGGGGCTGATATCTCGTCATCCAACTTAATTGACGTAAAAAACATAGAAATTATTGACGCTTCCTAACCTTCCGTGGAGTTTCTTAACGTTAAAGGGCTGTTTTAATCTTAATTAATTTAAACAGGTACAAGTAGCTTTATATTTTGCCAAAATGCTACTTGTACTTTATCTAACTAAACCAAAGTTTTATTCTGTACTATTGTACTATTTAGTTCAATTCAGTTCAGTTCAGTTCAGTTCAGTTCAGTAATGAAAAACTAAGCAGCGGATGATTCATTATCAATTGCACAGCATTACCCTGTTATACAAGTAGTGTTGGCGGCAAAAGGTGAGTACCCACTGAGCCACAGCTTAACTTTGCGATATCTGGGCATAACGTTAGACTTTCTCCTTTTACTAAGATTGATTATTGAGTTTTATTGTTTGCTCTTTATTGAGGCTTCGCTGCAATTTCTTCTTTGCCAATATAGGTATTAAATGGCTTATCTCCGCGATATCTTTTAACTAACCCTGCATTTTTATCACGCAAGTATTGCGCAATGTCAGCATGAGCCTTTTCTGTTATTAGGTTATTCATTTCTTGAGGATCATTTTCCAAATCAAATAATTCTTCATATATCGGCTGTTCACCATTAATCGATGCAACACTCATGTCAGCGTAGGACTGATCCTTTTTCTTATCAAAGTAGCGAATATATTTCCACCTATGGGTGCGTATGCCTTCCATCCGAGGGTAGTTTTGGATTGTCATCATATTTTCTAAAAATATTTCTTGACGCCATTTATTCTGGCTTTGCCCTTCCTCATCAGTTTGCATTAATGGCATTAAGCTGTGCCCTTGCATGTCGTCAGGTATTGCTGTATTTGTTAAATCCAGTAATGTCGGTGCAATATCCACAAGTGCAACAAGATCATGACTTTTATCCACTTTCTTATGCTTTATTCTAGGATCATAAACTACCAGAGGAATACGAATAGATGGTTCATATAAATGTACTTTACCACCTAAGCCAAACTGCCCATGCATTAAACCGTGATCAGACGTAAAAACAATAATGGTATTATCTGCAATCCCTTGTTTTTCTAAATTACCAACAAGCTTCCCTAATAATTTATCAATACCAGAAACCGTTTGTATTTCTCGGATTTTTCGTTCCTTTAAGGTATCGGGTGTTTTCACATAATTATAACTTTTAAGGTACTCACCATTATAAACTTCTAGCGGTAGTTTCGGTTTTGTTATGTCTTTACTTGCTACGTATGTTTCAGGGACTGTTATCTCACTTAATTTGTCTCTATAGGCTGTTTTGTAAAGCGCTAAATCACTATCGCGTAATCGCATACTGCCAGTACCGCTTGCATGAGGTACATTAAAATTAATTAATAAAGCAAACGGTTTGTCTTTGGGGCGACTAGCAAGAAAATCATAACCCGCTTGGAACGCTTCATTCGGTTCCATGAAGTTCTCTACCCCTTCCTCAATAATTTCTATTTGTGTATCTGCTTGCGCATTTTTGAAGATGGCATGCTTTTTTCGACTTTTTGGATAGAAACTCAAATGACCGTGGCTGGCATACCAATAATCAAAACTTTTATCCATAACTCCACTTTTATAGCCCAACTCCCCCGCCTCATTTTTTCCAACAGGGGTATGATTTTTACCAACCCAGCCAACAAAATAACCTGCAGACTTTAATAGCATAGGGTAGGTTTTTGACCATGCGTTTTCTGTCATACTACTGTTAGAGTTAAAATTAACTCCGTGGCGCCTTTCATATAACCCCGTTAATAAACTAGTACGACTAGGCATACAAACGGCGCTAGTGGCGAAGCCTTTGGTAAACACGGTACCGTTTGCCGCTAACTTATCAATATTAGGGGTTTTAATGACAGGGTGACCTTCGTAACCCGTGATACCTGTTTGCATATCATCAGCCAAAATAACAATAACATTAGGTCGATTATTTTCATTAAGTGGTTTATTTGTCCTTTCGGTGCCACCTTGACTTGGTTTAGTCTTAATATCGCCACCGCTGCAAGCTGTCCCGCCAAACATTAAAACAACGCCTAAAAAAATTAATATTTTTATTGTCATTATATTGCCTTCATCGTCTTGTTACTCATCACATAACCTAATAAAATTTTATATGTAAAATAATAATTCATACTTAACCTTATCATAATTATCTGTCAAGGCTATAAATATTTTACTTGCAGTTGCAAAACAAACCAGAAGGGGTAAATCACGCTTTAAAATAAATACTAAATCCCACACTCCGTAGAGGCTGCAGCATATTAATTATCTGTAGAAGAGTAAACCGTTGTGATTTAACACAACTTATATGTATCGCGTTTTAATAAGAAGTTTGTATCAAGCTAGGTAGTCAGCTTATTCATTGCTTCAATCAATATTGATATTGGTGCTTGCTAGAAAAAAGCCTTTACGGATGAAACATGGGCTTTACATAGAAACCCCCTGAGGACGGCAAGGAAAGAGAATCATATAGGTTCAATTTTACAAAAAATACTGTTGTAACGGGGCTGCTGCCATTACTACAAGAAGCCACAGCCATACAATACTTTGTTACTTGCTCTACACACAGTATCTAGGTTTACAAGGTAAATTAACGATAATCATCTAACAACTTTTTATTAAACTGGGTCGCGTTAATCGTTAAGTTTTTGTTGGCGATGGTTGTTTGAATATCACTAAGCTTCGTTTCTATGCTCGCTATTGTTAAGGTATTATCATCTAGCTGGTAAACTTGCTTTAGGCTTTGATAGTAAAAAATCAATATAATTAAGGCATTAGTCTCGTCATTCGCTGCACCTACTTTTATTTTCTTTAACTTGCGATAAATTAAGTTTTGTAATTGTTTTACTTGCCAAACATAATATATTTCTTTAAAAAACTCGTTACTCTTTAACGTGTGTAAAGCAGCCGCACAGGCAGATAGCGCTAAAATAACCCCCAGTAAATTATACTTAAAGTTACTGACACCTTCTTGCGCAAAAACGGCAATAAGTAATTGACCAAAAATTAATGCTAGTAGTAATAACGCCACAATAAAGCTGCCAATAATAATATTTAAATGTTTTCTATAACGCGCTTTATCTATCTCAATTAACTGCATTGTGTTCGTATTCCTTAAAAAAAGTATAAAGTATGCTATTTAAAACCATTGTAAATGATAATGTTAAGAAATGTCTCCTTGATCATAAAATATAACCTTGCTGGTTAAAGTATTAACCCAGAGTAACGTTTTATTGCTGTTTTTACGCCATGTTGCCAAGTTGCTTTATTAGTGGCGATTGTCAGTTTTGATTTTGCTCTTGTGATCCCAGTGTAAAGCAGCTCGCGTGAAAGTAATTGATGTTCAGCTTGTTTTGGTAGCACAATAACGACATGGTCAAATTCACTACCTTGCGTTTTATGAATGGTCATGGCATAAACGCTGTCATATTTGGGCAACCGTGATGGCATAAACACTTTATAGCCGTCTTCACTGTCTTCAAAAAAGGCCATTAACTGACCTTCATCAGTGCGCCAAAGTAGGCCAATATCACCATTATATAACCCTAGACGGTAGTCGTTTTCACTGATCATAATTGGCATGCCATGGTAGGTGGCATTGGTATTAAAGCGAGAAAATAATTGCGCCTTTATCCATTGGTTTAACGCATCAACACCTAGTTCACCTTGGCGAGTAACGCACAGTACACGAAACTTTGCCAACAGTGCAAACGCATGGCTAACATCGCTAGCCCGCGCTAATCCTTGGTAGTACTGTTGTATTAATGCGGGTAACCAATGGCTTAAATTGCTGTCGGTGAGGCTTAGTTGGTTTTGCTGGTTTACTAAAGATACTTTGCTGGCCAAAGGCTCTAGCAACTGCCAACTTAAGTTGGTTTCACCTTGAATAACATAAGCGGCTAATTTTCCAATACCACCTTCGCCATCAAAACGACGACTTTTCATTAAAAAGCTTAAGTGATCATGGTGCGTGCTAACAGCTAAACCCGCTTGCTTTGAATCACTTTGACTAACACCAACTAGATTAGCGCCAGCTTGCGTAAACTGTTTGGCTAATAACGCTGGGGGTAATTGGCAGACCTTGGCTAAATAAGCTAAATTTTCTTCGCTATAGCCGCGATGTGGTCTAGGGGCTATATCTGCTAGTACACTCCCCACAGCAACAGAGGGGAGTTGATCAGCATCACCTAAAAGTATAATTTTACTTGTTGGTTTTAATGCGCGAAATATACGTGCCATCATGGGTAAGTCCACCATAGACACTTCATCGATCAATAAAACATCACAAGACAATAAATTATGTTGATTATGCCTAAAGTTTGGGCTGTTAGGAATAACACCTAACAAACGGTGAATCGTTTTTGCTTGCGTTGGTATTGTGGCTAAAATACTGTCAGCCACTAACCCTTTAAAGCCGGCAATTGCCTTGATAATAGATTCAGATAAACGTTGTGCGGCTTTTCCTGTGGGCGCAACTAACGCTATCTCTAATGTTTTAGGCTGATGAGTACAATGACTATCAAGCTGATTGTTTGCCACCGAATTTGGTGTGTTTTCTGCAAGCAATTGCTTTTGTTCCTCTAACATCAACAACGCTGCCAGTAACTTAGTTACCGTGTAGGTTTTGCCAGTACCAGGGCCACCGGCAATAACCGTGAAGTTTTTATTAATAGCATTAGCAACCGCAAGTTTTTGCCAATCAATTTCTTGCTGCTCTGTGCTTTGCTCTTCTTGTGCGCGCGGAAATAAATGATTGATAATAGCGCTTATGTCAGTAATGGATGTTGTTAGTGCTTGTGTTAATCGTTCATTAATACCGTGGGCAAGCTGCCACTCAAATTGATAATACCGACGCATATATAGTTTGTTATCAGCAAACACTATTGGTTGTTGTTCATTCGCAGTAATATTAAGCGCGTTAAGTAAAGCAATTAAAATATCGATACTAGGAAAAGGGTAACCTTGATGGCTACATTCACCTAGTTCATCAAAGGCAACCCCCCAATGTATTGAGGCAACTTCTGCAATGGGTAAGCAAGTATGCCCTGCCCGTAAACTAACACTTAAGGCAATAAATAAATGGTATAAAATGTGTTTTTTCTCATCAGATATGCCTGTTTTATCGCCTGCCGCTGTGTCATCCGCTAAAGCAGTAGTAGCGGTTAACGCAAGCGTCATTTCTTTGGCAAAGAAATGATCTATGGCTTCTATATTGGCTAACTGCTGTTGAGCTTGGTGAAAACTAAATGCTGCTTGAGTCATTATTGTTGCTCCTTAGCTAGGTTAGTATTTAGCTCTTCGTGCTGTTTTTTAGTCGGTTTTGCATCTCGCTTTTTACCTAAGTAAATCTCATTTAATTGTGTTAGTTCTGCTGGGGTAATTTGACGATAATAAACGCCTTTACCTTGGTGCTCTTCATCATTGCTCATGCCGCGTAAATATAAATAGTAAATACCACCAAAATGCGCTTCTACATTATAATTACTGAGTTTTTGTTGAAGGTAACGGTGTAACGCTAAGCTATAGATAAGGTATTGTAAGTCATAATAATTTTTTTCTATATCTTCGCGTAATGCCTCAGGGTTATAGTCATTAAAACGCTCTCCTAAGTGGCTAGATTTATAGTCACACACATAATACTTACCGTCTTGTTCAAACACTAAGTCAATAAAACCATGCATCATGCCTTTTAACGATTGATAGTTTGGTAGCCGCGCAATACTGTGCTGGGCTGTTTCTTTATTGGTATTTCGATGATCGGTTAGCAATATCTCTAAATCACGAATACTGGCCTCATTCATAGGAAAATAAAACTCACTTTCACGTAAGGTTTTTTCTCGCGGAATAGCACTTAAACTAAAATGAGCTGAAGTGGTGTTAGTTAATGTATTAGTGAGTGAATTTGACAGTGGCGTTTGCACTATTTCATCAAGCCAATCAAGTAAATCAACGTGAGTAAAACCGGTTGTTAGTTCACCATATTTAAGTAACGGTCGTTGAATACTGTCCAACATGTTGCTGTTAATGGCCGTACTCGGTTTAAAGTTACTATGCTCCAAAATATCATGTAATAAATTACCACTATGCGCCCCTTTAGCCAGTTGAAAACGTAATAACGCTTGATCGCTTTTATGGTTTGTGACGTTATGGTCGATAGTTTCTACTGAATCTCTATCAGGTGAGGAAATTCCTCCATGACGCAAATTTTTACTCAATGCTGAGAAAGAGCTTAACCACCAATCCCTTTCTATTTTACCCACAAACTTACTTGCCTTAAGTTCATTTTTTTGTTGATAAGATTGGTTTTGCATATAAGCATTGCTAGCAATCGCATCGGCAATGTCGTCAAATAATTCTGTTTGAACGCTTATCGTTTCAGGTGATTTAGCCGCTAACTGCTGCAGACTTTGTGTAATGTCTTGCTCAGCTTGCCATTGCAAGGTTTGACCTAAAGGCGATAAGGCATACTTTTCAAACGCTGTAGTTAAAATATAACAACGACGTTCTGCCCGCGTTATCGCAACATATAACAGACGAATACTTTCAGCATAGGCTTCATTTGCCATGGCAATTTTAGCGTTTGCATCACCATCTAAGCTTAAACATAATTGTCCCTGTTCATTGTGGTATTCAATATAACTGACCGACTTATTGCCAAATTTAAGCGGATCTTTATGACGCGTGGCAAAGGGAATAAAAACAATAGGATACTCAAGACCTTTAGCACCATGTTGGGTAACAATACGAATAAGATCGCCGTCACTTTCAAGACGCTGCTCCGTTTCTAAATCATTGGCCGCTCTTGCGCCATCGTCATTACATTGTTGTTCAAACCAATAAAGTAATTCTTGTGGTTGTAAAAACTTTTGGCTCGCTGACTGTAATACTTCAAATAGGTGTAAAAGGTTGGTTAATGCACGTAACTTATTACCGTTTTTATCAACACTGGAAAAATCAAGATGTTGATGCATTAGGCTAATTGCCATGGCAATAAAACCTTGGCGTTGCCATTGTTCTCGATAAGCAAAAAAACTAAATTTTAATGTTTGATAGGCCGATTCGTCCTGCTGCAGTTTATATAATGAAGCGGCATTAATTCCCAGTAAACCACAGGTAATGGCGCTTAAATAAATGCGTTCATCTTCTGGCGCTAGTATCCCTTTTAATAGCTTAGTTAGTTGCTTAGCTTGCTCACTGTCAAATAAGTTAGCGCGATCAGACAAAAAAACACTGGCTAAGTTTGCTTGCAGTAAAGCTTCTTTAATTGCACTGGCTTCACGCCCATCACGCACTAAAATAGCAATATCTTTAGGGTTTATTTTTGTCTTAGTACTAACGTCATTGAGTAAGCTAACGATTTCATTAGCACACCAAGTTGCCATTAATGGCCTAACTGATTGCGGTACTTTTTCGCCAACATTTTCACCGGTAAAATGCACAAAGCGTAATGCCCTGCCGGTATCGCCTGCTGGCTCAATAGTCTCTTGTGCTTTTTTTCCAGCTAAAACCGCTTGGTACTCAATGCCATAACCAAAGACAGATTGATTACTGTTACTGTCAGTATTAGCACCTAAAAACACTTGATTATAGGCATTAACTACATCAGGGCTTGAGCGCCAATTAGTATCCATAAGCCAGTGGTAATCACAGTCACTACGCGCATGTAAATAAGCAAAAATATCTCCGCCTCTGAAACCATAAATAGCTTGTTTGGGGTCGCCAATTAAATAAAGCGCATTCTTGTTAGTGTTGCTATCAATAGCTGAATTACCCTGTAAGGCATTTTTTTGATAGTAAATACCCTGTAAAATAGCAAATTGCTGTGGGTCAGTATCTTGAAATTCATCCACTAATGCCACGGGATATTGTGCCAATAAGGTTTGCGCTAACGCATTATGACTACTGGGGTTAGACAAGGGGTTATTTTGTGCTTGTTCAGCCTTTTGTGGCGTGTCTAGCGAAGCGTTTTCTGTCGGTTGTTGTAAACAGTCTGCTAGTGTATTTATAAGATCGTCAAAATCTAAACAATTAAGCTGCTCTTTTGTTTGCTTTACTTGCTGCCTTATTTGGTAAATTGCACTTCTAACTATTTGGTAAGCTTTAGCTTTATTAATGTTTTTCGCTAAATTTTTAACCTGTGCTTTAATTTCTTTAGCGCTATCTAATACCTGTGCTAATAACACTTTAAATGCTTTAGGATGCCGACTACCATTGAGTAAATAATCTGGCATTGGCTGCGCGATTGCTGCAAGTAAAGTGCTTTCGTCTTGGCATTGCGCAATACACTGTAACCATTGTGTTAATTTAACTAATTCGTCTGCTCTTTTCGCTTGCTCTTCTGGCTTTTTATGTGCAACTAAACCGTCTGCAAGTAAACTTGTGTTTTCATTTAATGCAGTAGTGGCTTGGGTAGCCAATTGGGTGAAATGATTAACCAAGCTTTGCACCTCAATCACCATCAGTTTATTTCGATGTGAAATTGCTTTGGCAAAACTGGCGATAAAAGCACTGGGGGTTGGCCAAAATTCTTCTACTAAGAGGTAGTTTTCAGTATTTTGTTTAGCGAGTTGACGGTACCAGTCTTGCGTTGCTTCAAGCACTAACTCACTACTATTAGTTGACATGTTCGCATTAAACGCTAGACCACTGGTAAAAGCATGTTGTGTTAACGCCCGCTGACAAAAGCCATGAATCGTAAAAATAGCCGCTTCATCTAAAAACAGTAAAGCCCGTTTTAATAAAAATTCAATTTTATTGGGATTAGTATTATTGGGGTTAACACGTGCGTCGATAGCTTTAAAATAATTGTCTTGCTCACACAAGGTGTGCCAATTATTGAGCGCATCACGGATAAAAGCATCAATTCGCCCTCTTAGTTCTTGGGTGGCATCTTTGGTAAATGTCATCAGTAAAATTTCATCTACTTTCAACTCTCGCTCGAGCAGTAAGCGTAGGTATATACGAGTTATATTGTAGGTTTTTCCTGTACCCGCACTGGCTTCAATTAAATGTCGCCCAGTTAGCGGGATTGTTGCTGCATCTAAATTAGTTAACTTGATATTTACTGCTTGGCTCATGAGTTTTCACCTGTCACTTTCACCTTTTGCTTATTTACATGCTGATATAAGCTTTGGTATACCGTAGTCAATTGCGGTAAATAACTCGCTATATTGGGGCATTGTGGCCAAAAGTAACGAAGATAGGGGTCATCACCAAAACCTGGCGTAGCGTCATCGCCATGCCAGAGTTTTTCAAAAGTATCTTGTGTGAGTTCAACCTTTTTACCACGAACTTGTTTAAATACGTGCGCTGCTAATTCGCTGTTAAGTAGCAAGGCTTGTTTTTGACCTTGTTCATAGGTGTTTAGCAACCCATTCATTTCAGCTTCAGCATGGTCAATCGCTGTAACGCTATAGTGCTCTACACTTTGCGCTTTGGCATTAAAGTAGAAGCCACAGGTGCTTTCTACTTGGCTAAGTGGGTGGTTGGCATAGTCGGCCGTTGCTTTATTTTGTTGTTGCCAAAGTTGTACTATTAACTGATGTATAAATAAGGTGAATAAATCTTTCACTTTTGCACCTGAGCTACGATAAAAGACCAATTGAACACCGTTATGCGTTAGTTTCACCGGCATTTTTGCCGTTAAAGTGATAGGTTGCCCTTGGCTTAAATTTTGTCGGTTGTTTAGTGTTATTTGGCAGTCAAGTAATTCGGGGTTATCACAGCCTTGCGCTATTATTGCTTGGCTAAATTTTTGTATTTCATCAAGCCAATGTTCAAAGTTAACTTGTGTGCTGGGTAAGTCTGGAAATTTTCCTGATAATCGCGCTGTATGTAATACTTGCTCTGTGTTGTGTGTGGAAAATTCTGCTGTAGGTATTGTGGTTTCTTGCTTTAGTAATTCTGGCTTTAGCATCGCGTGTTTTAATAACGCTTCTTTTAGTAAATAACGATCTAAATAATCAGCGCTAAAAGGCTCAACATCATTTAATTGCACGTTATTATTGTCTAAGTATAAATTTAATGCCTGCTGGGCAAACATTTTACTTGGATGTTGAAAAAAACGGATTAAGTTGTCAGCCGTTATTGATATTAAGTGGATATTCTCATCGGCGATTACTAACGGGGTTTCCTGGTTTATTTGGCCTTTAGCGGTATGCTCATTCGCGCTAGTTTCATTCACCGTTTGCTCCTTGCCTTGCGCTAGCTTTAACCAGTTAGCGTCAAAACTTGCTGTGCTAGCACTAGCGTATTCATTTAAGCTTTCATTTGCCAAGTAATTTGCTTCACTAAAGGGTTGCATGGCTATTTGTTTTAATTGGCTGTTTTGTTGTTGGTTGTTATCATCTTGAGAAAATGTCCAACCATAGCCCTGGGCAAGGTAATCCATTAATTCTTTTAGTACCAATGATGGCTGTTGCTCATTATTGTTTTTGATATTACGGCCTTGATAGCTTAAATACAGCGAGTCTCTAGCCGAAATAATGGCTTCTAAAAATAAATAGCGATCATCACCACGGCGAGATCTATCGCCGAGTTTGGCTGCGCTTTGTGCCATTAAATCAAAACCTAATGGTTGACGTTGCCTTGGAAATTCTCCATCGTTCAAGCCTAATACCGCTATCACCTTAAAGGGGATACTCCGCATAGGCAGCATAGAGCAGAAGGTTACCTGTCCAATCATAAATTGGCGACTGGCATCCCCCTGACTAAAGTGGTTATTAAGAAAGTCGACGACGATGGCTAAATCAATCTCTTCATCAAAATGGGCATTTGAACAATATTCAACCAAGGCACTCACGGCTTGTTCGATGATACTTAAACTATTTTCAATTTGCTTATTTATCTGTGCATTACTTATCTGAGCATTATTTACCTGGGCATTGGCGCCATAAGCTGAATTTTTATTTTTTACCTCAGCAGAAAAATAACTATTGGTGGCAAATAATTCATCCAATTGATTGAGTAAAAATTTCTGCCATCCTTTCGCGGTTCTTGGTGTATTTAATTGTTGGGCCAACGTTTGTAGCTGTTCAATAAATAACATTAATTGCCCAAGTAATACCGCATCGTCACCTTCTACCACGCCCAATAAGAGTTGGTTTTGGTAAATAGTATCGGTATCTGAAAAAGCAAAACCTCTGAGTAAGCGCGACAAGCCTTGTTGCCAAGTAAAGCTGTTATTTACTTGTTCACCGAGTAATCTGGCTTTATGTGACTTATCTAAGCCCCAGTGAATAGTAGCTTGTTGCAACCAGGCACTAATTTTTTCACTGTCTTCTTCATTAATTGCAAATTTATTGGCAACCGCGGGTAAGCGAATAAAACTTAATAAATGGGATACTTGAAAGCGTGAGTCAGGCAGGGTTAATAAGTCACTAAATGCGGCAATTAAAGGGTCACTGTCTTTGGCGCTACGGTCGGCAATAGAGCAAGGTAATGGTGGTACTTCATCATTTAAGTCTTGCCATCCTCGTGTAAAAACTGCATTGACATAAGGTGCATATTGCTCGATTTGTGGGCACATAACCAAAACATCTTTTGGTGTGAGCTTGTCTGCTGCGTTTTTAGCCTGCTTCGCTGAGTGATTAAATTGATGAAGTAAGTAATCATGTAATGCTTGCACTTCTCGTAACGCACTGTGACAGCTTACGAGCGTAATTGAATCATCTATTACTTGCTCGGGTGCTTTTGTGGCGTCAGTTAGCGTTAGAATATCATTTTGTACTTTGTGTAAAATACGCTCAGTGGGTGCCAACGTTTCGTTATCGTTATTCATGTTGTCATCATCAACGTCACTGGACTGCTTGGTACTCGCTTTGACAAACAATTCAACATTAACTGTGCTGTAATCTTGCACTAAAGCTAAAAATTCCCGCCCCTGTTGCCCAAGGTTAGCGAGTAAAGGGTTCCCTACAAAAAGGTGTTCGTCATCAACACCTTTTGACCAATGGGATAGTTTATTCATGGCTTGTTTTTCACTAATAATATCACCCCAATAGGAAAAACAGGGGTTAAGGTGATAAAAATCGACTTCTATATATTCACTTAATGCATTAATAAAAGTTAACCACATAGGCGCCATACTATTAATGCCAAAAAAACTTAAGCGTTTAGGTAATAACAATGGGTCAAGTTGCAGTTTACTGTCGATATTGGCTATAGCATTATTTAATAGCTCGACCGGGTTATAAGCTAGTTGCTTAATCAGCTGTTGCCATAGTTTTGCTTGCCACTTGCTGTCATGAGACAAAAGTTCAATTTCTAGTCCGTTTTGCCATGAATCTAACCAGTTTGGCCTAAAAATTAAATACTGCTCGTATAAGTCAGCCATTTGTTGAGCTAGTTGGTAACGTTTCAAGTTTTCTTGGCTCGAAAAGTTTTGCGCTTGAGTAGCATCAGTATTATCAACAGATGACTTATGCCAATAACTTGTTGCTGCGCTAAAGTCACTATCTTCAACAATTTTTTGCGTTGCTAATAGCGCATAAATGCGCCAAGTTAATACTTCTCTTGAATAAGGCGACTGTTCAGGCACATCTTCATCGCTAGCGAGTGTTCTAATTAACTTCCATAAGTATTGTGCAGGCAGCGCATAACGCATATTCATGCTAATGCCACGCTCTTTTGCAATACTGAGGTTTAACCAGTGCTGCATACCTGGATTTTGTACCACAATCACTTCTTGATTGAATACACCTAAAGGAGATAGTTGGGAGATTTTATTAAGCAGCAGTAACAAATTTTCCATTTTGTTAGCAGGATAAAGGTTAATCAATTGAGCACCTGTCGTGTAAAACTTGATAAAGCAAATTTAACCACAAGCTGGTATTGAACACCATGTATTTTAAAAGATAACTAGTGCTTTGGTTAAAGCAAAAGTAAGCATTTCACTGTGATAAGTATTCGGTGCTAACAGCAGGTTAGCACCTTTCTAGAATGTCGTTAATTTTATGGGGTAAATTTAACCGATTTAATGTTACTCCTTTAATAAGATCAATTAAATTATACCGCTGACGTCATCTAAAATAATAATAAGTCCAACTAAATAAATAATTCTCGATGAAGCTTTTCAACCACACTATTTGCATCTTTTTCATCCACTAAAAAGCATAAGTTATTGGCACTAGCACCATGGCAAATTAAACGAACATTCGTGTCGTTAATGGTTTGAAAAATTGTTTGCCCTATCCCTTTAGCACAAGTTAAACCATTACCTATAACAGCTACCAATGACAGACCATGCTCTACGGTTACTTCACAAAGTTGCTCGAGTTCTTGCACTACCGTTGAGGTAATCAAGGCTTGTGCAGAACTGCTAGGGTTGTCAAATGTTAGTGCAACGCTTATTTCACTGGTGGTTATTAAGTCAACACTGAGTTCATGTTTTGCTAAGATACCGAATACTTGAGCTAAAAAGCCACTGGCATGTAACATAGCTGGGCTTTTTACTGTTACCAATGTTTGCTCTCGTCTTAGTGCTATTGAGCGATAGGTTGGGTTAGAGGCAACCGATTTTTTTATTTTAGTGCCGCCTTTTTCTGGCTCCTTGCTTGAACCAACAAAAACAGGGATGTTGTGACGCATAGCTGGAATTAATGTTGCCGGATGTAGTATTTTAGCACCAAATGTTGCCATTTCTGCCGCTTCACCAAAACTAATCTCTTTAATCGCGCGCGCGTGCTCTGTAATACGTGGGTCCGTGGTAAAAATACCAACCACGTCAGTCCAAACAGACAAGTTACTGGCATTCAAGGCTTCTGCCAATAAAGCAGCACTAAAGTCAGATCCCCCACGTCCCAGTGTTGTGGTTTCGCCTAAACCATCTTGCCCTATAAAGCCTTGTGTTACCACTACTTGTTGCGCTAGCTTAGGCGCTAGAAGTTCATGACATGCAAAGTGCAGCTGTTCAGTATCGACAACCGCTTTACCGTATAAGCTATTGGTTTTCATTACTTGTTGTACATTAAAGTAAGCTGCATTCACTCCAACGGATTGCAATACTTTTGCAAAAATGCGAGAGCTAAATTGTTCACCAAAGGCAAGAATAGTATCGGCTTGTTTTACACTGTGCTGCTGTGATTGTTTCAACGCGTGACATGATAGCTCTGTTAGTAAACCGGCTATTTCACTGTTGAGTGCTTGCGCTACATCTTTGGCTAAATACTGAGTAATATTTAGCTGAATTGCTTTAATTTTTTCTATAATATCAGTTTGTTCATCAACAGAGATATTTTCTTGGCTTAAGCGCACTAAAAAATTGGTAACGCCTGCACTTGCGGAAACAACGATTAAGCGATTGCTGGTGTCATTTTTAATAATATGAGCACAGCGAAGCATTGCCTGATGGTCAGCAACACTGGTACCGCCAAATTTAGCGACGGTAAGTGCGGAGTTTGCATGAGATACATTTTGATTTAACATGGATAATCTTCCTAAACATGATCTTTACTATTAATGTAGCTAAAATAAGCGTGCATAAATTAATACCAAATAAGATCATTCACTAAATAAAACAGGAAGAGCATGACTGAAGAGTTTTATGGCTAACGCATTGATAATAATGACACAAACATGTTAACTTTTCAGCCAGAAGCTCTCCACCTAAGTCTTTCCAGACACTAAATTCAGGTGACAGTCCTAAGGATTCAGCCCTAGTGACCGAACATAAACAGCCACAGTGTTTATGCCCTCGGCGATAATCTCCTTCAATAATGCATATTGGAATGTGGTTCCTAACACCTGGGGGTGTAGCATTACTTATCTAGTTATCGCTCCTCTTCTGGTGTTGCTTAAATAGCTATAACCCTCATATTTTCGCAACGGCAATATTAAACCTTAAATACCGATAAAATGCAATAGACTTTTAGACGTCTATAACATCAATTTTAGATACCTGTTATTATATAGTTAAAGCATAAGCTTAATATTTCATTAACGAATGAGTGAAAGTTTAAAGCACCAAATTATTAAATAACGCTTTTCTCATCGTTAAACATACTAATTGATGAAATATAGAGTGATACTGTTGAATCAATTAAGCTTGTTCTGCACTCACGAATGAAACACTAAGGTGGGAAAGTTAGTGAAATTGGTATAGCTTTTGCTATAGTCTAAAATAAGCCTTGTTTCTACTTGATAATATATTGAACCTAATGGATTTATTCTTACTAAAAAAAATTATTTCAGCGGCTATTATGCCAATTAATCTCGTATTAATTTTATTGCTTTTAGCTATTTTTTACTTTAGAAATCGCCCTAAAAGAAGCTTTAAGTGTTTATTTTTTTCTGGCTTACTCTTGCTATTATCTGCAATGCCAATAGTTGCTGATCACTTCATGCTTGCGATTGAAAATAACTATGACGCCTTTACTCGCTCCACTACACCCGTTGATTACATTGTGGTGTTAGGTGGTTGGCACACCAATAATGATGCGCTACCGGTAACAAGCCAGCTTAATACCAACGCATTACAAAGGTTAGTTGAAGTGTTGAGAATTTATAACTTACATCCTGAAGCACGTATTATAACTTCAGGTCACCATTTGGAAGGTGAGATATCACATGCACAACAAATGAAACAGGCTTTAATACTGTTAGGCATACCGGGACAAAAAATCATTACCGAAAATTTCCCACAAGACACTGAGGAGGAGGCAGAATTAATAAGTCTGCGAGTACAAAACCGCCATGTTGTTTTAGTTACAAATGCCAGCCACATGTTACGCGCTATGAAATATTTTCAGGTGCATGGTGTTGAGCCAACACCTGCACCCACAGGTTTTTGGGTTAAAAATATCAACAGCCCTAAAGGTTGGCAATATTACGTGCCAAACAGCAAAAGCTTACGACAAACTACAGCTGCTTGGTATGAAAGTTTGGGATTATTTGTGCAATGGCTTAAGCGTTTAGTTTAATTTGTCTCAGTTTTGCTTACTCTGGCAGTTGTGTTTAGTTTGGATGAATTAAATTGAGTCAAAAAAAACAGAGTTTCACTCACCTGTGAATACTCTGTTTCTGGTACTTAATATCTAGCTAATGCCTAGAACCTATCCTTATTTACATATGTTCAATAATACAATCACCAAATTGTGAACAGGTTACTAAAGTTGCGTTATCCATTAGACGTTCAAAATCATAAGTTACTGTTTTAGCACCAATAGCTCCTGACATGCCTTTTAACAAGAGATCAGCTGCTTCTACCCAGCCCATATGACGCAACATCATTTCGGCCGATAATATTACCGAACCTGGATTCACTTTATTTTTACCTGCATATTTAGGCGCTGTGCCGTGTGTTGCTTCAAAAATAGCAACATCATCATTTAAGTTAGCCCCTGGCGCGATACCAATACCGCCAACTTGTGCAGCAAGCGCATCAGATAAATAATCACCATTTAGGTTAAGCGTGGCGATAACACTGTATTCTGCTGGGCGTAACAACACTTGTTGTAACATGGCATCAGCAATAACATCTTTAATGATGATTTCCTTACCGGTTTTAGGGTGTTTAATACGACACCAAGGACCACCGTCAATTAATTCAGCGCCAAATTCTTCACAGGCTAATTCATAGCCCCAATCTTTAAAAGCTCCTTCAGTAAACTTCATTATATTACCTTTGTGAACTAAGGTTACTGAATCTCTATTATGATCAATCGCATATTGAATGGCTTTGCGCACTAAACGTTGTGTGCCTTCTTTTGACACTGGCTTAATACCAATCCCACAGTTTTCCGTGAAACGAATTTTAGTGACGCCCATTTCTTCTGTTAAAAATGAAATAACTTTTTTGGCACCTTCACTATCCGCTTGATATTCAATGCCCGCGTAAATATCTTCAGTATTTTCACGAAAAATAACCATGTCAACTTCCGAAGGTTTTTTAACAGGGCTTGGCACCCCAGTAAACCACTGTACTGGGCGCTGACACACATATAAATCTAAAACCTGACGTAAAGCAACATTGAGTGAGCGCATTCCTCCCCCTACTGGAGTCGTTAATGGCCCTTTAATGCCCACCTTATATTCTTTAAACATTGCTAAAGTTTCATCAGGCAACCAGGTTTCTGAATCGTACACTTGTGTCGCTTTCTCACCTGCGTACACTTCCATCCAAGAGATTTTTTTCTTGCCGCCGTAAGCTTTTTTCACTGCAGCATCAACAACTTTAATCATAGGAGGGGTTACATCAATACCAATACCATCACCTTCAATAAATGGCACAATAGGGTTATTAGGTACAACTAATTTACCATTAGATACAGTAATTTTGTCACCTGAAGTGGGGATTGAGATTTTACTTGTCATAAGGCGCTCTCCTAATTGGAAGAATGAAGTTTGAAAATACCTGAAAAATTATCGAGTTAATTTTACTAAAGCCATATTGTCTAAAACTATCTTAGGCTAAAAACTACAGTAAACTAAACAGGATTATAATCAAGGCATAATCAATTTTCCTCGATAATACTTTAGTGTGATGCTTTAGGCAG
The DNA here is from genome assembly GCF_056238625.1 of Colwellia sp. F1. Classification (NCBI taxonomy): domain Bacteria; kingdom Pseudomonadati; phylum Pseudomonadota; class Gammaproteobacteria; order Alteromonadales; family Colwelliaceae; genus Colwellia; species Colwellia sp. F1. Next base: position 175,659 of record NZ_JBWDLI010000009.1, read on the forward strand.
TTCAAGTAGACCTAGCGCATTACTCTTATGATTTAAGCTGTCATTGCCCCTAATGTAAAGCAAAAAAACAATGAGATGATGAGCTCACCTGTAATACTTACTATTTATTTGCTGAATGCTCTTTTTAATTTTTGTGCGAATAACCGAGTAGTTATTGCGCACTAATTAAGGGGACTTGTTGTCACTACTTTTCACAATAAACATCGTTGCCTCCCTGCAACTATGTTTATTGTACTTACCATATTAACTACCAACCTAACGCTTATGTAACAATAATAGCGCTCTTAACTTAGTGCGTGTTACAACAATTACAAAGCCTTTGAAATTTGCTCAGTGGTTATTTTTGCATCACCAAACAACATCTGGCTATTATCTTTAAAGAATAATGGGTTTTGTACGCCAGCATAACCTGTGTTCATTGAGCGTTTAAATACCACCACTTCTTTAGCATTCCATACTTCAAGTACAGGCATACCAGCAATAGGGCTATTAGGGTCGTCATTAGCCGCGGGGTTAACCGTGTCATTAGCACCAATAACCAGAACCACATCTGCTTCAGGGAAGTCGTCGTTGATTTCTTCCATACCTAAAACAATATCATAAGGTACTTTGGCTTCTGCTAATAGCACATTCATATGCCCGGGTAAACGCCCTGCAACAGGGTGAATAGCAAAACGCACTTCCACTCCTTTACTGATTAATTTCTGCGTTAGCTCATACACCGGATATTGTGCTTGTGCTACCGCCATACCATACCCAGGTGCGATTATTACCGACTTAGCACTCCCTAATAGATCTGCTACAGCATCGGCTTGAATTTCTCTGTGTTCTCCGTAATCTTTATCTTCATCAATAACCACTGTGGTACCAAAGCCGCCTGCAATAACACTGATAAACGAACGGTTCATCGCTTTACACATGATATAAGATAAAATAGCGCCTGATGAGCCAACTAAAGCCCCCGTAATTATCAGTAAGTCATTAGTTAACATAAAACCAGCGGCGGCTGCAGCCCAGCCAGAATATGAATTTAACATAGAGACAACCACTGGCATGTCCGCACCTCCAATAGAAGCTACCAAATGCCAACCAAAGACTAAAGCAATAGCCGTCATTAAAAAGAGCGTAAAATCTGAACCACCATCTTGAACAAACATCACCATCAAAATAAAAGATACCACCCCCGCTGCAAGGTTCATTTTATGACGGTGCGGCAAGGTCAAAGCACTTGAGTTAATTGAGCCACTTAACTTACCAAATGCAACGATAGAGCCAGTAAAGGTTACTGCGCCAATAAAAACACCTAAGAAAATTTCGGTTAAATGAATATTCGCCGCTGTTTGTTGCGCAGCAGTATGAATCGTACTGTGCCCGGCTTCAAAGTAACTATTAAAACCAACCAATACTGCCGCTAAACCAACAAAACTGTGCAATATTGCCACTAGCTCAGGCATTTGTGTCATTTCCACTTTGTTGGCCAACTTTAAACCGATCACAGCGCCAATTGCCATGGCAATAACAATAAGCCAAATACTGGTTACTTCGGGGTTGAAAATAGTTGCTAATAAGGCAATGGCCATCCCTATCATGCCGTACAAGTTACCTTGTTTGGCTGTTTCTTGCTTACTGAGCCCCGCCAAGCTAAAAATAAAAAGTAGTGCTGCAACCACGTAGGCAGCACCGATAAAACCATGAGACGCTATTTGTGTAGATTCCATACTGCCCTCCTACTTACTAAACATTTTTAACATGCGACTAGTCACTTTAAAGCCACCAACAATATTGATTGTAGCTACCAAAGTTGCGATTGCTGCAAGTACTTGTACTAAGATGTTATCAGCACTTATTTGTAGTAGCGCACCAACAATAATTATGCCTGAAATAGCATTGGTAACACTCATTAACGGGGTGTGGAGTGAGTGACTTACATTCCACACCACGTAGTAACCAATAACACAAGCTAATACAAATACAGTAAAATGTGTTAGAAAATCAGCGGGGGCCACACTTGCTATCCAGCCAAACAAGGCAACACCTGCAGCCATGAAAGCATATTTTTTTTCGCGCGATACAGGCGCCTCTACTGTTGCCTCCACTGGTGCTACTTTCGCTTTTTGGGCAGGAGCAGGTGCGGCGCTCACTTTAATTGGTGGCGGTGGAAACGTTAATTCATCATTTTTGACCACGGTCATATTACGAACAACAACATCGTCAAAATCAATAGTGAAGCTACCATTTTTGTCTTTGCAGAGGAGTTTAGCTAAGTTCACTAAATTATTAGCATAAAGCTGTGATGCTTGGTTTGGCAGGCGAGAAACTAAATCCGTATAACCAATAATTTGCACGCCGTGCGCATTAATCACTTTACCGGCAACCGTGCACTCACAGTTACCGCCACCACCGGCGGCTAAATCAACAATAACGCTGCCTACTTTCATTGACTCTACCATAGCTTCAGTAATGAGTTTAGGTGCAGGCTTACCAGGAATCATTGCGGTAGTAATAATAATGTCAACATCTTTCGCTTGCTCAGCAAAAAGTGCCATTTCTGCATCAATAAACGCTTTACTCATTTCTTTAGCGTAGCCATCACCAGAGCCAGCTTCTTCAGCCTCTTCATAATCTAACTCAAGAAATTCAGCCCCCATACTTTCAATTTGCTCTTTTACTTCAGGGCGAGTATCGAATGCTCGAACAATCGCGCCTAAACTACTGGCGGTACCTATTGCAGCAAGGCCAGCCACACCAGCACCTATGATCATAATTTTTGCTGGCGGCATTTTACCTGCGGCGGTGATTTGCCCAGTAAAAAAACGACCAAAATGGTGTGATGCTTCTATAACCGCACGATACCCCGCGATGTTAGCCATAGAGCTTAAAGCGTCCATTGATTGAGAGCGTGTCATTCGAGGCACCATTTCCATGGCAAGTGTGGTGATTGATTTAGCCCGTAGCGCTTCGAGTAAGTCTGGGCTTTGCGCGGGTGCAATAAAGCTAATAAGTGTTGCACCATCATTCATCAAAGCAACTTCGTCTAGGGTAGGTGCATTCACTTTAAAAATAATATCGCTTTGCCAGCAGGTTTTTTTGGCGACTATTACAGCACTACTTTGCGTAAACTCTTCATCAGTAAAACTCGCTTTAACGCCCGCACCCTTTTGTACCTGTACAGTAAAACCTAATTTAGCTAATGCGCTGGTTGCGCTGGGTGAGCCTGCAACGCGGTTTTCACCCTTGAGCGACTCTTTGGGAATGCCAATGATCATAAAACACCTTAAACAGTTGATAAAAAAGACTAACTGTTTAATGTTTTACCACTTATTGGGTTAATATTAAACACCCATTTAAAAATAATTAATTTCTCATACAAACGCTTACTTTCTTTGGCTAACCGACCAAGTTTCAAAAAGCGCTGCACTTATTACTAACATACCTCCGATAATCGTTAACATATTGACCCTTTCATTGAGTAATAAAAAGGCTAACATACTGCCATATAATGGTTGTAAACAAGAAATAAGCCCTGCTGTAGTAGCTGACAGGTGTCGTAATGATGAAGCAAATAAAGCATGAGGCATAGCGGTAAAAACAACGCCTACCAGCAGAATAAGCAACCAATCATTGCGAGTAACCGCAGTAGGCGGTATTTCAACAAAAAGCCCTAACATTAAAAAAGCTACTAAGGTTTGATAAAGCATAGTATGCGGCCCAGAATAATGGCTAAAATAGTTTTTATGAAGCACATTTCTTAAAGCAAAGAAAAAAGCAGAGATCACACCGGTGATTATTCCTAGCGTTACTTGGTTGCCTAAATTAATTTCTGGGATTAATAAAAAAATGCCGATTAAAACAACAAACGCAATAACCACGTCTTTTGCTTGTGGCTTAGCTTTGGTTTGGCTTAACAGTGGCTCTAAAAATACAGTCAGCACTGGGTAAGTAAAAAAAGCAATAATGCCTATGGTTACGCCCGCCATTTGCATACTAGCAAAGTAAGTAACCCAATGAATTCCTACCACAACACCCAACAGTACAGCAATTTTGTAATCTTTTGGGGTTGCCAAAGTTATTTGTTGCTTTTGTAATGTTAACAAAACAAATAAAACTGTTGCGGCAACCGCAGTACGATAAACAGTGATATCTAAAGCAGGTAAACCAATGAGTTTAGAAAATAATGCAGTACCGCCAAAAAGCAATACTGCACTATGCAAAAACAAAAGGCTTTGCTGTTGTGCTTTCATAGGCAAACTTAGTCTGTAGTTAGTTATAATAAGTAGGTTAATCGCTTGAATAAGCAATAGTTTAACAGGCGCCACCTAAGGTAAACGCCCTGTTTTTAATAAGTAAAGCTGTCAATTACAGTTAGTCGATATCATTAAGCGGCCACATAACGATATAGTCTTCAAAATCTTCAAGCGCTACATCATCATCTTTTACTATTTTGCCACGTACTGACATACCCGCTTTATGCATGGCCGTCTTTTTACCTTGATGCAGTAATGGATGCCAAGAAGGGATACCTCGCCCTTCTTGTAAACGACGGTAAGTACAACTTGGCGGCATAAAAAAAACATCGGCCAAGTTATCTTGGGTTAATTGCACACAATCAGGCACAAGCGTTGTTCTTTTAGTATATTGGCTACATTGACAAGTTTTTTCATTTAACAAATAACAAGCAATATTAGAATAAACAACTTGTTCACCTTCATCTATATGGCTGGTAGGCTGCAATTCATTGTATTCATCAGTGCTTTCATCATCAATAAACTTATTAAGACAACACTTAGCACAACCATCACAAAGCGACTCCCATTCGCTACGCGACATCTCGGCTAATGTTTTACTTTGCCAAAACGGAATTTCTTTTTGAGAAGTAGTCATAATTAATAATGGCTTATTGAATAGGTGGAAATTTTATTGAATCTGATAAATGTCCCACTGAACTAACAAAGTAGTAAGATAAGTTCCAATGCATTAAGCTTTTGTAATTATCATACGCTAAATAAGCACGGCCATTCTCGTCATCAGGAAAAACCAATGCTGCCTTAATATTAACATTGGGAAGGTTAGTGCCGTCAGTACGTCGAACCCCTAAAGCTTGCCACTGTGCTAATGACTTCTCGGTTTCAGCCCAAGCTTTTAACCAATTTTTACGACTGCCCGTATTTTTTGGGATAGCTAATGATGTATCAAAGTTTTCTGGTAATTTCACCTGGCGGCCCCAAGTTAAATCGTTATTCCAGCCTTCTTTCTTCAAGTAATTTGCCATGGATGCAAATATGTCGACTTGATTTTGCCAGATATCTTTTTTGCCATCACCATCGCCATCAACCGCATATCCTAAGAAAGAGGTTGGCATAAATTGATTTTGCCCCATAGCACCAGCCCATGAGCCTTTCATATCGTCAATTTTAATATGTCCTTGTGCTAAAATTGTCAGTGCTGCCCATAACTGTTTTTTAAAAAAAGCTTCTCGGCGTCCTTCATAGGCTAAAGTAGATAAAGCAGAAATAACATTATAGCCACCAGTAAATTTACCAAAGTTTGTTTCTAAGCCCCATAAAGCGACAATAAAGCGAGGCTGTACGCCATATTCATTACCAATTTTTGTTAGTATCTCTTTATGTTCTTTAAATAACTCTCGCGCTTGTTTTATTTTCCAAGCAGGTACACGTTTAGGTAAGTAAGTGTCTAACGTTTCAACTTTTTCTGGTTGTTTTCTATCGGCAACAACCGCTCTTTTATGAAATTTTATCTTAGCAAAACTTTCATCAATTAGCGTTTGCTCAAAACCTCGCGCTAAAGCTTCTGCTTTTAATTCAACAACATATTCTGAAAAGCCTTCTTCAGTTAATGTGTTAGCTTGGGTTGTTTTATATGGTATTAAGAGTAAACCAACCGCTAAAATTGTCGAAACTATGTAGTTAAATGTCATTACCGGCCTCCATTTGTGCTTTATGTTGTTTTAATAAATCTTCTTTAGGCGGCGGTAACTGTAAATAATAACCGAGTTCATTTAAATTCGTTTTCACCTTGGCTAAGTCAGCAAAAGCCAATTTTTTTTTGGTCGCTAAATTCGTTAAAGTAACTAAAGTTGGTGTACCAAAGGTATGCAATAAAGCCTCGGGCACTGAAGAAAAATCATCGCGGGTTTTCACAAAAAGATAAGTGTGTTCTTTTTTAGCGCTTTTATAAATGGCACATAGCATGAAGGAAACCTATAAAAAGTAAAATATACAGTTAATAAATAATGGACAGATAATATATCACGCACTCGTGTCGATATGCGATATAATAGGTAATAAATTATATCGCTTTATGGCAAACATACACTCACTTTAGGTAATACAATGAAAGCCCCTTTATACAATGATATTCTCACTATTTGTCAAGAAATTGCTAATGCTTCAGCAGCAGGTAACGATGAAGACAGAGAAAGTGCCTGTAAAGATTTACAAAAGCTTTGTGCGACAAACCAAGGAACTCCTAAAGATCACCCATTACAATGGGAGGCGTTAGGTGATTTTACCGAAGAAGGTGATTTAGCTATGGATATTTATGACATTGCCATAAATACGGCTGCTAAGTTACAACTCCCTTCTTTTACTGCGTCAATTTACTTGGCAATGGCACAAAGGCAGCAAGAATTTGACGAGTCAACTAAAGCACTCGACTATGCGAAACAAGCTCAAGTTGCCAGTGAAAGCATTGACGACCAAGAATTAAAAGACGAGATAGCCGAGTTTATAGCGGGCATGTAAACCCGCTTTATCCCGTTATTTAAAACCGTTTTCAGCAAAAATTTTTAGCTGTTGGCCAAATAAATCTTTGCGCCAACCAGTTAAAATATCAGGGTAAACTCCGCTAATGGCCATTAACTCCCTAGTGTCATTTAGATCAAAGTGCCAGCTTAAAAACTGATTAATTTGCTTTTTTGAAGCTAAGTTTTCAATGGCTAACGCATGTTTATCACTGATAGCATTTATAAATGATTTTACCTGTTTAAATACTTGTTTATAATTTGGGTACTCATCTAAACGTTGTATTTTTTTAGGGTAGCTTAATTCATTGTCTTGGTCAGCCTGCTGCACTATTGCTAACATTGCTTTACCTTTATGACGAATATCAAGCACTTCAGCGCCTTCAACTTTATTCATTGCTGACAAAGTTAACGGCGAACTAGCCGCTACTGCTATTAAGGTGCTTTCTTTAACAATAAACCCTAACGGTAAATCACGTGCTTTTGCTTCTTGATAACGCCACTTAGCTAAATGCCGCAAAGTATTTAACTGTTTAGCATTTAAGCGCCAAGCAAGTTTCATTTGGCGATACAATTGATTTTCATCAACCGGTGTGAATTTTTTTTCCACTAACAACTGTGATTCCTGTTGAGCATAATTTAACCACCCAGCTTGTTCAAGAGAGGCTGCCAACTTAGGGTAAATATTAAATAAATAATCAACATCTGCGCTTGCATAACGTAACTGCTCTGACGATAAAGGCCTTTTTGTCCAGTCGGTTCTCGACTCTGACTTATCAAGTTCAACACCGGTAAAGTGTTTCACCATAGCGGCATAGCCGATTGATATACCATGCCCTAAAAAAGCCATCATTATTTGGCTATCCATGAGATTAACCGGCTTACATTGAGCACTGGTTAAAAACACTTCTAAATCTTCTGAGCAAGCGTGTAGCACTTTTATAATGCTAGCATTGGTTAATAACTGCCAAAAAGGTGATAAGTCATGGATTAAAACAGGGTCAATTAATGCAAGGGTTTTACCGTCAAATGCTTGTAACAAGCCTAATTTAGGGTAATAAGTACGCGTGCGAACAAATTCTGTATCTATGGCTAAAAATTCTGCTTGGCTGTATTGCTGGCAAAGGGTTTGTAAACTTGTAAAATCTTCAATGAGTTGATACTGCATAATACCTACGTTTTTGTCGCTTAACTTATTGGTGTTTGTTAACTTATTTTGTCTGGTTAAAACTCACTTTGCAGGTGTTAGCTTACCTGACACGACTTGTTATATTTGTTAGATCTCACTAGAAGTTTTTCACCTGTCGTTCGTCAGACAAACAAAAAATTTGCGTAAGACGTAAGAATATCGCCAATAAATTGAACGACATCATCAGGATAAATAGCTACTAGAGAAAGCTTTTAAGCCGCCTAAGAAATCAGGTAACTAGCAAAGAGTATGTTACCTGAGTTTTATGCTAGTTATTTTCTTCTACGGCGTGTTGCCTGCTGTTGCCGTTGTTGGTGCTTTTTCACCGAGCGACGAATTCGACGACTTTTAGCGTTGTCCATCGCCTTTTCGTCAACTTTAACTTTGGATTGTGTTTCAGATTTTAATTGCACTAGCTTACGGTAGTAATTGACTTCCTTTAAATCTAGTTCTATCCAACCGCCCAGAGGTAATTGACGTTTCATCTCCATATCGCCATAACGCACACGGATTAGACGACTGACTTGTACTTCCTGGCTTTCCCATAAGCGCCTAACTTCACGGTTGCGCCCTTCTGAAAGAACAACATGAAACCAATGATTTCTCCCTTCACCACCCCGGTAAGTAATTTTTTCAAAACGTGCTAGGCCATCTTCTAATTTTACCCCTGTGCGAAGTGTTTGCAGCATAGCTTCATTAATTTCACCAAAAACTCGCACCGCATATTCACGCTCAACTCTTTGAGAGGGGTGCATAAGTCGATTAGCTAACTCACCATCGGTGGTAAAAAGTAACATACCTGATGTATTAATATCTAAACGTCCAACAGCCACCCAGCGTCCTGTTTCTAACGGCGGAAGGCGATCAAACACGGTGGGCCTACCTTCAGGATCTTTACGGGTACACATTTCACCTTCAGGTTTGTTGTACATTAAAATGCGACAAATATCTTCTGCTTGCGTAGTTAGCTTAACTTGATGGCCATCAACACGTATTTGCTCGCTACCGTCAACCCTGTCACCTAAAAAAGCAGTTTTACCATCAACACTAACCCGCCCTTGCCCAATGATTGCTTCCATTTCGCGGCGCGAACCTTTCCCGGCTCTTGCTAAAACTTTTTGTAGTTTTTCAGAGTTTTTCACTGTCGCTTTTTGAAAGTCAACTTTGGCTTTGTTTACTGCTGGTTTTTCGGTTTTATTTTTCCCCTGGCTAGCTTTACCTTGCTCGGTTTTACGCTGTCCTTTTTTAACTGTGGCTTTACTACCAACACCACGTTTGCCATACTTGTTGTTAATGGCATTGGTGTTGGTTGCAGTTCTTTTAGCCTTAGGCCTATTGTTGTCTTGAGACATGTTTGTTTACTCTGTTACGTCAGTAGCAGTTCCCTAGAAACATACTTCTGGCTCATTTACATTATTTAAAATTGAGATCACGAGTCAAGATGACTTAAGTAGCGTTACTCAAATGGAGAAGGGTCACCTTCTCCTACACGTATAACTTCAATATCATCGTTTGAAAAGTCGATCACTGTCGTTGGACGCTCGCCTAAATAACCACCGTTAATTATTAAATCGACTTGGTGCTCTAATAAATCACGAATTTGCTCGGGGTCACATTCAGCCATTGTTTCGCCTGGCATGATCAAACTAGTAGACATTATAGGCTCTGCTAGTTCAGCCAACAAGGCTTGGCAGATAGTATTGTTTGGCACTCTAATGCCAATGGTTTTCTTTTTCGGGTTGAGTAATCGCTTAGGTACCTCTTTACTGCCTTTAAATATGAAAGTATAGGCACCAGGCGTATTTGCTTTTAATAGTCTATACGCTTCATTATCTACGCGAGTATATTCGGATAATTGTGATAAATCTTTGCAAACTAAAGTAAAGTTGTGTGCTTTACTAATATTTCTAATTTGACAGATACGCTCTAACGCTTTTTTATCACCAATATGACAACCTAAGGCATAACCGGAATCCGTAGGGTAAACAATCACACCACTTTGCTTAATAATTGCCACCGCTTGTTTCATTAAGCGCCCTTGCGGGTTGTCTGGGTGTACATAAAAAAATTGACTCATAAGATTTCCTTTTATAGCAATTATAGCCAAGCATAAATTTCAAGCTATTATTTCCACATTGCCCAAATAGGTATTGCACCATCTGGTAACAGTAAATTGCGCCCTAAATCAGACCACTTATTAGGATGATGAAAATCAGAGCCAGTGGAGGCATACAAGTTATATTCTACACAATAGTTTAGCATTATTTTTCGCTGTTGTGGATTCATTTGCGGTAAAACCACTTCTAAACCATCTCCTTGGTTTTCTTTAAAATAAACGATTAAACGCCTTAGCCACTTTGCTGATAGATTATAACGGACTGGGTGCGCCATGACTGCACTGCCACCAGCAGTATGTATTGCTTCAATAGCCTCTTCTATAGAACACCACTCCGGCTTAACGTAAGCCTTTTGTACACTACGCCCTTTTTTGCCTAAATATTTATCAAAGGCTTTTTGCAACGTGCTAACGTGACCTTGTTGAAGTAATACTTTAGCAAAGTGTGCACGGGTTATCGTGCCTTGGCCTGCAAGATTTTTAGCATCTTGGTAAGCATCAGGAAAGCCACATTGAGCCAATTTTTCGCCTATTGTTATTGCTCTTTGTTCGCGTGCTTGTTGTTGTGAAGTAATTAATTGCTGCAGGGTTGGGTTGTTTTTATCAAAATTGAGGCCAACAATGTGAATTTCAAAACCTTGCCACATAGTTGAAATTTCTATACCCGAAACTAATTTTAATGGAATATTTTTTTCCATTATATATTTTTGAGCTATATCAAAACCTGCCACGGTATCGTGATCAGTAATAGCCAATACAGCTATTTGATAATTAACCGCCCTGTCTACCAAGGTTTGTGGCGACAAGCTACCATCAGAGCAATGGGTATGACAATGTAAATCAATGCGCCCGTGCACAAAGTTGTCATTTTTTTTTATCACTAAAGGGAATTCTGTGGTTGACAGCAACGCCATAATAAGGTCTTCTATAGGAAATATTTTTACAGGTGGTTTACTGAAGCACTTTAATTAGGCGTTTACTTAAAAAATAACGCTAAAAACCAACCAAGCTAGTGCAAGTTTACTAATAAGAGCAAAATAATGATAGCAACAATGCAATTTAATTTACTTCCAAATCAACATCGTTGGTGGTGGCATAACTCTACACTAAGTGGGTTGTGATAATTGCGTGTGTCTTACTATAAGCTAACAAAATAAAGCTAAAGTAGATCAAAAATTTCAAAAACCCGCTAGAATTAGCGGGTTTTCTGCTTTTAAAGACCTAAAGTTTACAGAAAACCAACGTTAACACCTACTGATAAAGAGTAAATATTATGAACAAAACAAGAACATGGTTTCTTTGGTGGCTACAACCAATTTATGCCGGATGCCCCCATTAAGACACTTTACAAAAGAAGAATACGATGACAACAAATACCCCACAAGCTTATAGCCAAACAACCGCAAGCGTAAGTACTATTACCGATAATGCCAACTATCAAAGTGACCCATTAAGTGTTTATCAATTACTCTGCCATGACCAAGAAAATAATTTACTGCTAGAGTCTGCAGAGATTGATCGAAAACATTTACTCAAGAGTTTACTGCTCGTTGATGCAGCCTTAAAAATAGTTTGCAATGGTAACACTGTTAGCTTTAATGCCTTAACAGCCAATGGCCAACAACTACTGCAATTTATCGCCGCTCAGTTGCAATCACATACAAGCCTCATGCTTGACGATAATAATCAAACGTTAACCGCCACTTTTTCAGATATCCCAAATGAACTTGATGAAAAAACACGACTAATGGCAGTTAACCCTTTTGAAAGTTTGCGTTTATTTAAACGTATAGAAAATAGCGATAACCATCATTTTGCTATTTTTCTTGGCGGTGCATTCGCTTTTGATATGATCAGTATGAGTGAAACATTACCCGATGTGCCTGATGGCGAAAATACTTGTCCAGACTTTGTTTACTATTTAGCAGAAACTATGGTTGTTATTGACCATGAAGTAAAAAGCACAGAAGTTATTGCGAACTTATTTTCATCAAGCCAACATAGTGAAAAAAACACAGCGCACACTAACGAAAAACTTATAAAGCAAAAAGCTCAACAACTGTCAATTGAACGTGTTGCCCAAATTAAACAGTTATTATCAAATGATATTACGCCTGAATCCATTCGCCCTTTAATTCAAGTAAATACAGGACAAAACCTAACTAAACATAGCATTGGCACAGAGAGTATTTCTGTTGATATTAGTGACGAAAATTTTTGTCATAATGTGGAAATATTAAAAGAAAACATTCGTGCTGGCGATATTTTTCAAGTGGTGCCTTCGCGTACTTTTTCTTTGCCTTGTCTTGACAGTATTGCTGCTTATCAGGCATTAAAAATCAGTAATCCAAGCCCTTACATGTTCTACCTTAAAGACAGTGATTTTTGCATGTTTGGCGCGTCACCTGAGTCAGCAATAAAGTATCAACTAAATTCCCCTGAAGGAAAACGACAAGTTGAAATTTATCCTATCGCAGGCACTCGGCCAAGGGGTTTTAAGGCTGATGGCAGTATCTCGCTCGATTTAGACTCTCGAATAGAGCTAGAATTAAGGCAAGATAAAAAAGAGTCAGCCGAACATATCATGCTAGTTGATTTAGCACGTAACGACATTGCTAGAGTTTGTGAAGCTGGTACTCGTTATGTTGCTGATTTATTGCAAGTAGACAAGTATTCCCATGTGATGCACCTAGTTTCACGTGTATGCGGTACTTTATTAGAAGAGTTAGACGCTTTGCATGCATACCAAGCTTGTATGAATATGGGAACTTTATCTGGTGCGCCAAAAGTAAAAGCCACTACATTAATTAGAGAAATAGAAGGTAAACGCCGTGGTAGTTACGGTGGTGCAGTAGGCTATTTTACTGGTGATGGTGAAATGGATACCTGTATTGTTATACGCTCTGCATTTGTTAAAAACAACATTGCTCATGTACAAGCTGGGGCAGGTGTTGTGTATGATTCAATTCCCCAAGCAGAGGCTGATGAAACTAGACAAAAAGCACAAGCGGTTATTAATGCCGTGCTAACAGCGAACAAAGCGCTCGCGCAAGGAGCGAAATAATGACGTTAACTCACAGTAAGAGCATTAAAAATACCAAGCTATTTATGCTCGACAATTTAGACTCTTTTACATATAACCTCGTTGATGAATTTAAATGTTTAGGGTTTGAACCAACCATTTATCGCAACACATTAAGCAGTGACTTTATTTACAATAAAATGCTTGAGCATACAGAGCAAACCGGCGAAAAGGTAATTTTAGTTTTATCACCTGGCCCGGGTGAACCCAAAAACTCTGGCTGCTTAATGGCATTAATAAAACGATGCGCAGGAAGAATACCTATGCTAGGTATTTGTTTAGGCCACCAAGCATTAATTGAACATTATGGCGGCACTGTTGGCCGTGCTAATGAAATTGTTCATGGCAAAGCATCATCTATTAACCATTGCGGTACCGGCGCTTTTGCTAATATTAAAAACCCATTGCCGGTTGCCCGCTATCATTCGTTAGTAGGAGTAAAAGTTCCTGACACTCTGTCTATTATTGCCGAGTATAATAATATGCCTATGGCTATCTGCCAAGAGCATGACGCTGTTTTAGCGTACCAATTTCACCCTGAATCTATTTTAACCACTTTTGGTGCCACATTATTAGCACAAAGCTTTGACTATTTACTGACCTTAAGTGAGCAATTAAACACTAAGGCACAAGGAGCATAACATGACCAATATTTTATCAACTTTGGTTGACGGCAACGATCTCGACCAACAAACTGTTAAAGCTTTTTTTGAGCAAATGCTAAAAGGAGAAACCGACCCTATTTTGCTGGCTAGTGTGCTTACCGCTTTAAAAATAAAAGGCGAAACTCCACAAGAAATATCAGGCGCAGCAATCGCGATAAAAAGCGCGGCAACGGGCTTTCCTGCACAAACAAACCGTATTGCTGATTGCGTAGGTACCGGTGGCGATGGCGCAAACACAATTAATATTTCAACCACAGCAGCCATTTTAGCAGCAACCTGCGGTTTGAAAGTGGCAAAACATGGTAACCGTAGTGTGTCAAGTATGTCAGGCTCAGCGGACTTACTTGAAACCTTTGGTGTTAATTTAAACATGTCGCCCGCCACAGCGAGTCATTGCTTAGACCAAATCAACTTATGCTTTTTATATGCACCGGCTTACCATAGCGGTTTTAAATATGCAGTAACGGTACGTAAAATAATGGGCGTTCGTACTTTATTTAATATTTTAGGCCCGTTAGCGAACCCTGCCAATCCAAAAGTAATGCTGCTGGGTGTGTACACCCCTGACTTATTACAACCTATGGCTGAAGCCTTGCAATTAACAGGTGTGGAACGCGCTTTTGTTGTTTATGGCAGTGGTTTAGATGAAATTGCACTCCATGGCACAACTGACGTTATTGAACTAAAGCATGGAGAATTAACTGAACGTACCATTTCTCCACAAGATTTCGGCTTAAAAAACTATACACTAGAAGAAATAAAAGGTGGGACACCACAAGAGAACGCTAGCATTATTAAGGCAATTTTATCAGGTAAGGGGCAAGAAGCCCATAATGCTGCAGTCATCATTAATTGTGCGGCATTGCTTTATTTGCATGGTAAAGCGAATGACTTAACTGCAGCCGCCCAACTTGCTAGTGATGTATTAAAAAGTGGTAAAGGTTTAGAAACGTTAGAGCAACTTGTTGTTCTTTCTAATGAGGAATATAAATAAAGATGGCTAATATATTAGAACAAATTGTTGCGAATAAGCGCATTGAAATAGACGCCCTGAAAAAATCAAAACCGTTAGCAAGTTTTATTGATGAGCTAACTCCAACAACCAAAGACATGTATACAGCGCTAAAGCGTACTGAAGAGAAACCTGAAGCCGGCTTTATTTTAGAGTGTAAAAAGGCATCACCATCAAAAGGGCTTATACGCCCTGACTTTAATGTTAAAGCTATTTGCCAAATTTATGATAAGTATGCCGCTGCTATTTCAGTGTTAACCGATGATAAATACTTTCAAGGTACGTTTGAATACTTAAAGGTAGTAACAGAAACAGTGAAGTGCCCTGTACTGAATAAAGACTTCTTCATTGATACCTACCAAGTATATTTAGCAAGACATTACGGCGCAGATGCTATTTTATTAATGCTCAGTGTTTTGTCTGATGACGAATATCTCGAACTAGCTGCCGTGGCAGAGCAATACAACTTAGCCATATTAACTGAGATATCGACAGCCGAAGAACGTGATCGCGCAATACAACTGAATGCGAAAATGATCGGTATAAACAATCGTAATTTACGCGACTTAAGTACCGATATTTCCCGTACCTTTGATTTCGCCCCCACTTTACCTGATGACAGTATTATTATTTCTGAGTCGGGCATATACAATAATGCCCAAGTGCGTGAACTAGCACCGGCTGTTGATGGCTTTCTTGTGGGCAGCTCGTTAATGGCCATGGATAACAATGCCTATAACGACATAGATTTAGCCTGTCGCAAACTCATTTTTGGCAGTAATAAAGTCTGTGGTTTAACCGCTCCTGAACATGCCATTGCTGCGGCTAAATCTGGTGCTCAATTTGGCGGCTTAATATTTGCTAAAAAATCACCTCGGTCAATCACAAAAGAACTCGCCTTAAACATTATCAAAACACAGCCACAATTAGAGTATGTTGGCGTATTCGTTGACCATAAAAAAGAAGAGATAGTTGATTTAGTTAATAGCCTTAAGTTAACGGCGGTACAATTACATGGTAATGAAGATGAAACCTATATTGCTTCACTTAAAGCGCAGTTAAGTGATACCACCTGCCAAATTTGGCAAGCTAGCGCTGTCACCGATAAAGTACCCGCATTAAGCACTAGCGTAACCCAACACATACTCGATGGTAAATCTCCTGGTTCAGGTGAAGCCTTTGACTGGCAAATACTAACAAACTGCGAACAAGACTTATCAAGCTGTTTATTAGCCGGTGGACTCAATGCCGATAATATTCATTCAGCACTAACAAAGTTAACTGATTTAGATTTATTTGGCTTAGATCTCAACTCAGGCGTTGAGACAAGCCCAGGTATAAAATCGAGCGAAAAGCTTAACCAAGTTTTTACGCAAATAAGGAATTATTAAAAATGCATAACACAATAGAAAACACCGACAAAAGCACTATTAAAGAAACCTTACCAGCCTATTTTGGTGAATTTGGTGGTATGTTCGTTGGCGAATTACTGGTGCCAGCCTTAGAGCAATTAGAGCAAGCTTTTATAGAATCACAAACTGATGAAACATTTTTAAACGAATTTAATAACTTACTCACTAAGTACGCTGGCCGTCCAACGCCACTTACCTGTTGCCGAAATATCGTTAAAAATCCATTAGCAAAAATTTATCTAAAACGTGAAGACTTATTACACGGCGGTGCGCATAAAACCAATCAAGTATTAGGGCAAGCATTATTGGCCAAACGCATGGGTAAAACAGAAATCATTGCTGAAACTGGCGCAGGACAACATGGCGTAGCAACGGCAATCGCTTGTTCATTATTAGGTCTTAAATGCAAGATTTATATGGGTGCTGTTGATTGTCAACGTCAACAACCGAATGTTTTTAGAATGAAACTGATGGGTGCGGAAGTTATTCCTGTTACAGCAGGATCTGGCACATTAAAAGATGCTGTTAATGAAGCATTACGTGATTGGTCTGCAAATTATGACAATGCACATTATTTATTAGGAACAGCCGCAGGCCCGCACCCTTTTCCAACCATCGTTAGAGAGTTTCAAAAAATGATTGGTGAAGAAGCTAAAGCGCAATTTTTAGCCGAAGAAGGTCGCCTACCTGATTATGTTATTGCTTGTGTTGGTGGTGGCTCCAATGCTATCGGCATGTTTAATGATTTTATTCAACATGAAGAAGTTAAATTAATTGGTGTTGAAGCTGGCGGTAAAGGAATAGAAACGAACCAGCATGGCGCAACCCTTGCCGCTGGCACTAAAGGTATGTTACACGGTAATTATACTTACATCATGCAAGATACACACGGGCAAATAAAAGAGTCTTACTCTATTTCAGCAGGGCTTGATTACCCTGCAGTAGGACCACAACATGCCTTTTTAAAAGAGACTGGACGAGCGCAATACGTGCCAATTAACGATGACGAAGCACTAAACGCCTTTCAAGCATTAGCGAAAAGTGAAGGTATTATTCCTGCCCTTGAATCGTCACATGCTTTAGCACAAGCACTTAAAATGGCAGAAACCGCTACCACGGAAACTATTTACTTAGTGAACTTATCAGGCCGTGGAGATAAAGATCTTGCCCATGTTCATGCCGTTTTACACCCTAACGAGCAACAAAGTGAAACTGGCAGCGTTAAGCACAGAGGAGAAGCATAATGACACAAGTACAAGAACAACAAGTTGGCTATCGCTACCAACAAGCTTTTGCTGCATTATCAGCTAAAAATGAAAAAGCCTTTATCCCTTTTGTTATGATTGGTGACCCTAATGCTGAACAGTCGTTTGAATTAATAAAAACATTAATTGACGCTGGCGCTGACGCACTAGAATTAGGTATACCTTTTTCAGATCCTAGTGCTGACGGTGTTACTATTCAGATGGCAGCACTACGCGCATTAAAATCTGGTGTTAATACCGATGTATGTCTAGAGATACTAGCTAAAATTCGAGAATATGCTCCTAATATTCCTATAGGATTACTGCTTTATGGTAACCTAATATTTGCCCGTGGCATTGATAGTTTTTACCATGATGTTGCTGCAGTGGGTGTTGACTCTGTTTTAATTGCCGACATACCTATTCGTGAAAGCTTTCCTTTTCAAGAAGTAGCACTAAAATATAATATTGCACCAATCTTTATCGCCCCACCTAATGCCGATGATAATACATTACGTGACGTATCCACTTATAGTAAAGGTTACACCTATGTACTAAGCCGTGCAGGCGTAACCGGTGTCGACACAGCCGTTGATACAACACATCAGGCAAAATCCCCCGCTCATGACCTAGTGAGTAAGTTACATGAATATAACGCTGCGCCACCGGTACTAGGCTTTGGCATATCAAACCCACAGCAAGTAAAAGATGCTTTAACGGCCGGTGCAAGTGGTGCTATTAGCGGCTCTGCAGTAGTAAAAATTATAGAAAGTAACTTAAAAAATACTAGTAATATGCTAGATGAGTTAAGCACTTTTGTGTCAGAGATGAAAGCAGCAACTCGTTAACATAAAGCGTTAGCTTCAAGCTCTGGGTAAACTTCACCTTATGGAAAAACACCAGCTAATTGCTGGTGTTTTTTGTCTGGTAGAAAGCTTTTCTACGACCTACATTTCAATTTTAGCACTGTTTATCTAAGCCTTTATTAATCTTAGCCCATAGTGTAGTAATCTAAACTTACTTCCCTAGAGAAAAGATATTACAGCCCTTGATACAGAGCAGTGCCATTACCACTAGCCAGTTAAAAAAATTGCATACTTTCAAGTAATACAGTGTTTATTATTCATCAAGATTAACTTAAAGCTTATCAGTTTTAGATTTCACAATTACCTTACCTTTCATTTTAGGGTGTGGTCCACACTCATAAGAAAAATCACCAACTAAATCAAACTTACGTTGATAGCTTTCACTCGGGAAAAAATATCCTGGCTCAAGCTCGCTATCGCTTTTAAACCAAACATTGTGATATTGGCGTTTTTCAATATTTTTCCAAATAACCGTATCACCAACTTCAACAATAACCTCGCGAGGTATAAATTGCTTTTTATATATTTCAACAATAACATCTTTAGCTTGTAATTGACTCGACAAGCACAATACACTTATCAGTAGCAATCGCCGTACACATTTACTCATGAATATGCCCCCTTTTACGCTGCTGCACTCCAATACTAAAAAC
Source organism: Colwellia sp. F1 (assembly GCF_056238625.1). Classification (NCBI taxonomy): domain Bacteria; kingdom Pseudomonadati; phylum Pseudomonadota; class Gammaproteobacteria; order Alteromonadales; family Colwelliaceae; genus Colwellia; species Colwellia sp. F1. The sequence continues at coordinate 194,658 of NZ_JBWDLI010000009.1, forward strand.
CTGCCAAGTATCAACTGGCGGACAATAGCGCTTGCTGTCTAAAAGTTTATCAGAAATACGTAGATATCTGATCTAAGCTAGGTTTAAGAGAATATGTGTTACTACTTACAATGACAAGTTCCTTAGCTTTTTCAGTATCACTATTCACCACTACTTCCATATTCAGAAACCAATGTACTACTCCCTTAGGTAAACCTTTAAACTCTGCAGTAACGTTACCATTTTCATTTACATACCATTTAGCTGGCATACTTTGCCAGTCCATTTCCCCTGTATGCCCTTGCCCTTGAGCAAAATTAATCTTTGCACTTTTCACAGTATACATTTGAGGACTGAGCTTTATTTGAAAAGTAGCAGAAGCAATATTATCATTTAGCGTAACATGATTGCTTTCTACCCAGCTAACGTTATTCCTAATCACTTGTTGAGCAAAAAAATACGACTCTGGTTGTTTCCAACCGGCCACGTGACTATGTTTCATACCTACTTTAATTGAATTAGCGACATCTGATCTTAATAAACCATATGTTTTTGCTTGCGCATCTAATGCAAAATGATTGTCATCTCGCCATGTTAGCCATAATGAAGGCTGTTTGAATTTTTCAATAATTAAACCAGGCTCCCAAACCTTTTTATAAGACTCATTTTTAATCAAGCTCTTCCCATATTGGTTTGCCATTGTATCGAGAAAGCCATTACCATAAATTGGAATAGCAAATTTAAACGATGGGTCAAAACCCATTACGGTAGAGGTTATAACCCCTCCCCATGAAATACCTGTGAGGCCAATATCACTTTTACTAATACTAGCCTGAGATGCTAAAAACTTACGCGCTAGAATAGTGGCACTTACGGCATGATACATCCATTGCTCAGCTATAGGCTTATTGCTATCTTGGTAAATTGCACTTCGAGATGGTCCCGAAAACGCATGTTTCTGCCATTTGTTATTCGCATCTTTTTTGTCTATTTGTCCTTCTACTGCAATACTAATTGCTGCAAAACCTGCTTCATTCCAATGAGTAACCCAGCTTTCAAACACACTACCACCACCACCATGAACCAATACAACACCAGGTATTTTTCCATTATTAGTAAAAAATGGCTTTTTAGGTGCGGCATAAAGTGCAAAAACCCTAGTAGGTTTACCTTGATAGGGTTGCCCTTCAAAGAATAATTCGGTAATGCCACTAGCTCTTGTAACAACATCATAAACTTTAGGAGGGGCAACTCTATTTGCTAACGCTGCCATGTCTGCACGAACACCATCTAATACTGTAGTAGCGCTTAAAAAAGACGTTGCATCTACTATTAGACCACTTTCTTTTTCAGTACTTTGAACCTCACTTATTTGAGGTGTTACACACCCCATCAGAAAGAATATAAAGGATAAGCAACCTGCTCTTAATTTCATCTTATTTAAATCCCAATTGTATATTATTGTGATATAACAACGTTAACAAAACCTAACACTCCAGATATAAAATATCAATTTATATATACAATACTGGTGAACTAAACGATTTGTTATATCCTGTATTACTCAAAAATGGGAACTAGCTGGCTCTTTCATAATCTTACTAAGAAGCTATGTATGCTTTGTGTTATTTATTATTTGCTATTAATAACAAATTATTCAATTTTTAAGCGTGAATACAGTAGCGGTTTCTTCCATCAGATTTTGCTTGATAAAGCGCATGGTCCGCTTTATCAATAACTTCTATAAGTTTAAGGTTAGCTGTTGGGACAACTATTGCAACACCGATACTCACGGTCACAACATCACTTACGTTTGAATACTTATGTTCGATCCCAAGCGCATCAACAATCCTCAGCAGCTTCTTCGCTACCCTTTCAGCACCAACTTCATCAGTGTTTGTTAACATCACGATAAACTCTTCCCCACCAAACCTAGCAATAAGATCAGAGTTCTTGAACAATGCGCCTTTTAACCCGCTTGCAACTTGTTCAATCACATTGTCACCTTGTAAATGGCCATAGTTATCGTTATATAATTTAAAGAAGTCGATATCTATCATCAAAATGGCAATTTTTTGCTCTAATTCAACTGCTGCTTTTAAGATGTTTTGACTTTGTTGCTCAAAATGTCGACGATTCGACAAGTTTGTTAGGCTATCTGTATTACTGAGCTCTTCAAGACGACTTGCCAAGTATTTATTTTCTATCGCGTTCTTCAAGCTATTAATGATAATTCGGTTGATATTTTTGTATAGTAGCAAGATATTAAACCCGAAGAAAACGTACATAAAAGCCATAAAAGATAATGTACTTTCCTCTTCGTAATGCATCAATGTAAAAACTATTATTGGAATAATAAAGCAACAAAAAAATGCGTAAAATGATTGCTTATGAATCGCAAGCGTAATAAAACCAGACGCCATGAGAACAACAACAAAAGCAGCGAAAAGCAACATCCATTGCTCAGAAAGATGATAAAACGAATAAACATAGAAAACGGACCACAGTAGTCCATTCATGGCAGCAGCAACCAAACTATTCCGATTAACCACGCTGATCCGTCTTGCTACCTTGTCATCATCCCAAGCTTTAATCTTCAAATAAACTGAGTAACGAAAAGCTAAAAACGTTAAAAAAAGCCCAAGCCAAAATTTGGGAAAGAATGCAGTGTTTTGATGCATTAACACACCAAACCAACAAGTTGCAACCACGGCTTGTAATGGGGTTGTAGTTCGCATTTGCTGGTAAAAAAGCCTATGCTGGTCAATTCTTAATTTAGTTTCTTCATTAATGTGCATATGTACCTTAACCACGGTTGTATAAGTTCGCAGAAACACGCTGCAACTTTTGATACGCCTTACCACTAGAATTATAAAATTATCATAACCTGTTACCATAAAGCTAGGTAAGATAATTCCCTAAAGGCTACTTACCTTAGAGCATAGGCTACTTTGTTCTAAATTCATAAAATGCATACTAACCGAGTGAAACTGATGCTAACAGGAAAAACTCAAAGCAAGCCCTTCACTGCATTAGACGTTACTGAAGAGATTAAGAGATAAAAGCAGCGTGGAGTTAAGCCAATTATATGCTTCTGCTCAACCATATATAAAATTTTTTTAATAGATTACTTGCACTATTGATTAAAGCGTCTATTATTTGGATGACGTTAGTCAATCAAAACAGGATGTTTTGTTAACAAGCTTTAAGGATAAAAGCGCTGTCGCTTGGATGCAGCAGTGGGTATGAGAAACAGGGAGTGTTGGTCATGGATGATTTCCCCCTGTTTGCCTTACTTCTACAAAAATTAGCATTGCTATAGCACAATTACTCTATCTGAACTGAATTTTTTAGAAAATGCGGCAATCAAAACAGACAGCATTAAATAATGCACCATAGCGGCTTCAATTACCGATACAACATACTGCTCGATACTGCTCGCATTTCCCCATTTTGCTGTATTTGAAAACACCTAATCTTTTAATTTAATAGCAAACAGCTTTATTTATTCCTGCTCAGCACGATTTTGATTAATACCCAGGTTGTTTTCGTTAATGTAAGGGCTTTGTGCGTAAGCGTCTGCTGAACCACACCTAGTTAAGTTGCAGTTTTACATTCCAAGGTAGTAACTTTTCCACATCAACCTCATTATAGCTAAGTTGTTCAAGGCAATGAGTAATGTAATCAAATGGCGTTAA
>NZ_JBWDLI010000010.1:0-195606 GCF_056238625.1 Colwellia sp. F1
ACCGACGAAATTACTTGCTTCATCTACTGCGTTAACTCATTTTTTAAACATAAAGCGAATATGGCTCGAAAAAAAGCAGAGATTTTTATGGTTTAACTTGACGTGGGGAGTCATACCAACGCCCCAATAAGGGGCTAAGTAATAGTTGGCTAAGATGTGTAGCGGAGCGAAACCTAGCCAACTGTTGCGTGTCCCGCTTGATTGACTTGTTATGTGTTAACTACGACAAGCCAGTTCTTTTTTATATTTATGCTCGGTAACGTACCACATAATTACACCAAAAAATAAACCAGCAATAGGCCAGACAACACAGTGGATAATTGCTGCTTTGGAAGTAAAGCCATCGGCAAAAGGCTTGTTCATAAATGCCATCATTATAAACATCGGTAAGCCGTAAGATAAAACACCACTAAATAGAAAAAAGTTTAATTTACCCTTCGCGCGTGTGATTTCCCACGCTTTGAATTGATCATCCTTCACCTAAATATTCTCCACAATTGATTAACACATAACAGCTTATTAGACTGGATAAAAACCTTTTTTGTGCAAGGTTCAACCAACTAACATTTAATTTATTGCTTGGTAATCTATAATTTTAATGTATTTATTTCAACTGGTTATTTTCGTGTCACAATCGAAAACAATTTAATACACAATAAATTTACACTTTTTCTGGTGAAAGTGTGCAATTGGCGCTGTATTATGGTTACACTACAAGCGGGTTTCTTTTTACCTATTGTTGATAAACAAAACTTCCCCATAGGCATTATTACATGGCGTGACCTGCTCAAGGTGCTTGCGTTAAGGTATAAAAAGCGCTTAACACCTAAATAAGCTGAGTTAGACTTAACTCATGCTACCTTAAGCAATTGTTTTGTTTACTGATTGTTTTTTAATCATCAAAACCATCTAAGGTAACTCCTGCCAACCCACCTGTTCTGCCTTGTTCGTTACTGCGCAGTTTAATCATTAAGCGTAAATCATTGGGTGAGTCTGCATGATGTAAGGCATCAGCGTAAGTTATAAGCCCTTGCTGATAATGCTTAAATAACGCTTGGTCAAACGTTTGCATACCCAGTTCATTTGATTTTTGCATCACTTCTTTAATGCTACCTACATCCCCTTTTTTAATAAGTTCACTAATATAAGGAGAGTTAAGTAGTATTTCGATGGCAGCAACACGGCTATTACCGTCTTTTGTTGGTACTAATTGCTGTGCGATAATGCCGCGCAGATTTAATGCTAAATCAAATAACAACTTAGCGTGTTGGTCTGAAGGCACTAAGTGCATAATCCGGTCAATCGCTTGGTTAGCATTATTGGCATGTAAGGTGGCAATACATAAATGGCCGGTTTCAGCAAAACTTAAGGCATGTTCCATTATTTCTCGACTTCGAATTTCGCCAATAAGAATAACATCGGGCGCTTGTCGCAAAGAGCTTTTTAACGCAGCGTCAAATGATTCAGTATCTAGCCCCACCTCACGCTGAGTAATCATACTTTTACCGTGTTCATGCACAAACTCAATGGGGTCTTCAATGGTTAAAATATGACCACGGGAATTACGGTTTCGATAACCAATGAGTGATGCCATTGACGTTGATTTACCAGTACCTGTACCCCCCACAAACAGCACCAAGCCACGTTTTGACATGACCACATCTTTAAGAATTGGCGGTAAGCCAAGGTCGTCGGCGTTGGGGATTTCGGTAACAATGCGACGGACCACCATACCCGCCATGTCTCGTTGCCAAAAGGCAGAGATACGAAAACGCCCTATGCCTTCAACTGAAATGGCAAAGTTACATTCTTTTTCTTCATCAAATTGACGAATTTGCTTTTCGCTCATGGCATTATGCACTAAACCTAACGCTTCTTCTGCGCTTAATGCATGGTCAGAAATAGACACTAACTCGCCATTAATTTTTGCACTAACAGGTAACTTAGCAGTGACAAACATATCAGAAGCACCTTCGGCAACCATTTTTTCTAATAACTGATGAAAAGTCATTGGTATTCCTATCGTATTAATTTACACCTGATTCACTTGAACCGGTTACCCGTTAAAAGCTTTTAAATTGATTTTTATCGACTGCTTTCTCCATTGCTGCTGCCTTGGTGATAAGACCACGGCTCACTAAGTTCTGTAAGCATTGATCCATTGTTTGCATACCATGAGACATACCCGTTTGAATAGAGGAATACATTTGTGCAATTTTATCTTCACGAATTAAGTTACGTATTGCTGGTGTCCCTATCATAATCTCATGCGCAGCCACACGGCCGCCGCCCACTTTTTTAATCAGTGTTTGAGAAATAACTGCCCGAAGTGACTCTGACAACATAGAGCGCACCATCGACTTTTCCGCGGCAGGAAACACATCAATAATACGGTCAATAGTTTTAGGTGCTGAGGTGGTGTGTAAGGTACCAAAAACCAAATGCCCTGTTTCTGCGGCTGTCATGGCAAGACGAATGGTTTCTAAGTCACGCATTTCACCAACAAGAATAACATCTGGGTCTTCGCGAAGCGCCGAGCGTAATGCTGCTTCAAAGCTTAGCGTATCACGGTGAACCTCACGCTGGTTAATTAAACACATTTTATTTTCGTGAACAAACTCAATTGGGTCTTCAATGGTTAATACATGGTCATTTTTTGAATCATTAATGTAATCAACCATGGCGGCTAAGGTAGTAGACTTACCCGAGCCGGTAGGGCCTGTTACCAACACTAACCCCCGTGGCGTGTCTGAAATTTCCCTAAAAATATCGGGACAGCCTAACTCATCAAGAGATAAAACCACACTAGGAATGGTACGAAATACTGCTGCTGGGCCCCTGTTTTGGTTAAAGGCGTTCACCCTAAAGCGGGCCAAATTAGGAACTTCAAAAGAGAAATCCACTTCTAAGTTTTCTTCATACTCTTTGCGCTGACGGTCATTCATAATGTCATACACTAACGCGTTGACGTCTTTAGCGTCAAAAGCAGGTATATTGAGTTTACGCACATCGCCATCAACGCGAACCAAAGGTGGACTTCCTGTTGATAAATGTAAATCGGACGCTTTATGTTGCACACTAAAGGCAAGTAATTCGGTAATATCCATAAAAAACCTCGGTGGTGTATCAGTTAAAATATCAGTGGTAACGTTTTATACCAATCTAACAAACTGGTAGTATTAATAAAAATATAGTTGACCCAATGCTTAGTAATTAAAAAATGAACCAAATTAACGAAAATATTCACCTTGTAAAATCACAAATCAATCAAGCTTACCGTGCAGCAACCGCGGCAAATGCTACGACTAACCTCAGCGTGGCTGAACAAGCAGTTACTCAGAAAACTCAGCCAAACACAAAACCACAAACTCACAGTGAACAAAACCTGATTAAACTGCTCGCCGTAAGTAAAACAAAACCTATAACGGCGATAGAACAAGCGTACTTAGCAGGGCAACGTGACTTTGGTGAGAACTACTTACAAGAAGCGATAGAAAAAATCACCAAGTTGTCACATTTACCTGATCTTTGCTGGCACTTTATTGGGCCAATTCAATCAAATAAAACCAAACAAATCGCACAACATTTTCACTGGGTTCATAGTGTTGATAGAATTAAAATAGCGCAGCGCTTAAATGACCATTTAACGAATGTAAATCAACAAAATCCTTCTCAAGATACCTCGCTAAACATTTGTTTACAAGTCAATATTAGCGAAGAAGCGTCAAAATCTGGCATTATGGCCGACCAGGTATTTTCTTTAGCTGAAGCCGTTAATAAATGTGATAAACTCATCTTGCGTGGCTTAATGGCGATTCCACAAAAAAATGCTGGAGCGGCAAGTTATGCAAAAATGCAGCACTTGTTTAACGCGTTACAAGCCCAATATTCAAGTGTAGATACGCTTTCTATGGGAATGTCGAACGATTTAGCCTTAGCCATTGCTCATGGTTCAACCATGGTTAGAATTGGCACCGCCATTTTTGGGGCAAGAAGTTAAGCCCAATGAGTACTAAATAGTAAAGACCGTAAACAACTATCGCCAACGTAAATTCAATAAAAACACTGGTTGAACAGTGTTTGAACAAAAAAGGTAAGAAATTTTATGAAAAAAATAGCATTTATTGGTGCAGGTAACATGGCACGTGCAATTATTGCTGGGTTAGTTAACGCTGGTGTAGCCGCCAATAATATTATGGTTGCCAACCCTTCCCCTGAAAAAAGAGTACAACTTGCTAAGGACTTTGGCGTACAAGAAACCAGTGACAATATTGCTGCAGCAAGCTTTGCCGATATTATTGTGCTCAGTGTAAAACCACACTTTATTTGTGATGTATGCACACAGCTAAGTAGTGCGCTTGAGGTAAACAGCAAGTTATTTATTTCTGTCGCGGCTGGCACAAAGGTTGAACAAATTCAGCAAGCGTTAAACTGCAAGGCTGCCCTTGTTCGTGTTATGCCAAATACGCCATCACAATTAGGCCTAGGGATGAGCGGATTATTTGCTTCAAAAGAAGTAACCGACGAACAAAAAGCGGCCAGTGATAAGTTAATGTCTGCTGTCGGCAAGGTTATTTGGTTAGCAACTGAAGAGAAAATTAACGACGTTATTGCTGTTGCCGGCTCTGCCCCTGCCTACTACTTCTTATTTATGGAAGCAATGGAAAAACATGCGATAGCATTAGGTTTTACTGCCCAAGAAAGCCGTATGTTAGTGCAACAAACCGCGCTAGGCTCTGCACAAATGGTGGCACAAAATAGCGAGGACGACATTAGCACTTTACGCAGTAATGTTACCTCTAAAGGGGGAACAACACATGCGGCTATTGAGCAATTTAAACGCGAAGGGTTAGATGAAATAGTGAAAAATGCCATGAATGCTGCTATTGCGCGCGCGCAAGAAATGGCAAAATAGTGTTTTATAACACAACGATTAGTTTATAATAATTTTATTTACGTAAAGGAAAAACAATGGAAGCAATTATTTATTTGCTTAGATTCGTCTTCGACGCGCTGTTAATGATATTGATTATGCGAGTTTGGTTACAATGGGTAAAAGCTGATTTTTACAACCCGTTGAGCCAATTCATTGTAAAAATAAGTAACCCATTGGTTGTTCCGGTGCGCCGCGTTATTCCTGGTTTAGGTGGGCTAGACTTAGCCACAGTATTAATAGCCTATGTCGTTGCTAGTTTAAAGTTTTTCACCTTAGCTGCAATAGCAGGTGAAAGCTTAGGCGTATTGTCATTTTATATTGGTTTATTAGTCTTGTTTAAACAAGCTGGCTTTTTACTGTTTATGATCATGATAATTATGGCAATAATGAGCTGGGTAGTACAAGGCTACAACCCAACCTTGGCGATATTCTATCAACTCACCGAGCCGTTTTTAAACCCGATCAGGCGTGTTATTCCTAATATTGGTGGCTTAGATCTTTCCATGATTGTTGCCTTTTTAGCGATGAACGTGATTAATATTTTTCTTGCTAACAGTTTGCCTTACTGGGGCGCATTGTAGTAAAAAATATTGGTTTTACGCTATAAAAAGTACTGTAAAAGGTCTATTCTGTTATAGCCTAGTTTATAACAGAGCAGACCCTGTACCCGCTATTATTAGGAGCAAACATGAACTTTTCACTCATTAAATTGTTAGTCGCCATCACATTGGGCTTATTTACAGTAACCAATGCTAACGCCGAAAACATGAAGTCTTTAGGCTCAATGAACGTACACTACATGGCAATAGGCTCTACTTTTTTTACACCTGAAGTAGCCAAAGCCTATGGCATAACACGCAGCCGATACAATGGTTTAATCAATATTTCAGTACTAGATAACACCAAAGCTGGCAAGCCTGCTAAAACGGTCAGCATTGTCGGCAAAGCCAAAAATAATTTAGGCCAATTTAAAACGCTAGCGTTTGAAGAAGTCAAAGAAGGTGATGCAATTTATTACTTAGCTCAAGTGAGTTATCGCGATGAAGAAACCATGCATTTCACACTGGAAATTAACGACGGTAAAGAACAACAAACGTTAAAGTTTTCACAAAAATTTTACGCTGATTAAGCACAAAACACTGGGTGCTAAGTGCTATCAAACCCACTTAGCGTCTAGTTACCTAAGCTAACATCTTAAACCTAGTGTCTCAAACCTAGCACCTATTCACTTTTTGCCGTATTATAAGCGGCAATAATTTTCTGCTACAGCGTATTTTTCCTATGTCGACAATAGTTCTAGCCACGGGTAACCAAGGTAAAGTTAAAGAATTGGCCAGCCTACTCACTCAACACTCAATAGAAATTGTGCCACAAAGTAACTTCAATGTTCCTGACATCGCAGAGACAGGAACTACCTTTGTCGAGAACGCCATTATTAAAGCGCGTCATGCCGCTAAAGTAACAGGGTTACCGGCAATTGCTGATGACTCTGGCCTTGAAGTCGATGCATTAAATGGTGCCCCAGGCGTACACTCTGCCCGCTATGCTTGTGATCTTATTGGCGAGCATGTCACCGATGACGACAACACAAATAAACTACTTAAGGCTTTAGAGGACACGCCTGACGACCAACGCCAAGCTCGCTTCCATTGTGTACTTGTGTATATGGCACATGAAAATGACCCTACCCCTATTATTTGTCATGGGGTTTGGCAAGGGAGTATTAGCCGAGAAAGGAAGGGAGAACAAGGTTTTGGTTATGATCCTGTTTTTTGGCAGGCTGATTTACAACTGTCTTCGGCGCAATTACCCCGCGATGTTAAAAACAAGCTAAGCCACCGTGGCCAAGCGTTAGCGCAGCTTGTTAAAAAACTAGCGACATAATGCTTGATAACTCTGAGCGCTAAGCTTGATAAAATATAAAAACTTTTATCAAGCCAATAACAGAAACAGACTAAACAATAGTGAGTACCAACTTGTTAACAGCACCACCGCTTTCTTTATATATTCATATCCCTTGGTGTGTAGAAAAATGCCCTTATTGTGATTTTAATTCTCATGCTTTAAAAGCACAAATTCCTGAGCAAGATTACGTTCAAGCCTTAATTGCTGATTTGGACGCCGATATTACCCGTTTTTCCCTGCAAGATAGACCTCTACACTCTATCTTTATTGGCGGCGGCACCCCCAGTTTATTTTCAGCAAGTGCAATTGAGTCGTTACTGAACCAGGTTTTTGCACGTTTTGCCAACACCCGTACTCACACCAGCAATAAAATAGAAGTAACCCTAGAAGCAAACCCCGGTACAGTAGAAGCTGAAAAATTTATCGGCTTTGCTAAAGCTGGCGTTACCCGCTTATCTATTGGCGTACAAAGTTTTGAATCGGAAAAACTGCTTAAGCTAGGTAGGATTCATGACGTTAATCAAGCCAAACAAGCTGCTCAGCTGGCTAAAGCTTGTGGTGTTAATAGCTTTAACTTAGATTTAATGCACGGTTTACCTAATCAAAGTATTGAAAATGCGTTAGACGACTTAACAACAGCCATTAGCCTCAAGCCAGACCATCTCTCATGGTACCAACTTACCATTGAGCCTAATACCGCGTTTCATTCTAAGCCGCCTAAGTTGCCACAAGATGACACCTTGTCGGATATTCAAAATCAAGGCTTTAAGCTATTAGCCGATGCTGGCTATAAACAATATGAAATATCTGCGTTTTATTTAGAAAAACCAGCCACAAAAACAGATGAGCAAGCAAGTAGTTATCAATGCCAACATAACCTTAACTACTGGCAGTTTGGTGACTACCTAGGTATAGGATGTGGTGCTCATGGTAAAATTACTGATGTGGTTAACCAAACAGTACAACGTACAGTAAAAGTAAAACACCCTAAAGGCTATCTTGAGCCAAACCGTGACCCATTAACCCAGTTAACCCGGGTAACTGAGCAAGAGTTACCTTTTGAATATATGATGAACCAACTACGCTTGTTTTCTCCTTTTACCCTGACTCACTTTCAACAACGCACAGGCTTAGCTGCAAATACTATTTTACCAATATTAGCGCAAGCACAGCAGAAGTCATTAATGATTTGCACTGATGCACCACTTAACCATGGTGAAAAAAATAAGCAAACGGCGCCATTGCCACGCCAAGAGACTTGGCAAGTAACACCGCTTGGCCAACGTTATTTAAACGATTTATTAGCGCTGTTTCTCTGATGACACTTGTTAATAGCCAACACGATCAAGCCTTTATGCAACGGGCATTTGAACTTGCTCAACAAGCTGAGCAGCATAATGAAATACCGGTGGGCGCTGTGGTTGTGTACCAAGGGAAAATTATTGGTGAAGGGTTTAACCAGTCTATATTACTTAACGACCCCTCTGCCCACGCAGAAATGCTAGCGATACGCCAAGCAGGGCAACATTTGAATAATTACCGGTTAGTCGACTGTACTTTATACGTAACCCTTGAGCCCTGCCCTATGTGTGCCGGTTTACTGGTGCATAGTAGAATACAGCGCTTGGTGTATGCGTGCCCTGATTTTAAAACAGGTGCTGCAGGCACGGCGTTCAACTTGGTCGACTCTCCGCTACTAAACCACCAAATTACCGTAGACAAAGGGGTTATGGCGGCGCAATGTAGCGCACTATTATCTCACTTTTTCAAGCGCCGACGCAGCGAAAAAAAGTTAGCAAAGAAAATGAGCAAAGAAAACAATAACCGTTAACTGTGCGTTATTGTTTTTTCACCTTTGACTAGTTGATTAAAAAAGAATTGACGCCGTGCATTCATTTTATGATGCTGTACTTTCAATTGCTTTTTTCTTGCAGTTGATAATGCTTGTCTTCTGTTTTTCATAAAATTACCTCTTTATTTGAAGCCTGACTCAAGGCAAAAAGCGCTTACTTATTGCCATAATTAACAATGGCTAAACCGAGTTCAGGTTGATTAATCACTTTTTATCTTTCGCTAATGATTATTATCGATAAAGATGACATTAATATGACAATAATATAAATACTCTCCACACAGAGCAAGGCAATATGAGCAACCCTACTGATTTAGCTAAGTTATTTATTATCAGTGCTGTTTTCGCTATTGTTTTCGGTATTGTTTTCGGTATTGTTTTTCGCACCAATGGCTGCCTCTATCGCGGCTTTTTCAGCAGCCGCAATAGCGTCTTCAATCGCCGCATTTTCAGCAGCTTCCATTGCCGCTGTTGATTTATCGTCTAGCCAAGTTAACGTGTCGTAGTAGCGACGAATATTGTCAACATAGTGAACAGGCTCGCTACCGCGTGCATAGCCATACTTAGTATTTTTATAATATTGCTTTTGTTGTAGTAAGGGTAAGCGACTTTTAACTTCAACCCAACGGTCAGGGTCGCCTCCTTGTCGCTGTGTGATAATGCGGGCATCATTTAAATGACCAAAACCAACATTATACGAAGCTAAGGCAAACCAAATACGATCTGGGTGTGGAATTCTATCTGGCATTTTAGCTATCATGCGCCGAAAGTACTTACTGCCACCTCGGATACTTTGCTCTGCATCTAAGCGACTTTTAATACCCATTTGTTTTGCCGTGGCCAAGGTTAACATCATCATACCTCTAACACCGGTATGAGAGCGTGCATGGGGTTTCCAATGAGACTCTTGATAACTAATGGCGGCCAGTAAGCGCCAGTCAATATCTTGGCTATACTTTTCAAACAGTGGTTGATATTGAGGTAAACGCGTTTTAACGGCTTTAATAAATGTACGTGTTTCTACATAATTAAATTGCTCGATATGTCCATAGTATTTATCATCAAGTGCGAGCAAGCTACCGTTATGATGAACTTGACCAAAAAATTCAACTAAACTTGCCAAAATAGCATCATCACTCTTTTTATTAAGCATCCAAGCTAAAGGCTCAGCTTCTTGTATAGTAAAACCCACGCTTATTTCAGGGTAATACCGACGGTTAGTGGCTAAGGTATTACTGTCAACAATGGTGTAATCAATCTCGTCATCCAGTAATTTAGCCAGTAACTCTTCTCGGTCAAAATCGGTTGTTTCAACCCAGCTAAGGTCTGGGTTAACGCGCTTTAGCTCATTTAAATTTTCTACATGGCTAGAGCTAGCGGTCACCATCAACTCCCCTGTTAAATCATTAATTTTTCTAGGCCTTTTGTTCCCTTGTTTAAAGACTAATTTTTGACTCACTTTACTATAACTAGGCGCAAAGTTATAACGCGACAAGCGCTGTGTGGTAACCGATAAACCGGCTGCTAATATGTCTACTTCACCCGTGTCTAACTTACTAAACAGCTCATCGAGTGAATAACTGGCAACAACTTTCAACTTTACATTAAGGTAATCCGCATATTGTTTGGCTAGTTCATACTCAAACCCTGCATAAGCATCGGCTTGAGCACCATTGCTTTTAAGGTCATTCCCTTGAGTATAGAAGCTGTTCGCGCCATATAAAGTGCCCACGGTAACGTAGCCACGTTTAATAATACGTTCAAGACTTACCTGCTGGCTTTTTTCACCACAAGAAGACAATGTGCTTAGCAAAATAAAAGCGAATAAAGTATGCTTTATTACGCGCGCTAATGTTAGGTTACTACTGATAAATTTCATACGCTAATTGTGTCGTGTATTTCCTTGTTAGCCAAGCATTTTTTTTTAATGTTAATTTTTCACCTAAACATAAAGCTTTAACCCTTACTAAAAGTAGAGTTTTCAACTATACTACGCGCGAAATTACAACGCGTTATCAACGCAAAACTTTAACTTGTGTGAAATAATTTTCGCTTAGGCTAGTCCCAATGCTTAGCCTGCTTAAAAAACCCTATACAAACTTGGTGATTACCCTATGACGATGCCTAAGACTACGTTAATTAAAAACCTTCGTGGCGCTCCAGCACTTTCTGATTTCAGAGTTGAAAAACTCTTAGCTCAATGTGAAAAATTACAACTGCCTGTAAACGACATTTATGCTGAATTTGCCCATTTTGCTCACCTTAGTGACGCATTAAGCCCAAGCGAAGATAAAGTTTTACAACAATTACTCACCTATGGGCCAACCATCGAAGAACACCAGCCTAATGGTTTATTTCTTTTGGTAACGCCACGTCCGGGTACTATTTCTCCTTGGTCGTCAAAGTCGACTGATATTGCCCATAACTGTGGTCTTGCCAGCGTGATTCGTTTAGAGCGCGGCATTGCTTATTACATTACTTTGCAAGACGGTGCTGTATTAACGACCGAGCAAGAAGTACAACTTAATGCGTTATTACATGATCGCATGATGGAAAGTATCTTTAATGACTTTGACCAAGCCCATTTATTATTTGCCAGCAGCGAACCAGGTAAATTAACCGTTATTGATATTGAACATGGCGGGAAAGCGGCTTTAGTTAACGCGAACGTTGAGTTAGGTTTAGCCTTAGCTGATGACGAAGTAAATTATCTTTTTGAAAATTTCACAAAGCTTGGTCGAAATCCGCATGATATCGAGCTTTACATGTTTGCCCAAGCAAACTCTGAGCATTGTCGCCATAAAATATTTAACGCTGACTGGACCATTGATGGCGTTAAACAAGAAAAGTCATTATTTAAAATGATCCGTAATACCCACGAAGTTAACCCTGATTACGTGTTAAGTGCGTACAAAGATAACGCGGCGGTCATGGTAGGGAATAAGGCTGGTCGCTTCTTCCCTAACCCGCAAACTAATGTTTATGGCTATCACCATGAAGACATTCAAATATTAATGAAGGTCGAAACCCATAACCACCCTACGGCTATTTCTCCCTACCCTGGCGCAGCAACCGGTAGTGGTGGCGAGATTCGTGATGAAGGCGCAACGGGTATTGGTTCAAAACCCAAAGCCGGTTTAGTGGGTTTTTCTGTCTCTAATTTACGTATTCCTGAGTTTGTCCAACCGTGGGAAACAGACTTTGGTAAACCAAGCCGTATTGTTACTGCATTTGACATCATGATGGAGGCTCCGCTTGGTGGCGCAGCTTTTAATAATGAATTTGGTCGTCCCGCTATTTTAGGGTATTTCCGTACTTACGAAGAAGAAGTGAACTCATTCAATGGGGTTGAAGTACGTGGCTACCACAAACCTATTATGCTCGCCGGTGGTTTAGGTAATATTCGTGATGAGCATGTACAAAAGCGTGAAATTATCGTTGGCGCGCACCTAATAGCGTTAGGTGGGCCAGCGATGAATATTGGTTTAGGTGGCGGCGCAGCCTCTTCAATGGCTTCGGGGCAATCGGCTGAAAACTTAGACTTTGCCTCTGTACAACGCGAGAACCCAGAAATGGAGCGCCGTTGCCAAGAAGTTATTGATAAGTGTTGGCAGTTAGGTGAACAAAACCCAATCGCCTTTATTCATGATGTAGGGGCTGGTGGTTTATCTAACGCTTTCCCTGAATTAGTCGCAGACGGTGGACGTGGCGGTATTTTTGAACTGCGTAAAGTACCAAACGACGAGCGTAGCATGGCACCACATGAAATTTGGTGTAATGAGTCTCAAGAGCGCTATGTTATTGCTGTTTCAGACCACAACCTCGCCGTTTTTGAAGAAATATGTCAACGTGAGCGTGCTCCGTACGCAATTGTTGGCCGTGCAACTGAAGAAGAGCATTTAACGGTAACCGATGAGCATTTTGCAGACGATGAAGCTCTTAATACCCCCATTGATTTACCCCTTGATGTACTGTTAGGTAAAACTCCTAAAATTATCAAAGATGTGAAGTCAGCAAACGCGGTTGGTGATGTGTTAGATTTTACTGATGTAAGTCTAGCAGATGCTGCAACAAGAATTTTAAGCCTGCCCACTGTTGCAGAAAAAACGTTCTTAATCACCATTGGCGATCGCAGTGTGACTGGTATGGTAAACCGTGATCAAATGGTTGGCCCTTGGCAGGTGCCTGTTGCTGACTGTGGTGTTACCGCAGCAGCACTTGACTCATACCACGGCGAAGCCATGTCATTAGGTGAACGCACTCCCGTGGCATTACTTAACTTTGGTGCGTCGGCGCGTTTAGCAGTTGCTGAGTCATTAACCAACATTGCCGGTACTGATATTGCAGGTGCTGATGGTGAAAGATTAAACCGTATTAAGCTTTCTGCTAACTGGATGTCGCCAGCTGGCCACCCAGGTGAAGACGCTGGGTTATACGAAGCTGTTAAAGCGATTGGTGAAGAGCTTTGTCCTGCTCTTGGCTTAACAATCCCTGTGGGTAAAGATTCAATGTCGATGAAAACCCAATGGGAAGAAAACGGTGTAGAGAAGTCTGTCACCTCGCCTTTATCACTTATTATCACCGCTTTTGGTGCTGTAGAAGATATTCGCAAAACCGTTACGCCTGAGCTTCGCTCTGATCTAGGCGACACGTCACTGATTGCTATTGATTTATCACAAGGTAAAAAACGTTTAGGGGGGTCGTGTTTAGCGCAAGTTTATAAACAATTAGGTAATGAAACCCCCGATGTTGATAACCCTGAAGTGTTAAAAGGCTTTTTTAATGCTATGCAAACCCTGGTTCGCGCAGAGAAACTGATTGCTTACCATGATATTTCAGACGGGGGATTATTTACCACTGTTGCTGAAATGGCTTTTGCTGGTCACACCGGCGTTGATATTGATATTAGCAAGCTATCCAAGGGCGCAAGTGATGATTTAGCCACATTATTTAGTGAAGAGTTAGGGGGCGTAATTCAAGTCCTTAACAGTGAACTTGACGCAGTAAACGCAGTATTAACTGAGTTTGGTATTGCAGAGCACGCAAACGTTATTGGTACATTGAATAATGAAGATACAATTCGCTTTAGCCGCGACGGCGAAGTGGTGCTAGAAAACTCTCGTACGTATTACCGTACAACTTGGGCACAAACAACTTATAAAATGCAATCTCTGCGTGATAACCCAGAGTGTGCCCAACAAGAGCATGACGTTAAGTTTGACACTGAAGATCCTGGTTTAAATACTGCACTGACCTTTGATATTAACGAAGACATCGTTGCTGATTTAATTGTCAAAGATGCAGCTAATTCTGCTAACGGAAAGGCTACTAACCCTCGTATTGCTATTTTGCGTGAGCAAGGGGTTAACTCGCACGTTGAAATGGCGGCAGCATTTGACCGGGCAGGCTTTGTTGCTATTGATGTACACATGTCAGACATTTTATCTGGCCGCACAGACTTAGCAGACTTTAATGGTTTAGTCGCTTGTGGTGGTTTCTCTTATGGTGACGTACTCGGCGCTGGGGAAGGTTGGGCAAAATCAATCTTGTTTAACGCCAATGCGCGTGCCATGTTTAAAGCCTTTTTTGAGCGCGAAGATACCTTTAGTTTAGGTGTTTGTAACGGTTGCCAAATGTTGTCTAACTTAAAAGAGATTATTCCAGGTACGGAACACTGGCCTCACTTTGTACAGAATAAGTCAGAGCGTTTTGAAGCCCGCTTTTCATTAGTTGAAATTCAAGACAGCCCGTCTGTACTCTTTAAAGGGATGGCAGGCTCTCGTATGCCAATTGCTGTTTCTCATGGTGAAGGCCATGCTGAGTTTGCCTCTGAAGAAGCAATTGATGCAGCCAATAACTCAGGCACAGTATCAATGCGCTTTGTTAATAACTATGGTGAAGTGACAGAAACCTATCCTGCAAACCCTAACGGCTCTGCGGACGGTATTACCTCCTTAACAACCACCGATGGTCGCGTAACCATTATGATGCCACACCCTGAGCGTGTCTTTAGAACGGTAGCTCATTCATGGCACCCTGACAGCTGGGGTGAAGATTCACCTTGGATGCGTATGTTCCGCAATGCACGCGCATTTATTGGGTAATACTTTACTAATAAACGCTAATACCGCGATTAAAAGCACAGTGCTGATATACTTCAGTACTGTGCTTTTTGCTTTTTACCCTTTAAGATCAGCTTGAACACTCACCCATGTAAGCAAGGCGCTTGATTGAGCAATAGCGAGCTCTTGTGATTAAGAGCAACGACGCCATGGAATTGTTTAATCAGCACACGTGGGTAATAATTTAGTAAAATTGGTCTTCATTGTGATTACTATTTTATACAATAGGATATTACTGACAAGTTAAAGGACAATAATGAAATTTACTGATAGCCACTGTCACCTTGATTTCCCCGAGTTTAGTGACAACCTCACCCCCCTTTTACAGCAATGTAACCTTGAGGGCATTCACCAAATTATTGTCCCTGGCGTTGAGCCCCAGCATTGGCAAAGGGTGTTGTCGCTGACAGAAAACGCACACTTAACCATTGCTTGCAGCTTAGGTATTCACCCTTGGTTTATCATAGAGCAAGACATGCGCAGCGCTTGTATAGGGCGCAGTATAAACCTGGCTTGCTTAACCGAGCAACTACAGCAAGCTATTGCCACCCATCGTAAAAAAATTGTCGCCGTGGGTGAGTGTGGTATTGATGTTGTAAAAGCAAAAAACAGTATGCCAGACGAGCATGCATTGAAAAAGAACCTCAGTTTACAACAACGTTTATTTGAAATGCAGCTCATGCTCGCCCAAGCCAATGATTTACCTGTTATAGTACATCATTGTAAGTCTCATGCCTTAATACTGCCTTTATTAAAGCAATATAAGCTTGATAACGCTGGGGTTATTCATGCTTTTTCCGGCAGTTATCAACAAGCGAAAGACTATGTAGATTTAGGTTTTAAGCTAGGTGTTGGCGGCACGATTACTTACCCAAGAGCCAAGAAAACCATCAACGCAATAAAACGCTTACCGTTATCCAGTTTGTTATTAGAAACCGACGCGCCCGCTATGCCTATTTTCGGTATGCAAGGACAAAAGAATTCACCTTTACGAATTATTGCAATATTCAAAGCGCTAGCTGCGATCAAAGACGAGCCTGAAATAGTAATTGCTAAGCAAATAGAGCAAAATGTGGCGCAACTATTTTTTAAACATCGCGCAACGTTTGTTCAACGCTAGCCTTAGTAAGTTTTGGGCGCTCTATACCCTTGTCGACTAAAACGATTTAAGCCGCGTGTTAGTAAAAAGCCTACTAAACCTGCGGCAATTAACAATAGCCGAAAAAGCGTATTGCTTTCATGGTTAGTTTTACTCAACGCCTGAGTTAAATAAGATTTTTCAATGGTTAGGCGCAAGTACCCGATTAATTCACCTTGACGGATTTCTTTAATGACAGGAATGTATTGCTTACTTTTATCTAATGTTAACAAGCTTTCATCAATACCATAAAGTAGCTTAATGGTATGGCTAGTTTCACCAGCAGAGTTTGACTTTACCATTAAGGCGCCAGTGCTTTCATACAAGTGTACATGCTTAATGTAGTCAGCGTTGGCCAGGTTATTGACATAAGCCTGCAACTGCGCATTGCGCTCTTTTTTACTTACTGGGGTATTACTGTCAGTTAAAAGCACCAGAATACCCGCAATGGCTTGTTGCAAAAGTTTGTCAGCCACTTGTTCAAAGTGCTGGTTAATCACGCGGTCATTTTTTTCTGTGTTAGCCACTAAAAAGGCCAGTAAAATCACAATTATTAAAATAGCACTAACTAATTGCAGAATTTTATTATAAATTGACGAGAGTTTAGGGTATAAAGGCTGTTCTAATTTAGTCATCATATTCATTCATCATAAACGTGCATGGTATCGATATACTTACACCTATAATAGAGAGTTAACGTGTCTTTTTCTACTACTGTATCTTTTTCTACTGAAATTTCATCTTTATCACTTGAAGATTATTTTGCCAAAAATGCAATTAACTGTGAGCTGCCCCTTAACTTTAGCGTAAGCGATGAGCAGTTAATATTAAATGATAACCATACGAGTAAGTCGCTTAAACCAGAATTAGTTGTTTTTTCAACCTTATCACTACATCATTTACGCTTATTGCAGCGTGATTGTCATTTGAATATTGAAGCCTTAGCAGCCATCAACACGCGCAACAACCAAACCAGTTATCGCTTTAGCGTAAGCTGCGATAACTTTAGTAAGTCGCGCCATGCCCTCGCTGATTTTGCCTTAGCAAATAAAATAGAAGCAGCCTTAATTCAGAGTGCGCCTAAGTTAAATGAGCCTGGCTTGTTAGTCATGGATATGGACTCAACCACAATAGAAATTGAGTGCATTGATGAAATAGCAAAGTTAGCCGGTGTTGGTGAACAGGTTGCTGCCGTAACAGAGCTTGCTATGCAAGGCGCGTTAGATTTTTCGCAAAGTTTGCATCAACGGGTTGCCACCTTAACCAACGCACCAGCACAAATTCTAGAGGATGTTGCCAAAAATATCCCACTCATGCCAGGTTTAGAAACCTTAGTCAGTGAGCTTAAAAAACATCACTGGCGTGTTGCCATTGCTTCAGGCGGTTTTACCTACTTCGCTGATCACCTTAAAGACATGTTAAAGCTTGATGCCGCGTTTGCGAATGTGTTAGAAATTGTTGACGGTAAACTGACCGGTAAAGTCTTAGGCGATGTGGTTGATGCTCAAGTAAAAGCAGACTCCTTACATTTATTGGCAGCAGAATACAAAATACCTAGTGCTCAAACCGTTGCTATGGGCGATGGCGCTAATGATTTAGTTATGATGGCGGCGGCAAGTTTTGGCGTGGCGTTTCACGCTAAACCTATTGTGTTAGCACAAGCTGACAGCAGTATTAACCAACAGGGGTTAGACTGCTTGTTACATTGGTTAGCTTAACTTACTGCGCTATAAGCTAGACTGAGTGCAAGGTGATTACCTTGACATGCACTCAGTCTACTCGCAACACCTGCTAACTGCTTTTATTGGCGACTGCATGGTCACTGACATAAGGGTTGTTAATGCGCTCTTGTCCAAAAGTACTCATAGGGCCGTGTCCTGGAATAAAGCGCACTTCATCACCCAATGAAAACAGATTGTTTCTAATTGAGCTAATTAAGGTCGCTTTATCGCCGCGAGGGAAATCCGTTCTACCAATCGATCCTTTAAATAATACATCGCCAACTTGTGCTAATTTCGATGCACGATGAAAAAAGACAACGTGGCCCGGCGTATGCCCTGGGCAAAAATAAACTTCTAGCGTGATATTACCAAAACTAACGGTATCACCTTGGTTTAAGAAGCGATCTGGTGTGAAAGATTGGGCATCAGGAAAACCAAAGTGTTGCTTTTGCTCTTCCACCAAGTCAATCCAGAACTGGTCCTCTTTATGCGGCCCTTCTACTGTTACCTGATAATGTGTGGCTAATGCATCCGTTGCCCCTGCGTGGTCAATGTGCGCATGGGTGAGGAATATTTTGCTTAATGTTAATTGATGTTGGTCAATTGCAGTGATTATTTTATCAAGGTCACCACCGGGGTCAACCACCGCTGCTTGTTTGGTTTCGTTGCACCAAAATAAGGTACAATTTTGCTGAAACGGTGTTACGGGAATAATTTGATACTTGAGCATACTTGTTTACTCTCAATGCTAAATGTTTCGGATGATAATACCATAAGACAAGATATTTTAGAGAAAAGCGCTAACAACTCGGATTACTGCTTCCCCTGAGCCTTTTTACTAGGTAAGCTCAGCAACTATTATTTTTTTAACAACATAATTATACTCTTTATGCCATCTTCTAGTGTTTCTCGTGATTCTTTCCATTCTCGGTTAGGTTTTGTTTTAGCTGCGGCAGGCTCTGCCATTGGTTTAGGAAATATATGGGGTTTCCCAACACAAGCGGCGAATAATGGCGGTGGTGCATTTTTATTTGTTTATCTTATTGTTACTGTATTGCTTGCTTTACCTGCTTTATACGCTGAGATTTATATTGGTAATCAAGCACAAAAAAATCCTGTAAGTGCGCTTGCAGAAGCTTGTGGGAAGCGCTTTAATACTGTAGGCCGTAACGCCGGTATTATCGGTTTAGTGGGCGCTATGATGATGTTAAGTTTTTATAGTATTGTAGCTGGGTGGATGTTAGCACACGCCTTAAGTGCTTTATTTAATCTACTTGGCTTTAACGATATTGCAACCTGGTTGGCAACATCAAGTACACTGCGTAATGTTATGTTTACCCCTGTGTTTATCTTACTTGGGGCGGCAATTATTCATCAGGGCGTTCATGCTGGTATAGAGCGCTGGTCAAGCCGTTTAATGCCACTTTTATTAATGATGCTTATTGGCCTGATCGTTTATATTTTGCAACAGCAAGGTGCTGCACAAGGTGTGGCTTTATATCTTATTCCTGATTTTTCACAAGTAACGAACCCAAAACTTATTATTTCAGCCATGGGGCAAGCATTCTTTTCATTGTCTATTGGTGTTGGCGGTATGATGGTTTATGGCTCTTATATGAAAAAAGGGCAAGATATTGGCAAACTGGTTGTCTCTATTGCAGCCCTTGACACTTGTATTGCTTTTTTAGCCGGTTTACTTATTATTCCCGCCTTGTTTGTTGCACAACACGCAGGCCAAGAAGTGTTTACCAATGGCCACCTCATTGGCGAGGGACAACTTATATTTCAAATTCTTCCGTCGTTATTTAGCTCTATGGGCACGACCGGTTTAATTGTTGCTTTTAGCTTTTTTACTTTACTCTCAATTGCCGCGCTCACTTCAACTATTTCAACAACGGAAGTGCCCGTGGCCTATTTGGTCGAAAATAAACGTCTGAATCGTAATGGCGCTACTTGGTTAGTGTCTATTGTGGTTTTAGCCGCCAGTATGACTTTAGTTGCCTTTTTTGAGGTGTTATTTGGCTTAGTTGTACAGGCGCTAACGACAGTATTGCAGCCATTAATGTCGTTGTTTTACTTTATAGTTATTGGTTGGATTTGGCAGCGAGGCAATAAACTAAGCAATATTGCTTTAATAAATAATAATGTAAAATTGAAGGTGTTTGGCTTTTACCTGCGCTTTATCTGCCCTGTTTTGCTACTGATCGTGTTCGTCAATGTCGCCTTTTAAGGTACTAGAGGTAAGGACTAAAGTCTTCCTAGTAACTAGTTACTAGTTACTAGGATCTAGTCTCTTCCCCAGCGCCTACTTCTTCTCTATGCGTTTCCTTAGCCATTAAATTCTCTTGAGACTGTTGCAGCTCTACCTGTTCAATTTTTTCAAACCGTCCTGATATTTTATCCGCCGACGTGTGAATTTGTCTTACATCAACTGCAGCTTGGTCAATATGTTTGGCTAAGTTGGCAAAGCGCACCTTAAAGCGGTCAAAGTCTTTGGCTAGATAAGACAGGTGTGCTTGAATAATGTGAATTTGCTTTCTCGTTGCTTCGTCTTTTAAAACAGAGCGAGCCGTGGTTAATATCGCCATCAGTGTGGTTGGTGAGACTAACCAAACCCGTTTTTTATTCGCATAATCAACTAAATCACTTTGATGCCCGTGTATTTCAGCAAATATTGCTTCTGCTGGAATAAACATAATCGCACCGTCTGCTGTTTCATTTTCTATTAAATATTTCTCACTAATGTCATTGATATGTTTTTTTATGTCTATTTTAAATTGTTTTTGTGCGGTTTTTCTGTCTGACTCAGCTAATTCAAAGTCCATCATTTTACGGTAACTTTCTAAAGGGAACTTAGCATCGACAACAACATTGCCGGTAGGGTCAGGTAGCAACAACACACAGTCGGCAATTTTGCCATTAGACAAGGTGTGCTGCATTTTAACGTGTTGTTCTGGCAGTACATTACGAATTAAACCGCTCAGTTGCACTTCACCAAACGCCCCTCTAGAGCGTTTATCGTTTAACACTTCTTGCAAACTGACCACATTGGTTGATAATTCAGTGATTTTTTTCTGTGCATCGTCAATCAACGCTAAACGCTGTAAAATATCACTAAACGTTTTAGTGGTTTTTTCAAAGCCTTCTGCAAGACGTTTTTCAACTTGGGCACTGATGTCTTGCAAGCGTTTATCCGTCGCGTTAGTTAACACGTCAATGCGCTTAGTCATTTGCTCACTGCTTTGTATTAATGACTTACTCAGCTCTTCTCGGTTAGCTTGAGTCGTTTGGTTTAAATGACTAATTAGTTGGTCAAGTGTTTGGTTTTGGTTTTG
Source organism: Colwellia sp. F1 (assembly GCF_056238625.1). Lineage (NCBI taxonomy): Bacteria > Pseudomonadati > Pseudomonadota > Gammaproteobacteria > Alteromonadales > Colwelliaceae > Colwellia > Colwellia sp. F1. The sequence continues at coordinate 21,010 of NZ_JBWDLI010000010.1, forward strand.
GCTTAACGTTTGGTTGAGCTGTTCTTTTTGGCTGCTTAATTCCCTTAATAATTTAAGCCGAAGATCAGCTATTTGTTGCTCAAATGAATTGGATAGCTGTAGCTGCTGCTTGTCAAATAACTGTGTTAAAGCGCTCTGTTGTGCGGTGTTTGACAATTCAAGCTGGGCATTGAGCAGAGAAATCGCACCTTGTTGTTGCAAGTTTTGTCGGATAACAAATAACAAGCATAATAATAACACCGTGAGTATTGCATAAATAACAAGCACGGTTATTTCAGATTGTTGCAAAAGTGATAACATTAATAACCTTATGGTTTATAAACAAAAAATCCAGTGTCAGCTGCACTGTAAATAAACACAGTTATTTAATCATAAGTTTTCCCTAACGGCTAGTTATATATTAACGTTACTTTTTGTAAACGCTCATAGCACTTTGAGCTAAATTAATGATAAAATAATACGATTATTACGGTAACTACTTATATCAGAGTAATTACTGCTTATTTGCATTAGCTTTTGTAGAGAAAAACATGAAAACCCATTTCGACGAACTATTAGACTTCCCCACTGTACTTAACTTTAAAGTGATGGGTGTTGCCTGTGATGAACTACCCGACTTAATTATTGCTGAGCTGCAAAAACATACCCCTGGCGATTATACAACTAAGATAACGCCGAGCGCCAAAGGGAACTATCATTCTGTTTCTATTCCAGTCACAGTAACGAGCAAAGCTCATATAGAAAAAATTTACACAACATTAAACGCCATAGAGCAAGTGCGTTACGTTTTATAATGTTACTCACGGCTTTAACTTTACTATAAACAATAATATTATCACGTCAGTACGAGGTTTGTTTTGCCTGCTTCAGCCACTACGGTCAATAAAAGCAACTTAATTGTTCGTCAATTAAATACTATGGATTACAGTAGAGTGTGGCATGCCATGCAAAACTTTACTGACAACCGTGATGAGCAAACACCGGATGAACTTTGGCTAGTTGAGCATCCCCCTGTTTTTACCCAAGGGCAAGCAGGTAAAGAAGAGCACCTACTCATGCCGGGTGATATTGAAGTGGTTAAAGTTGACCGTGGCGGCCAAGTAACCTACCACGGCCCTGGCCAGCAAGTGATATATTTTATGATTAACTTGCGACGCAAAAAAATAGGTATAAGGCAGTTGGTTACCCTTATTGAAGACGCTATTGTTGCTGCACTTAATGACTTCAACATCAAAGCTTATCCTAAGCCTGACGCCCCTGGGGTTTACGTTAACGATAAAAAAATTGCCTCACTTGGGCTAAGAGTTAGAAAAGGTTGCTCTTTTCATGGCTTAGCACTTAATGTAAACATGGATTTATCACCTTTTTTGCGGATAAACCCATGCGGTTATGCTGGTCTTGAAATGATTCAAACATGCGATATTCAAGGCCCACAAAATATGGCTGATGCCTCAAAGGCATTGGTTAAACATATCATCACTTTGTTAGCTGCTAACGAAGTGTCTTACCCAACAGGATTACCGAGCAATTATGAGCAACGACATGTCAAATAACACGATGCCAACGAGTGACAGCAAAGTAGTAAACGCTGACATTGCGGTAAAAAAATCATCTAAAATGGCGCCTGGTACAAAATTACGTGATGCCGATAAACTAGCGCACATCCCTATTCAGGTTGTCAGCTCTACCAAAGAAACCATGCTGCGCAAACCGAGCTGGTTGCGCATAAAGCTGCCCCGCTCTAGTGATAAAATTGATAGTATTAAGGCGAACTTGCGCAAAAATAACCTTCATTCTGTTTGTGAAGAAGCATCATGCCCTAATTTGGCTGAGTGTTTTAACCACGGCACAGCAACCTTTATGATTTTAGGTGATATTTGTACACGTCGTTGTCCATTTTGTGATGTTGGCCATGGTCGCCCATTAGCACCTAACAGTGAAGAGCCTAAAAAACTGGCAAATAGCCTAAAAGATATGGGCTTAAAGTATGTTGTTATTACCTCCGTTGACCGCGATGATTTACGTGATGGTGGCGCGCAACAATTTGCTGATTGTGTTAAAGAAATTGGCGAGCAAGCCCCCAACACTAAAGTAGAAATTTTAGTACCTGATTTTCGCGGCAGAATGGATAAAGCCCTTGAAATTTTGAACCAACATCCACCGCATGTGTTTAACCATAATATGGAAACAGCGCCTCGTCTTTACACTAAAGTTCGTCCCGGGGCAAATTACCAATGGTCGTTAGATTTACTTAAGCGTTTTGGCGAAGCTAATCCTACGGTGAATACCAAGTCAGGTTTAATGGTGGGTTTAGGTGAAACTAACGAAGAAATTTTAGAAGTGATGCAAGACCTGCGCGACCATGGTGTTAGCATGTTAACCATTGGGCAATACTTACAACCCAGTAAAGATCACCTTGCCGTTGAACGCTATGTTCACCCTGATGATTTTGCCATGTTCGAACGTGAAGCCAAGCGCATGGGTTATAAACATGCCGCTTGTGGGCCCTTAGTCCGTTCTTCATACCATGCTGATAAACAAGCTGCGGGTGAAGAAGTTGTGAGTTACAACGCTAAGGACTACTAAACAACGATGTTTTGTACTCACATCGTTATAGTGTACTGGCAGGTTGTCAGTTAATGGCAGGGAACATTCCTAAAATAAGGGAATTTCCCGCTGATGATCACTGCTGGCGAGTAGACGCCTTTGGTGCAATTCTTCGTAATCCCAATGTTCCTTCCGAACCTTTCATCCAAATCGTTATCAGTCCCTTTGTTGATAATGATTTACATACGGTGTTTTTCAAGATAGTTGACACTGTGACCTGGTCAAGTAAATTCAGTCACCCTAGTTAAGCTACTTTTTCTAACTCATTAATTTTCAATTCAAAATCATTTGGGCTTTGATACCTTAAGTAGGAATGCAATCGGTTACTGTTGTACCACATGGTTATGTAATTCATTACGTCCTGCTGTGCTTCATAGCGTGTTTCATAGTTTCTCCAATGAACACCCTCTTGCTTTAAACTACCAAAATAGCTTTCTGCAACGGCATTATCCCAGCAACAGCCTTTTTTACTCATACTGCCAATAAAACCATTATCTTTTAGTAAGTTTCTGTACTGGTGGCTTGCGTATTGAACACCTTGATCTGAATGAATAATAAGCCCTTTATCGGGTTTTCGTTGCCAAATAGCCATTGTTAACGCATCACAGACAAGTTGAGCTTTCATTCTTGACCCCATACTCCAACCAACGACCTTACGGGAATACAGGTCAATAACAACAGCTAAATAGAGCCAACCTTCTGCTGTCCAAATGTAGGTGATATCACCGACAAATGCTTGGTTCGGTTGCTCTGTGGTAAAGTTTTGTTCAAGCTCATTTTTATAGAGCGGTTTATTGTGATCGCTATTGGTTGTTGATTTATATTTCTTTTTGTAACGAACCCAAACATTAGCCTCTTTCATTAATTTGGCTACTTTCCATCGACTTACAGGGAAACTCAACGCATTCAGTACCGCTTTAATACGCCTTTCGCCATAGGTATTGTCACTAAATTTGGCAATATCTTTTACTAACTCAAGCATTTCTTGGTGCGTTGTATCATTTACTTTATCTGTATTACGCTTTTGATAACTATAATAATTATTACTTTTTACGCCCAATACCTGACACATTAATGTAACAGGCCAGATCTTCTTATATTGGGTAACAAACGAATATTTTACTTCGTTTCTTTTGCAAAGAAGACCGTCGCTTTTTTTAATATCTCACGCTCCATCTCCAGGCGCTTTACTTGGGCTTTTAATTTACGTATTTCTTCTTGATCGGGTGTTAGCTTACCGTTACCTCGAAAAGCTTGACCATCTTCACTTTCTTCTTCTTTAATCCAGCGACCAAGCATTTGAGGGCTGACACCTAAGTTTCTACTAGCCTCAGCAACACTAATATTTTGATCTATGACTAAAGAAATTGCATCAAGTTTAAATTCTTTGGTATATTTTTTACGTTTTGTCATTTCTCTTCTCCAGTTAAGCTTATTATGTCTTAACTGGGGTAGTCGAATCCATTAAACCACGTCAGGTTATATGCAACCTATAATATGTTTTACTTTTAGTTTAGCAAAACTAATAACTATCACTTCAAATATAGACTGAGACATTATATTATTCGCGTTAACTCGCACGAATTAACGTTGAGTTATTATCCATATAGAAAATTCTATTTCTCAAAAGGAAGTGTTATGAAAAATTTTAACAAAAGCTATTTACTTACCTTCGCATTATTATTTGGTTGTAATGAATCTAAAAATGATGGAATCGTTTGTGCAACGGTTAAGACACCCGCTTTATCTATAGATGTTAAAGATAAAGAAACGAAACAATCAGTTATTTGCGGTGCGACTATTATCATTGAAGATACAAACTACTCAGAAGAGTTATCAAACCCAAACTCTCAGACCTGCGAAAATAACTATGTGTTAAGCGGCGCGATAGAGCGTGAAGGCATATATAACGTGCATGTTTCTAAAGAAGGTTATTTAGATTGGTCAAAATACAATATAGAAGTAGCATCGGGTACATGTGGTGTAGAGACTGTTAATATTGAAGTTTTACTTGAAAAATAAAAAAGAAACAAATACCGAGGCTTTATTAATTATTTATAAAACAATTGATTAAGCCGAAAAAAACGATCTATAATAGACACTCACTTATCAAGGAAGATTAGTTGAAAAGTATGAACTTTCTTTCTTGATTGTAATAATTGCTAAAAATATGGATATATTTCATGAAAAGAAAACTAATCACTTTAGCATTTGCGCTGGTCTTAGCGTCAACCTCTATTTCATCTTTTGCAAAATCTGATATTGCCGAGTCCTATATAATTAAGTTTAATGATGTATTTATAGGAAAAACTCACATTCCAAAAGAACTTTTAAAGCAAGTTCACTCAGGGAAACTAAATAAAACATTCAAATCTGTCTTTTCTGGAGTTGTTTTAGATTTAACTGAAAAACAAGTTAAGCGCTTATCAAAAATGCCCTTTATCGATATGATAGAAAAAGATGCTATAACTGAAACCAATGTAGATAAGTGGGGGTTAGATAGAATTGACCAAAGAGATTTACCTTTAGACGATTCGTATAGTGTTACAAACGGGGGTAATGGTGCCAATATATACATAATAGATTCAGGTATTAATGTAAACCATAGTGAATTCGCTGGAAGGATTGGAACAGTAACTTCAACTATTTCAGGAGGTGCAACTGCTGATTGTAATGGGCATGGAACACATGTAGCAGGTATTGCAGCTGGGACAAACTACGGTGTAGCTCCTGATGCTACAATACATTCTATTCGTGTCACGTATGACTGTGGGAAAAATGGTCATGCTTCAGATGTTATTGAAGCATTTGAATGGGTAATAGATAATGGCCAACCAAATTCAATTATTAACTATTCCTCGACTTACCCTGGTTATTTAATCAAAAACGTTTTAGCTAGAGTAGTAAAAGCTGGGCATGTTGTTGTTACATCAGCTGGTAACAACGATAAAAACGCTTGTGATGACACTGACAATAAAAATAAAGCAGAGCATTCTATAATGGTGGCGTCGTCTACTAAACTAGATACTGAAAGTGTTGATAGCAACTTTGGCGCCTGTATAGACTTGTATGCTCCTGGGGATCTTATTTGGGCGGCAAATTATGATGACAATTCTAATTTAAGACTTTTGAGCGGAACATCAATGTCTTCACCTTTTGTGGCCGGTATAGCGGCAGGCTATAGGTCGGCACATCCAAATTCTTCTCCGCAGGAAGTTCTTCAAGCTATATCAGATGCTTCATCAACAGGAAAATTATCAGGAATTGTTTCAAATAGCCCAAATAAATTAGCATATAATGTTGTGCCTGCTCCGTCTGTCTACTGGCAGCCAACAGAGGAAATTTTTTATCCTGAACACGATTTTTACGTGGATGAACCCTTTCGTACATGTACTGCCGGAGAGCTAGCTTTAGTAACCGTTGGGCGAGATAGCTGGGGTTATTATCACCGTGTTTGGGAGTGTAAATAACTAAATGTATATTTAATTACTGTTAGTTTTAATATTTAAGCGACTCTAGGGATGGGTCGTTTTTTTATTCTTTAATTATTTTATAAACAGTAGCTCCGCCAATTCCTAATTGGGATTTTGCGCATCCCCTCGAAATCGGCACTAAGCCAATTTCGAGGACTTATTTCATATAAAATCTGTAAAGATAGATGTTGTTTTATGGGGGAAACTTAAAAAACACTGTCCTTTTAAAGCAATAATCTACGTAAAAAGACCATTTATTTAAACCTACACAATAAAACACCACTTAAATGAACCTAAAAAGTCTCTAAGGTTAATTTCGAGAGGGTGTTACAACCCCCCTAATTAAGCCATCACTTTGAATACAAATAAAAATAAGAATAAAATGGACTAAGCCAACGAAAAACCTAGCAGTTTCATAGTGACGGTTAGGTTTTGTTAGAGAATTTTTAATTAATGACTCTATTTCGTTCTTAGCTATATGTGTTCTTAATTTTGCAGACCAATCCATTAATAAGTCCTTAACAATGGAAGTTAGAGCTATATACTATCTTAACAAGCGGATAAGATATCTAACACAGGTTAATATTTTAGATTAAACTTTTTCTTTAAATTTGAGCTTATTTAATGAATCTTCAAGTAACTTTCCACTTTGGTCATATACTTTACATTCAACGTGGCTACTTAAATTTAAAATTTTATTTAAATCTCGTTCAATTGAAGGCATTGCCATAACATTGGCAATTTGCTTTACACTTAAATTGTACTCTTTCCTTAATTTAAGAGTAGCTAAAAGCTATGTAATAATGAATGTAATTGTTTAATATAGTACAACAGAACGTTGTAATTCACAGAAGTAAAGTAAATAAATTATGCATTCTCAAATAGTATACAAAGTTAACGACGAATCTTTTGTTTGGTAGTGACAATTAAACGTGTCACTACCGCACTTATTATTTGACATAGCCTGGTAAAGTAAATAGTCTTAAAGAAAACTTTACAAGAGAGATTAAGGGGTTAGCTGCACTTATGTCCAATAAACTATCCTTTATACTGTGCGCTATTTTGTTGCTCTTTTTCTCCGTTAGTAGCGATGGTCAAGAAAGCTATACCAAAGAGTTCGTTGACCTTTATACTTATATGGACAAACCGCCTTTTATTGTTGATAGCAGTAAAAAAATTGGTTTAAATTATGATTTTGCTAATTTCCTTAGCCAGCATTCAAAAAAATACACTTATCGCGTTGTACTAATCCCTAAACAGCGGGCATTGAAGTTGTTAATTAACCAAGGTGTTCTATTGTGGGTTGAGCCCAGTTGGGTTAACGATACGCAAAAAAATAAGTATTGGTGGATTGACGACTTAGTACCGGATACTGAGCTTTATATTACCAACGATGCTACCTTAAAATATAAAGATCTCACCACACTGATAGGAAAAAAGGTCGTTGGCGTGCGCGGTTATAGCTACTCAACATTGGAAGAAAGTATTCAACAACAAAAGATAACGCGTATTGATATAACAAAAGAAATTTTAGTGCCGTTGATGCTTTACAAAAACAGAGCAGACATTGGTATTATTGATGCTCATACCTATTTTTATTTTCAACAAAAATACCCGCTAATAGCGGCCAGGCTCTATATTTTAGAAGGCTACCAACGCAATTTTTTCAGAAGTATTTTAATTGCCAAAGCACAGGTAAATGTTAAAAATGATATTCATCACAGTTTATCGTCCAAAGCTGGTAAAGCTCATTGGTTGTCTATCAAAGATAAATGGTTGCACTGAGTAGCGACTACTGCCCAACCTGAATAGCCCACCTTTAATCTGAGCACCCTGTCGAAACCAATCTCGCAGCATTAAGTATTGATAAAACAACTCGCTAGGGCGCTTAAACTGTTAGCCACTATTGTCGTTACTCTTCATCTCCTTCGAGCAACTGCGCAAAGTGTGATAGTTTAGCTAAAGCTAACCCATGAATAGACTGTCGAGGGTAGCGACCGGTACTATTCATTTCGCCTGCTTTGGTTTGCATGAGTAACTCCAGTGCTTGGTCAATAGTTTCTACCGCATAAATAGCGAACTCTCCACGTTCAACGGCCTGAATTACCTCGGTGTCGAGCATTAAGTTGATTACATTAGTTTTGGGAATGATCACACCTTGCTTACCTGTTAACCCTTTGTCTTTACACAATTGAAAAAATCCTTCAATTTTTTCATTAGCGCCCCCAATGGATTGCACTTCACCGTGTTGGTTAATAGAGCCTGTAATCGCTAAGCTTTGATCAATAGGTAATAAAGTGATCGCAGAGATCAAGGCACAAAGTTCGGCCATAGAAGCACTATCTCCGTCGATATGGCCATAAGATTGTTCTATGGCAATATTTGCTGAAATAGCAACAGGGAAGTTTTGCCCATATTTATGCCCTAGGTAACCTGTGAGTAATAAGACACCTTTGGAGTGGATCGACTTGCCTAAATCAACCTCACGTTCAATATCAGTAACCCCCTGACTTCCGGCATAAACTGTCGCGGTGATACGTGCCGGCGTCCCAAAAACACTGTCGCCAATTTCTAAAACAGTTAAGCCATTGACCTTACCGATAAATTGTCCTTCGGTGTTGATCAGTACTTGTTGTTCTTTAATTTCATCAAGCCAGGTTTCACTTAAGCGACCAGTACGACGTTTTTTTGCCGCGAGCGCCATGGCAACATGCGTTGAGTTCAATGTGCCAACAGCGCCACTTTTATGCCACCAATAATTCGCTTCATCTAATAAGTCGTTTGTTTGCACAATATTGGCAGAAATTTTATGTTGATGCTCTGCCCGTCTGAGCGCATAACGTACTAATTCAAGTACTGCTGCGTCGTCAACTTCAGGGTAATGGTATTTTTGCGCACGTTGACGAATTAAATTACCAAACGCGATCAGGTTGTCATCCGTTTTGTCGAGGTGGCGATCAAAGTCAGCTAACACTCTAAATAATTCGGTAAACTCTTGGTCGTAATCTTGTAAAGTATAATAAACTTCAGCGTCACCAAGTAAAATAACCTTGATCGCTAATGGAATTTTTTCAGGTTGTAAGCTATAAGCACCTGGCTGGCTTAATTCAGAGTAAGGGTTTTCTATGGTTATTTGCCCTGTTTTAAGCGCTAGTTTTAACCGAGACCAAACCAAAGGTTGTGTTAGCAATTTGTCAACATCAAGTAATAAGTAGCCCCCATTGGCTTTATGCAAAGCCCCAGGGCGAATGAGCCGATAACTGGTGTAAACACTGCCTTGAGAGCTTGAGTAATCAACATGGCCAAACAAGTTTTGAAAAGTAGGGTTTTGCTCATAAATAACCGGCGCCCCGTCGTTTTCATTTCTCGCGACCAATAAGTTTGGCAGGAAACGCTCAACCATTAATTTACGTAATTCTTTGTCACTTGGCCTGTCTTCTTCGTTACTGACTAAAATTTCTAATGACGCATCAACGATATTATTCTTTACTTTAGTTAAATATTTCAATATCCCTGGGTTTTCTTTAAACTCTTGCGCTAATTCTTGTAAATAAGGCTGTATCGCTTGCTCTGCTGTTTCTATTTTTAGCTTACGTAGTAAGTCTGATGATTTTCGTTTCCATAAGGGCAGCTCAATTAACTGCTCTGCCAACACCACTTCCATTTCAGTTAGAATTTGATAAAACTGTGTCCGCTCGGTATCAGAAATTTCAGCAAATTCTTTATCATTTAATGGTTTTCCATCAACTAATGGGGCAAAACTAATTTCACCGTTTTCTTCAAATAATGAAATGTTATTTTGCAAGGCAATGGCTTCAACCACAGCAATCGCCTCGTCATATTTTTTGTTAAAATCACGGTCTATCACCGACTTATGTCTTTGGTAGCTGGGGTTGTCAAAAATTTCAGGAAACAGATCCATTAATTCATCAATAAATTTGTTCATTCTTGACAAGAGTTGTTTGCCATCACCTGGGTTAACATACAGCTTATACGGTGCATGGTTCTCGTCAAAATTATTAATATAGCACCACTCTACGGGGGTTTTTTGCGTTTTCGCTAAACTCGCTAACATTTGCTTAATTAAGGTTTGCCTACCTATACCGTGCTCTCCCATAGCGAAAACATTAAAGCCGATAGATGACATTGAAAGGCCAAAGTCTAATGCTTCTTTGGCACGTTCATGGCCAACAAAAATTTGTTGGTGCTTATCGGTGTTTTTATTTTGGCAGAAAAGATCGCTAGATAAAGTTGAACTAAGTTGTGCAGCAGTAAGTTTACATTGCAGAGCAGGTGTTATGATCATGTAGTTCCTTGAGAAGATAACTTTTTTAAATTGTGGCACGAGAAAAACAATGGCAATAGTGTACTCGTTAACGGTTAAGCGAACAATATAAAGCTAATTTCCACCAAGTTAATTTACCCGCGACTTAACGACAATATTGCTGAGCTGGCAATAAGCAAATATTAAAGTATTGAGGCTAAGGATCTAAAGGCAGACGAATAAAGCTATTGCCGCCACAGCGGGTGCATTCAGTGACTTCACTCAGGTAAACAATATGTTTTGTTTCATCACAGTCTTGGCAGACCAACTCTCCAAAACCAATGATATCGCCGGTATGGTATATGCCGTCGTGTTCAAAGTCTTCTACTAGCTCGGCCCATTCAACTTGTGATTTGTCGGTTAACTGAGCAAGGTTTGACCATAACGTTTCTTTAAGCAAGCCTAAATAGGTTGAACTTTTAGCTTCCGCTTGATTTTGCTGATAAAAATCATATAAATCTAGTTTTAAGTTATGGGTAAATTGATTAAGCTTTTCTTCTGACATATCTCCTGCGGCTTGGGCATATAACTTTGCCTGCTTTATTAATTCCATTACCCTAGGCTTTTGCTCTATTTTCACTTCATTAAGCCAGCGATTAAGATCTTGATAAACTTGCATCAGATACTCTTTCTTGTCAGACATACTTACTTCCTATTACGTTTATTAATTGCCTTGTTAAACACAATGGTAACGCTACTTAACCACAGTATAGACAAAATTTTGCTCTAACAGACAAAATTGCCAATTAAGCTTGTTGTTAACACGCTAGATAAGGTATTCTATCGTGATAATGTAAACTGAATTTTATTTTGTGTTTTAACGACTTTTTTACCATAAAAAAGCAAGTTAAACACGCTCAAATAACACCTAAAACAGCGTTAGAGACCCCTTAATGGAAGCCATTTATAATCCCCAATCGATTGAAGCAACAGTACAAAAGTTTTGGACTGACAACGACACATTTACAGCAATAGAAGACGATAGCAAAGAGAAGTTTTATTGTCTCGCCATGTTTCCATACCCCAGTGGTCGATTACACATGGGCCATGTACGTAACTACAGCTTAGGTGATGTTATTTCACGTTACCAGCGTATGCAGGGTAAAAATGTAATGCAACCTATGGGTTGGGATGCTTTTGGTTTACCGGCTGAAAATGCTGCAATTAACAATAACAGTGCCCCTGCTGCATGGACTTATAAAAATATTGACTATATGCGTAACCAGTTAAAATCATTAGGTTTTGGTTATGACTGGAGCAGAGAGCTAGCAACCTGTAAACAAGATTATTATCGCTGGGAGCAATGGTTTTTTACTCAGCTATATGAAAAAGGCTTAGTGTATAAGAAAAATGCGACCGTCAACTGGGATCCTGTTGATCAAACCGTGCTTGCCAACGAGCAAGTTATTGACGGTCGGGGTTGGCGCTCTGGCGCGCTTGTTGAGAAGAAAGAGATTCCACAGTGGTTCATAAAAATTACCGATTATGCACAAGAACTACTTGATGATTTAGATAAACTCACTGATTGGCCCGAACAAGTAAAAGCCATGCAACGCAACTGGATTGGGCGTTCGCAAGGCGTTGACATGACTTTTCAAATTGACGGTTTAGTTGAAGGGGAACAAGCAAGCTTTGATATATACACCACTCGCCCTGACACCTTAATGGGGGTGACTTATGTAGCACTTGCTGCCGAACACCCACTTGCCTTAATCGCCGCCAAAAATAACACTGCATTAGCGGATTTTATTCAAGAATGTAAAGGCAACCAAACCACTGAAGCCGATATGGCTACTATGGAGAAAAAAGGCGTTGATACAGGTCTACAAGCTATTCACCCGTTGACCGGAGAACTTGTGCCCGTTTGGGCTGCTAACTTTGTATTAATGGATTATGGCTCAGGAGCGGTTATGTCTGTGCCAGGCCACGACCAACGTGACTATGAATTTGCAACCAAGTATGGCCTTGACATCAAGCAAGTCATTGTTCCCTCAGAGCCAAGTAATGACAGCAGTAATGTGGCTAACGCCCCGGTTGCAGACATCAGCAAAGCCGCTATTACTGAAAAGGGTATTTTAATCAATTCTGGTGAGTTTGACGGCTTAAATTTCGAACAAGCATTTACTGCCATTAGTGATAAATTAGCCAGTGAAAACAAAGGTAAAGTAACCACTAATTTCCGTTTAAGAGACTGGGGCGTTTCACGTCAACGTTATTGGGGTACTCCTATTCCCATGATAAACCTTGCAAATGGTGAGTCGGTACCTGTGCCTGAAAACGAGTTACCTGTAGTATTACCTGAAGAGGTGGTAATGAATGGTGTAACCTCGCCGATAAAAGATGACCCAACATGGGCACAAACCACTTATAATGGTGAAGCCGCATTGCGTGAAACCGACACCTTTGACACCTTCATGGAGTCTTCATGGTATTACGCCCGTTATTGCTCGCCCAACGATAACACCCAAATGCTTGACCCAGCCAAAGCCAATTACTGGTTGCCAGTTGATCAGTATATTGGTGGTATTGAACATGCTATCTTACATTTACTTTACTCGCGCTTTTATCATAAGTTGTTACGTGATGTTGGCTTAGTAGCAAGTGATGAACCTTACAAAAAGTTATTATGTCAAGGCATGGTATTAGCCGACACTTATTACCGTGAAGCAGATAACGGCGCACAAGAGTGGATTGCGCCAAGTGATGTTAGCGTTGAGCGTGACGATAAAGGCGATATTATTTCAGCTATCAGTAATATTGATGGTGAACCTGTGATATCTGCTGGCATGAGTAAAATGTCAAAGTCTAAAAACAATGGTATTGATCCACAAGAAGTCATCAATAAATATGGTGCTGACACTGTACGTTTATTTATTATGTTTACTTCCCCACCAGAGCAAACACTAGAATGGTCTGATGCGGGCGTTGAAGGTGCGCATCGCTTTGTTAAGCGTGTCTATAAAATAGTACATGACTTTAATGAAAACCATGGCGCACAGTTATCTGAGTTAAGCTTAAAATTAAACCAAAACTTAACATTGACTTCGCAGCAGAAAAACCTGCGCCGCGAGTTACATAAAACAATTGCGAAAGTGACCGATGACATAGGCCGTCGTAATACTTTCAATACCGCTATAGCTGCCATCATGGAGTTAATGAACCACTTAAATAAAGCGCCACTTGCCAGTGACGAAGACCAAGTTGTGATGCTTGAGTCTTTACGCGCAGTCGTGTTGATGTTAACGCCAATTACACCGCACATGTGTCACTATTTATGGAATACGTTAACGCAACAAACGAGTCCTACCAATGCAAATTCAGTGGAAAACGCACCATGGCCAATCGTTGATGAAAGTGCTTTAGTGGAAGATGAAAAACTTATTATTGTTCAAGTCAATGGTAAGTTACGTGCAAAAATAACGGTTGCTGCAGATGCCAGTAAAGACGTGGTTGAAGCCTTAGGTTTAAAAGAGGAAAGCGTATTAAAATTCACCGAGGGCTGTACTATCCGCAAAGTGATATATATTCCAGGTAAATTATTAAATATTGTCGCTAACTAAGAGCACACTATGATAAACATTTCACCCAAGCAGTATGGAAGTAGCAGACCCTCTAAACACAGGCGTAGTTTATTGCTGGTACTCTTATTGACTAGCTTATTAAGTGCTTGTGGCTTTCATCTGCGCGGTGATTATTTACTCAGTGATGAATTGCAAACTCTGTATGTTAGTTCAAGTGATGTTCATGGCGAACTAACCCGCTTAGTTAAACTGCACCTTACTAACAACCAAGTAAAGGTACTTAAGCATAAAAGCGCTAAAGATCCCGAGCTACGAATCGTCTCTGATAAGCTTGATAGAAGAACATTATCTGTTTTTCAAAATGGTCAAGTCGCTGAGTATGAATTAATTTACTCGGTTCATTATCAGCTACGCTTTAGCCCTGAAGAAGGCAAGCCACTTGAAGAACCGCTAGATTTTACCTTTGAATTAAACCGTGATTATCAAGACGATCCTAATTTTGCCCTAGCAAAATCTCGCGAGCTGTCATTACTGCTAAGTGAAATGAGAAAGGCTGCTGCTGATAAAATTTTGCGGGACATGGCACGAATTCAACGCTAATAGAGCTAACTTAGGTTAAATAAACAATACTTTTATGAAAATTTATCATAACCAGTTACAAGCCACACTTATGCAAAGGTTTATCCCTGTGTGGTTAGTTTTTGGTGATGAGCCTTGGCAAAAAAATGATAGCTTAGCCACCATTAAAAACCACGCTTTACAGCAAGGTTTTAATGAGGTTATTCGCTTTAGCAGTGATAATAGCTTTGATTGGCAGTTATTGATTGACGAATATCAATCAATGAGTTTATTCTCTAACCAACGCATTATTGAAGTTGAATTTAACTCGGTTAAAATTGGCGACAAGGGCAACAACACGTTATTAGCCTTAAGTGAATTAATGACCAAAAACGCCGCTGTACAGGATGTTATTTTCATTTTTCACGGACCTAAACTTGACGGGCCTAGCGCAAATAGGAAATGGTTTAAAACCTTAACTCAACTAGGCTGCTACCTCCCCTTATACGACATAGAGGCAAAGCACCTCCCCCGCTGGCTACAAACGCAAGCCCGAAACCACAATGTTAATTTAGCCAGTGAATTATCGTCACTATTAATCACGCTCTGTGAAGGTAATTTACTTGCCTTAGACCAAGAGCTACAAAAGCTGGCATTATTATTCCCTAATAATAAAATACACCCTAACCAGCCAGCAATTAGCTTATACGATGCCGAACATTTAGTGACTAAGCAGGCTAAGTTTAACCCATTTCAAATAATTGATGCGTTGTTATTAGGACATTGTGAAAAGTGCATTCTGATGTTAGATCAATTACAACAAGAAGGTGTCGCTGTTGGACAAATTACCTGGGTACTTCATAAAGAAGTAAAGCAACTTTATGCCATGTTAACCGCCTTAGCACAAGGAAAATCGCTTAATGAGTTATATAAAGAATACCGTATTTGGGATAAACGAAAACCCTTATACCAACATGCCCTAACCCACATTAGTTTGCCTAATGTAAAGCTGACTATCGTGCGCCTTGCTGAAATTGACTTGATCAGTAAAACCAGCAGTGAGTTTAACGCCTTTATTTTATTGGCTGATGTTTGTGTTAGCCTTTACCATGGTGAAACAACAAAGCACTTTTCGTTAAATTATGAGTACAGTTAATCATGCACCTAGTCATTAGGTATTTTATCTATTATGCGTAATATTGGCATATTAGGGGGTACTTTTAATCCTATTCATTTTGGCCACACCTTACCTGCCAAAATGGTGGCAGCGCATTTGTCATTAGATCAGGTGCTGTTAATTCCTGCGAGCATTCCGCCACACAAAGCATCTCCCAATGTAAGTGCCAAACACAGGGCAACTATGGTTAAACTTGCTTGTGATGACGAGCCATTGCTCAGTTGTGATGAGCGCGAGTTATCACGTGAGGGTTATTCATACACTGTCGACACCTTAACAGAGCTATCGCAGTTATACCCTGATTCAACTTTATACTTTATTATGGGGTTAGACTCCTTACTTACATTTACCCGTTGGCACCACTATCAAAAAATATTAACCCTATGCCACTTAGTGGTAAACACTCGGCCTAACTATCACCTAGCAGATATGAACCAAGCCACTCAACAGCTACTTAAGCAGCATCAAGTTGACGACATTAATACCCTACAAACAATGAATGCCGGCGGGATTATATTACTCACTGAACCCTTGTTAAAAGAACACTCGGGTCGAGAAACTCATCAGGATAAACCGTTAGATATTAATCTTTCATCGAGTGAAGTACGCCAACGCTTATTGAACAATAAAAGCTGTAAAAACCTTTTACCTGCAAAAGTATTAGCTTTTATTAACAAAAATCAGCTTTATCGTTAACGACTGCGTTAAAAAGTGTTATTATTATCCACTTATGCGGCGTGTACTCTCAAGTTACGATTATGTCCCGCACCAAAAGGTAATTTTTACGGTGAGTAAACCTCACTGGTTACCTCAATAACTAAGCGTAACCATAAACAATACCTAATTTTCAAACTAAACCATAAAGCTGATACTAGGAATAACACCTTGCAAACTGAAGAACTTAAAAATTTTATTATCGAAAAACTTGAAGACATGAAAGGCCGAGATATTATTTCTCTTCATATAACTAAAAAAGCGAGTTTTGCGGATTATATGATTATCTGTTCAGGTAACTCGAACCGCCATGTAAAATCTATTGCCCAATCTATTGCAATAGACTGCCGCGCTGCTGGTGTAGAGCCTTTAGGCATGGAAGGAAATGATGTTGGCGAGTGGTCGTTAGTTGATTTAGGCGATATTATTGTGCATGTCATGACGGACGAGCAACGCGATATATACAACCTTGAGCAGCTTTGGGCTGAAGACTAATTATTACTATTTAAAGACATTGCACCTGCTTTAATGTGCCCCACATTAGCTAAATAACCGCTTATTTTCTCCTTAAATTTAGCCGTTTGGGGTAAGTGGTACGCTAGCAGTTTGTTGTGATATTTTTATTTAACTTAACTAATTGATTTATGAAACTAACTTTATATGCCGTAGGCACTAAAATGCCTAACTGGGTCACACAAGGCTTTAGCGAATACACTCGGCGTTTTCCTCGTGACTTAGCTTTTGAGTTAGTTGAAATACCTGCCGGTAAGCGGGGTAAAAATGCCGATATCGCCAGGATTTTAGAAAAAGAGGGTGAGCAGTTACTAAACGCAATTCCTAAAGATAACCGCATAGTAACCTTAGAAGTCACAGGGAAACCTTGGGACACACCACAACTTGCTAAGCAACTTGAACGCTGGCAACTCGATGGTCGAGATGTTGCCTTATTAGTAGGCGGCCCAGAGGGTTTATCACCGGCATGCATTCGTGCTAGTGAGCAAAAGTGGTCTTTATCAGCGTTAACTTTACCCCACCCTATGGTGAGAATTCTCATTGCGGAAAGCTTATATCGTGCTTGGAGTGTTAATAACAACCACCCCTACCATAGAGAATAACCTATGGCTCCTCGTCGTATTGCTATTAGAAACCATACTGCTGAAGCAAACCTGTTTGCACGACGCACTTTTATTATTTTTGTCGGTGTATTATTCCTGATCTTACTGTTATTTAGTAATATTTATACCTTACAAATTAGTTCTTTTGAAAAATACCAGACTCGGTCAAACTCTAACCGTATCAAGCTGTTACCTGTCGCACCCAACCGCGGATTAATATACGACCGTAATGGCGTTATTCTTGCCGATAACAAGCCCGTTTTTAGTTTAGCCGTTATTCCTGAGCAAACTAAACATTTAGCTGACAGCATTGTAAAAGTAAGTGCGCTACTTGACATCAGTAAAGATAGACAAGATAAATTTTTCAACGCTGTCAAAAACAAACGCCGCTTTAAACAAGTTGAATTACATCCACGTTTAAGTGAGCAGCAAGTGGCTATTTTTGCTGTTAATCAACATAAATTTCCAGGTATTTTTGTTGATGCTCGTTTAAAACGCTATTACCCTTTTGGTAAGTTAACCACACATAATTTAGGCTATGTTGCACGGATCAACCGTAAAGATGCCAACAGGCTGGAACTAGAAGGTAAATCTGAAAACTATGCAGCAACACACGCCATAGGAAAGCTGGGCATAGAAAAATACTATGAAGACATTTTACATGGCACCATAGGCCATCAGGAAGTGGAAATAAATAACCAAGGTAGAATTATAAGAACATTAGACTATAAGCCACCTAAGCCTGGGAAAGACCTCACCTTAACCTTAGATATTGAATTGCAAATGATTGCGAAGCGTGCCCTCCTAGGAAAGCGTGGCGCAGTTGTTGCGATGGATCCTCGCACCGGTGGTGTGTTAGCTATGTATTCTAACCCAAGTTATGATGGTAACTTATTTGTTCATGGCATTAGCAGTAAAAATTGGGATAAAATTCGTCATTCTACAGATTTACCCTTAATCAATAGAAGTGTGCAAGGCTACCCTCCTGCTTCAACAGTAAAACCCTTCTTGGCGTTAACAGGCTTAGAAGAAGGGATTATTACCCCTGAAACTAAAATTTGGGACCCAGGCTGGTACCAACTTAAAGGCCTACCTAATAAATACCGCGATTGGAAAAAGTGGGGCCACGGCTGGGTTGACTTAAGCCACGCTATTGAACAATCTTGTAATACCTATTTCTTTGATTTAGCTTTTAAACTCGGCATTACTAAAATGAGTACTATGATGGAACGGTTTGGTTTTGGTGACTACACTGGCATAGACATACACGAAGAAAGTAGCGCCATCATGCCAAGTGTAGAGTGGAAGCGCGCGCGTTACAATAAGCCTTGGTACACCGGTGAGACTTTATCGGTTGGTATTGGGCAAAGCTATTGGACAGTGACCCCATTACAGTTAACACAAGCATTAACAACCTTGGTAAACCATGGCCAGCGCAAAGTACCACACTTACTAAAATCGATCCAGCATCCTGCCATCAGCTCAAATAACGAAAAAACCAATAGTAGCGAAGAGGTTATTTATGAAGAGCAACCGCCTTTAGTGCTAAAACAAGAAGCCCATTGGGATATAATACTTGACGCGATGCACAATACTGTCCAAGACCCTAGCGCCACAGCTTACAGTGCTTTTAAGGGGACAACCTACGATGCTGCTGGTAAAACGGGCTCTGCACAGGTTGCTCGTATCAAACAAGACGAAAAATACGACGCTGAAAACGTTCAAGAAAACCAACGAGATAATGCTATGTTTATTGCTTTCGCTCCTTTTGACAAGCCTGAAATTGTTGTAGCGGTCGCAATAGAAAATGTTGCTAAAGGCGGTGGCGGTACAAACGCCGGCCCGGTAGCGAGACAAATAATGGACCAATACTTTGGCTCTCGCGTGATCACATCTAAGAGCAATGAATCAGACGCCAACCTTGCTGCATTAGATCAGCATAAGCGCCCCCTTCAGCCAACAATGGAAATTGAATCACAGTAATGCGCCCTTCAAGTCACGAACAACAAAAAGTGCGGAGTTTATGGCAAAAACTCCATATTGATTTACCCTTATTATTAGGCATATTATCATTGATGGCGCTTGGTTTATTTATTGTCTACAGCGCTGGCGGTCAAGATATTGACCTTGTTTATCGACAAGCGATTCGGCTCGGTATTGCCTTAGTGGTGATGCTGGTTGTGGCACAAATTCCGCCGCTATCCTACCGAAAGTGGGCGGTACCTATGTTTGTCATAGGTATTTTACTGCTTATTGCCGTATTACTCTTTGGCCATGTTGGCAAGGGGGCACAACGTTGGCTAGATATAGGTTTTATGAAATTTCAACCTTCAGAAATTATGAAGCTCATTGTTCCTATTATGATTGCTTGGTTTATCAGCCAAGAAAGCCTGCCAGTTAAAATACCCACTATTATAATCGCGTTTGTTTTAGTCTTAATGCCTACACTGCTAATTGCTAAACAACCCGATCTAGGCACTTCATTACTGATTGCCAGCTCAGGTATTTTCGCGATATTTCTTGCTGGTGCAAGTTGGAAGTTAATTGGAGTTTGTGCCGGTTTAGCTTCAGCATTTACCCCTATTTTATGGATGTTTTTGATGAAAGACTATCAAAGACAACGCGTGATGACTTTTTTAAACCCTGAGCAAGACCCTCTAGGCTCTGGCTACCATATCATTCAATCCAAAATTGCCATTGGCTCAGGTGGTATGTCAGGAAAAGGCTGGTTACAGGGAACACAATCACAACTGGAATTTCTCCCTGAACGACACACTGACTTTATTTTCGCTGTGTTTAGTGAAGAATTTGGCTTAATTGGTGTGGGGATTTTATTAACCGTATACTTATTTATTGTCATGCGTGGTTTATGGGTTGCCGTTAATGCCCAAACGGCTTTTACTAAATTGTTAGCCGGCAGTATAACACTGACCTTCTTCGTCTATGTTTTTGTTAATATAGGTATGGTGTCTGGCTTATTACCTGTAGTTGGGGTACCACTCCCTTTAGTGAGTTATGGTGGTACATCAATGGTAACGCTACTCGCTGGGTTTGGCATGCTAATGGCGATCAGTACCCACCGGCGTTTTCACGTATAAAGAGTCTTTTGATGAAAAACTTAAACACACTGCTCGTAATGACTTTATTGGTACTACTGACTGCATGTAGTACTGGCCGTTATCAAGATAAGCATGACAGTATTCCCACTAGAGTACCTAATCCGAGTGAATTACAAGATGCCATTGCGCGCGCTGAGCCTTACAGTCGAGGTGGCAATAAAGATTATCAAGTTAGAGGCGTAAACTATAAGGTTTTAAGCAGTGCCCAAGGTTTTGAGCAAACCGGAATTGCCTCTTGGTATGGAAAGAAATTTCATGGCCATCTTACATCTAATGGTGAGATTTATGATATGTATGCCATGAGTGCAGCACATAAACATTTACCGCTACCGACCTACTTAAGCGTAACAAACCTTGCTAATAATAAGTCTGTTGTTGTGAGAGTTAACGACCGTGGCCCTTTTCATCAAGACCGTATTATTGATTTATCATACAGTGCAGCTTATAAACTGGGTATGTTAAAAAGTGGCACAGCAAAAGTAAAGATCAGCGCTATTACAACGTTTGATGAAAAAACACATCTGTTAAGCCCCCGCATTGCCAACAACACTATTGCTAGCCATTTACTTGAAAAAACTCGCAATAAACAAAAAAACCACATTCAAGTGTTTGCAACAACTAAGCATGAGTTAGCACAACAAATTGCGAACGATATAACAACAAAACATCAGCATACGGTTAAATACCCAAAAGAAAATGGTATTTACCGTATTCAAATAGGCCCAATTGCTGACCAAAAAACGCTCAGTGAATTATTAAGTAAGTTACAGTTAAGTGGTTACCCTAATGCCTACTTAAGAGCGTTATAGTAAGGTGTTAAAGAATAACGCTTTATCAACTGTTATCTTTTGTCATTATTTCTTGCAATTTACTTTGCATCAACCGTAGCCAAGTAAATTTGAGGTGGTATACTTTCAAGCAGCTTTATATAAATTAATCCTTCTATTCAACCCAGTATTAACTAATTGTGTCCTTAACTATGCCCATACAGTCAAAAAATATTACTCGTAAGTTTTTTAATCTCATCAATCGCTCCTTATTTGGCGCTGTTTTAACTGTTGCCTCTATCACTATAAGTAACGCGAAAACAATTATCCCTGACGCGCCATCAGTTGACGCCAAGGGCTATATTTTAATTGATTACACTACAGGCAAGGTTATCGCTGAAACAAATGCTGACATACAGCTAGCGCCCGCAAGCCTCACTAAAATGATGACAAGCTACATCATAGGGAAAGAATTAAAAAGCGGTAATATATCAAATAGTGATAAAGTGTTGATCAGTGAAAATGCTTGGGCAAAAAAATTTCCTGACTCGTCAAAAATGTTTATTGAAGTGGGTACAGAAGTTACCGTAGATGATTTAAACCAAGGGATCATCGTCAGCTCCGGCAATGATGCTTGTGTTGCTATGGCTGAGCATATCGCCGGAAGCGAAGGGGCATTTGCTGACTTAATGAACGCACATGCTGAGCAACTCGGTATGTCAAGCTCGTATTTTGAAAACAGCCATGGGTTAGATAGCTCCTCTCATATGACAACAGCACGCGATATGGCAACCTTGGCTCGCGCTATTATCCGTGATGTCCCGCAAGAGTATGCTTTATACAAACAAAAGTCTTTTACCTATAACAACATTGAACAATATAACCGTAACTCTTTATTATGGGACAAAAGTTTAAACGTTGATGGTATGAAAACAGGCCATACCTCAAATGCAGGTTACAGTTTAGTTACTTCAGCAACCAAAGGTAATATGCGACTTATTACTGTGGTAATGGGCACTGACAGCGAGCGCGCTCGTAAAATGGAAAGTAAAAAGCTACTTAACTATGGTTTTCGCTTCTTCGAAACTTTCACACCTTACAAAGCCGGTGAAAAATTTGCGACAAATCGTATTTGGATGGGGGATAAAGCTGAGGTTGATTTAGGCATAGTCGTTGACACGCCTATCACCATTCCTCGTGGCCAGCGTAAAAACTTAAAAGCGACCTTTGAACTCGATCAACAATTAACCGCCCCCATCGCTAAAGGCAGCGTAGTCGGTAAGTTATTCTTACAAATTGAAGGGGAAGATATAGCACAATACCCGCTAGTAACCTTACAAGAAGTGAATGAAGGTAGCTTTTTCTCTAAGATAATAGATTATATAAAGTTATTTTTTGCGCAGTTTTTTGAGTAAAAACTCTGTGTTAGATGTTAGTTGCTCAGTCGTTTGGCAGCTAACATCTACAGTTGATTATATTAATTAAACGTAAGATAAAATTAAGCAACACGCTGAATACCCTGCCCCAAATGAACACAGTACTGACTTATCACCCGAGTTAAATCCATCACTGTATTTGTGCAGTGCAATAATACAACCCGCTGAGCTCGTATTGGCATACTCATCTAAAATTATTGGCGCTTCTGCTGCGCTAGGCTCACGCCCTAGCACCTTTTTGCCGATGAAGTTATTCATATTAATATTGGCCTGGTGTAAATAAAGGCGCTTTATATCTTCTGGTGCTAAATTAACTTTTGCCATTTGCGTTGTAATTAAATGAGACACCATAGGCAGTACTTCTTTAAATACTTTACGCCCTTGTTGAATAAAGTACTTATCCATATCGTCTGCCGTTTCAGGGCTACACCGATTCATATAACCAATATTACTGCGAATATTATTAGAAAACTGAGTGATGGGCTGCTCTGCAATAATGTTAAATTGATGCTTCCCTGTTGCTGTTGATGAATCCTCAATCACGGTGGCAGTAGCAACATCACCAAAAATAAAATGACTGTCTCGGTCTCGGTAGTTAATTTGCGGTGATAATATTTCAGGATTAATAACCAGCACAGTTTTAGCAGTACCACTGCGGATAGCATTGGCCGCATTAATAATACCAAAGGTTGCTGCAGAGCAAGCCACTAACATATCAAAGCCCCAACCAGAGCAACCAAGTGCTTGTTGTATTTCAATAGCGATAGCAGGATAAGAGCGTTGTGTATATGCACAAGCAACAATGATAAGGTCAATATCTTCAGCGGTTTTATTGGCCGCTAGCATTGCTTCTTTTGCCGCCGCAACACCGATTTCAGCCTGTAGAGACAACTCATCATTTGAGCGTTCAACTAGCGTTGGTCGCATAACATCAATATTTAATATGTCTTTTTTTGACATAACATAGCGGCTTTTGATCCCAGAGGCTTTTTCAATAAAAGCACTGTTTGAGTGCGCTAATGCGCTTAGTTCGCCACGGGCAATGGCTTGCTCATGTTCACTATTAAATTGATCAACATACTGATTAAAACAAGTCACTAACTCATCATTTGAAATGCTTTCAGGGGGTGTGAATAACCCAGTACCACTAATTACAACAGACATAAGACACTCTAATAAATACAAATAAGGTATATAGGTTAGTGTATTTTATTTACCTAGTGTTGTCGATTTTGAATGTTAACAGTTCAAGGTAATAGTAAAAGGTTAGGGAAAAAGTGCTGGTGTTGAGACAGGAAGGCTTTAGCTTACAAAGCTGATAGCGCCTAGGCGAGCTAAAACCTTGTTAAACCAGCTACAGCTTAGCCTAGACTACTCTTCAAAATAGGTGCCCCATCCGTCGTAATCTACTTTACACTTTTGTGCTAACTCAAACATGGCTTTGGTTTCAGCGCGAAGTAATGCTGTGTTAAGCATTTGCTCAGTTACAATATCAAAGGCAAACACTTTCTCGCCATTTTCAAGCTCAGCTTCTTCAGGCTCTTCTACTTCTAATCCTAATTTAAAGGCAGCGATAGCGGCTTTTTCAAGTAAGTCAAAGTTTTCACTGGCAAAGTGATGCTCTATGGTGTGATACACTTCATCATTGGTGCCATCTTCTAGCAATTCATTTACCAATGCATCTGTGTGGTCTAACCACCCTTGTAGTTCTTCATTATTCATTTTATTTATCCTTGGCAATTTCGTCATCAAGCAGGCTGATTTCTTTTTTCATTAACGCATGTACTTCATCTGCTATCGTCCGTGCGTTAGCACTGTCGTCTGTAATATAAATGGGGTCTAACAGCGTGATAATAATTTTACCATTATTCCATCGCCCGAGCTTAATTGTGCCCACCTGGTTACTAGCGCAAATAGGCACAATAGGAACATTAGCTTGTATTGCTGTGCGAAAAGCCCCTGTTTTAAAGGGTAAAAGTCCGCGACCTCTATTTCGAGTACCTTCAGGAAACATCCAAACCGACAATTTATTATTGATAACTTTTTTAACCGTTACATTCATGGTACTCATGGCTTTATTACTATTTTTACGGTCAATGAGTATGTTCCCTGTTAGCCAATACATCTGGCCAAATAGTGGGATCCACTTTAAGCTTTTTTTACCTACTGTTACCGTGCCAGGTTGTACTGCATTAGCAAGTGTAAAAATATCATAATTATTTTGATGGTTGGCGACATAGACCGCAGGCCCTAAGTGTTTAATGGACTCGGGAATTCTCACTTCAACAGTAAAGCCAAGCAAACGACTTATTTTGCCTAAGTATTTAGCGCTATGGTAAACATTGTTACGATGAAACGGCCTGAACAAGCAATAAAGACAGGAAACGATGCAAATAAACAGAAACGTAAAAGACATCAAAAAACAGCGTAAAATAATTAACAATAGCTCAATCTCTAGTAAATTTTAAGGAGGCGAGTATAGCAAGTTTGCCCGAGCCAATAAAACAATTACTTTTTTTGGCCATGATGACAGGGAATTCTCTAGAAAGTCGTCTTGTTAAGGTGAATTATTGGCACTTGCTTTTTTTTGAAGCTGAAGATAGCTTTGTGCCTCTTCTGATAAATACGATTTAGATAAATAGCTTTTTCCTTTACTTTTCCCAGCCTTAAAGTGTAAAACATAACCTAAGCGAGTTTCTTCTATAGTTGTCATGTCGCGCCAGAGGATTTTTCCTTGATGATAAAAGGATTCGGTTAACACTCCTTGCGCATCTAGCGTAAGTTTAACTTCACTATTAGACGCCCTACTGAGCATCTGTCTTAACACCCACCAGGGTTTATGATAATACAAGCTTACCGCCTCTAATATCCCTAACGCTACGACAAACCATGCCGCATAAGCATTAACGGGCGTAAACATGAGAATAATCAAACCAAATAACATTAGAACGCCTGACTTTAAAAAAGCTTTTGGGGTAAGTTTTAAGGTTGCCGACTCAGTATAGCACTCAGTGAAATGCGCCTTGTCTAGGGTAAATGTTGTGGTAAAAATAGGTGATTCGTTCATTACTGGCTGATAGATAAATAAAAAAATAATTCTAACAGAAATAATGCATGTTTAACAATTACCACGCCATGACAAGGTATGACGCTTAATACTTATTGACCTGACACGATTAAAAACCACTACGATCAATAAAGGCTTGCTGCTTTTGTCCTTTTGCTAAACCATTTTTCATCGCAATGCGTTGATTTTTCCTCCCTAGTAACCGCAATTGAGTCATACGCTCCCAAAATAATGCAGCCCGGGTGTCCTTTTGCCATGTTTTTTTAAATAGATATTTTGCTGCTGCAATGGCGTCGGGGCTTTGTTGGCAAATGTTATTCGCCAGTGTTTGTGCTTCAACGAGTGGTGTTGTACTTATTTTTGACACAATGCCATATTGTTCTGCCTCGACCCCTGAAAAAAATCGACCTGTCATGGTTAACTCTTGTGCTATATCGACACGGGTTAATCTGGACAAGGTAACCATACCGCTCATGTCGGGGATCAAACCCCATTTCATTTCTAAAATGGATAAGTTAGCATCAGGCGTAGCTATGCGGTAATCGCAGGCTAAAATAATTTGCATACCAGCGCCAAAACAATTGCCCTGCACTACGGCAATGACTGGCATGGGTAAGTCACGCCAAACGTGCGCCACTCGCTGAAACATATTGTCTTTTCGCCAAGGTAACTTAAGAAAAAATTTAGCGATCATTGAAGGGTTTTTGGCCACATAATTAAAATCTAGTCCCGCGCAAAAAGAGGCGCCGGCGCCTTGTAAAATAACACAACGTATGGCTCGGTCTTTTTTAATTTTTTTGGCGGTTGCAACCAATTGCATAATCATAGGTTTGTCTAAACCATTATGCTTGTCTGCCCTATTTAAAGTGACATAAGCGACACTGTCTTCAACGTGAAGTTTAACTCTGGCGTTAGTCATAATATTTATCATGTTAAGGTTCGTTTTCACTGAGTGTGCCACAAAGCAACTGGTACTACCACTATGAAGAGATATTTACTTTACACAAGTAATTTTCTGATCAAAAAACCGATAAATACGATTATTATCTCCCATGTGCTGGTCATTTTGTGGTAAAGTTACCATACGCACCTAGATTTTTTATCATTGCAATAATAAAACAGCTCAAAGCTGTAGCGGTTAAAGATAAATGCCATGCAATGATTTCTGATATTTTGGAAGACTCTCCCCTTTGGTATCAATCCCTTGGGGTAATAGTTTAATTTTTCTAAGGAAATTACATGCAAGTTATTATTTTTGACGATGCCCAACAAGTTGCCGAAAATGCTGCCAATTGGGTAGCCGAATTAATAAAGACAAAAACAGATCCCGTACTAGGTTTAGCGACAGGCAGCACTCCTATAAGCCTGTATCAACAACTCATTAATAAATACAATGCTGGTGAATTAAGTTTTAAGAATACAACGACCTTTAATCTCGATGAGTATTTAGGTATTGATGCGAATAACAAGCAAAGTTATCGACATTTTATGAATGAAAACTTGTTTGACCATGTTGATATTGATAAAAGTAAAACCCACCTACCAACCTGTGGCCAAGGCGAAAACCCGAGAGCGCAAGGCTTAGCTTATGAAGCAAAAATTAAGCAAGCAAACGGCATAGATTTACAAATATTAGGTATTGGTGCTAATGGGCATATTGGTTTTAACGAGCCAACGTCAAGCCTAGCATCTCGTACACGTATCAAAACCTTAACCCAGCAAACACTTAACGATAATTCTCGTCTGTTTGACAAAGACGAATTTCAACCAACGCTTGCGATGACCATGGGGATTGCTTCAATTTTAGATGCGAAGCATGTACTGCTTATGGCAACCGGTCAAAATAAAGCCCAAGCCGTTAAAAACATGATAACCGGCCCGCTCACTGCTAGCTGCCCTGCTTCATCGCTGCAAATGCATGAAAAGGCGATTATATTATTAGATAAAGCCGCAGCAAGTGAGTTAGAAGATCAAGATTATTTCCACTTGGCAAATAGTCAAAATATTAAAGTTACTCAAGAGTTTGGTTTATACCATAACGCTTAAATTAATAATAATATAACGATAATAGTTTTATAAAAAAACCGGCGCTTTAGCCGGTTTTTTTTATTGTGACTCATTAGCCAAGGAGCGCTTACTTACACAGCGAATGGATACTTTATCGGGGGATGGCTTTGATAGCCTTCTACTGAGAAATCATCCATAGTAACCCAAGTTTCTAAATCTTTTAATGATTTAATCTTTGGGTTTATCAATAACTTAGGGGAAGGTAGCGGCTCTCGCTTAAGTTGTACCTCTCTCATTAATGCGAGTTGATCTTCATAAATATGCGCATTGACTATTTTATGATAAGCAATGCCCGGCTTTAGACCAGTAATCTGCGCCATTATCGCTAAAAAGAAAAACACCTGCACTTGATTAAAGTTTAAGCCTAGCGGTACATCGCACGAGCGTTGGTAGCTGGTTAAATAAAGTGTTCCATCTAAAATTGAAAAGTTATGCGTATGCATACAAGGCCGCAAACAGCCCATATGAAATTCACCCGGGTTATAAAAGGTTAATATTTCAGCGCGATCATCAATACCTTGACTTAAGTTATCGACTATTTTTTGGAGCTGATCAATAGTCCCCCCCTCTGCTTTCGCCCAAGCACGGCCTTGAACCCCGTAAACGCGGCCCATATCATCTTCACCCTTACGGTGAACGTTATTGAGCCAGTCTTCATTTAAATTAGCATTAGCATCCCAGGTTTTTGTCCCTAATTTACGAAAATCAGCAGCATTATCATAACCACGAAGATAGCCAATAAACTCGGCAATGGCTGATTTAAAAAAACTTTTACGTGTGGTTATCATCGGAAATTGATTTTGCCCAACATCGTATTCTAAATCGGCATTAATAACGGTTAAACAGCGCTTACCCGTACGGCTATTTTCAACCCAATGCCCTTGGTCAACAATACGTTGACATAAGTCTAAATAAGCGCGCATTATGCTTTTCCTTGTTTAGCGGATTTGCCATGACTTTTAACAGACTTTGAGCTCTTAATAGCCGATTTTTCTTCTATTAAATAACCGCAGTAAATAATGAGTATGCCACCGACAATCATGGGGATACTTAATAATTGTCCTTGAGATATAAAAGAGAAATACAAACCTAAATGTGCATCGGGCTCTCTAAAGAACTCTATCAGGGTTCTAAACACGCCATAACCAATTAAGAAAGCACCAGAGGCTAAACCTAAGCTTCTAGGTTTGCGAGTAATAACAAATAAGATAGCAAATAACACCACGCCCTCAAGAAAAAATTCATACAGTTGTGACGGATGGCGTGGTAGTTGTAAAGGGTCGGTTGGAAACACCATGGCCCAAGGCACGTCGGTTTGTCTGCCCCAAAGCTCAGCATTAATAAAGTTACCTAAGCGGCCCATACCAAGGCCAATAGGCACGAGTGGAGCAACAAAATCACCCACGTGTAAAAAAGGTTTTCCTACTTTTCTAGCAAACAGGTAAATCGCAGCAATAACTCCAAGTAAGCCACCATGAAACGACATTCCACCTGTCCATATTTTAAATATATAGAGTGGATCTGCTAAAAAGTAGTCAAATTGATAAAATAGTACATAGCCAATGCGGCCACCTAAAATTACCCCTAAAAAGCTATAAAACAACAAGTCACTTACTTGTTCACGTGCCCATTTGCCACCACTTTTATCAGCTGCTTTATTGGCAATGAACATCGCGGCTAAAAAGCCAATTAAGTACATTAAGCCGTACCAACGTAATGCAACAGGCCCTATACTAAAAATAATAGGGTCAATAATAGGAAACTGTAAAAACTGTTCTGTCATTTTCTATCCAAATAAAGCTTCGCTTAAGCTAGGTGCGAAGAGAAGTTAAGTAAGCATCATTCTTATCGCGATCACAATAAGAAAGACGGCAAAGAATTTTTTTAGTGTTTGTACTGGCAGCTTAGCGGCACATTTTACGCCAATAGGCGCAAATAATGAAGAGGTCAGTACTATTCCTAGTAATGCCGGTAAGTACACATAACCCAGGCTCCATAGTGGTAATAATTCGTTATCAAGCCCTGAAATAACATAACCTAATGAGCCAAATAGCGCTACCATAACACCACATACAGTGGCAATACCAATACAATGGCGTAGTGGCATGCCAAAATAAGTTAACGTGGGCACCAAAATAGCGCCCCCGGCCATGCCCATTAAACTGGCAACGACACCAGTAAGTAAACCAATAAATTGTAACTTTATCTTTGACGGCATCGTTTTATAACGCTGCAAACGTATCGAGAGCAACATGTAAGAAGCCAAGATAATAACTGCAAAAGCAAAGAAGGTGGTTAAGGCTTGCGCTGACAAAAGATCAGCAATGTAAGCGCCTAACAATGCGCCAAAGGCAACAATAAACATGAGTGGTTTAGTCAGGTGCCAAGGAATATTTCTATTTTTATGGTGGGCCAAGGTTGCACTGGTTGAGGTAATCACAATAGTCGCAAGTGAAGTCGCCAATGCCATTGGCATGACAACCTCACTACTAACGCCCAACTGAGGTAATAAATAGGCTAAAGCTGGCACAACAATTAACCCGCCACCAATACCAAGTAAGCCAGCTAAAAAGCCTGTAAAAGCGCCAAGCAATAGACAGTTAAGGAAAATTAACAGCATTATATGCCTGCACGAACAAAACCGCCCAACCCTAGTTGTTCAAGTTGCTCGTTTAGGTAAGTGTGTACTTGCTTAGCCGTGGTAAGCTGTAAAGTATGCGACAAAATACTTTTTGCTTGGGTAAATTCTATATGGCGAATTATCCATTTTATCCTCGCAATATTGTGGCCGTTCATGCTCAGTTTATCAAAGCCCATGGCCAGCAGTAACAACGCGCCGGCAGGTTCGCCCGCTAACTCTCCACATAAACTTAATGTTACAGCGTACTGGGCAGATTCTGCTGCAATGGCATTTAATGCCCTTAAAACTGCAGGGTGGTAAGCATCATGTAGGTTAGCAACTTGCGTATTGTTACGATCGACTGCGAGCAAATATTGTGTTAAATCATTACTACCAACAGAGAAAAAATCAACTCGTTGAGCTAACTCTTTTAATTGAAAAATAACAGAGGGAACTTCGAGCATAATCCCTATTTTGGGGCGCACTAGTGCTGTAGTTACCTCTTTACTTTGCCCTGTACGCTTGGCTTCATTTTTTAGTTCGCTTTCTGTTTCACTTTTTACCTCAAAGTAGGCTTGGTTAATTAAGCAAATAGCTTCGTCAACCTCAGTAACATTGGAAATCATCGGTAGCATAATTGCTAAATTGTTATTGTGATAGCTGGCACGAATCATTGCGCGTACTTGTACAAGAAATATTTCAGGATGATCCAAGGTAATGCGTATTCCGCGCCAGCCTAAGAAAGGATTATCTTCAGTTATCGGGAAATAAGGTAAAGATTTATCTCCCCCTATATCTAAGGTACGCATGGTCACAATTTTAGGCGAAAATTCATGTAAAACAGCTTGGTATAGCTTGGTTTGCTCTTGCTCCGAAGGGAAGTAATCTCGATCCATAAATGGAATTTCGGTGCGATATAAGCCAACACTTAAATCGGTTAAATTTTCAGTACACTTAAAACCGGCAGACAAACCAGCATTAAGCTGTAACTCTATGGTATGGCCATCTAGCGTGATTGTGGGTAAATGAACCGCCTGCTGAATTTTATCGGTTAATTCACTTTCTTGGGCAATAAAATGATGATATTCACGTATTAGCGCAGCGTCTGGGTTAATAAAGAGCTCACCACTGTAACCATCAACAATCGCTTGTTGTTGATCAAACTGCGCAATTGGAATATTGGGTATGCCCATGATGGCAGGTAGCTCTAAAGCATGCGCTAAGATAGCTGCGTGTGAATTAGCTGAGCCTGACAATGAAACAATACCTTTCAAACCTTTGTGTTGGTATTCAGCCAACATAGAAGCAGTAACATCTTCAGCGAGCAGAATAAAGGTTTTAGGCGGCACTATTTTTTCTGTTTGTTGTTCTTGTAAATGAAGTAATAACCGATTACCTAAATCACGAATATCTGAAGCTCGCTCTTTTAAGTAACTGTCATCGATAACTTCAAACTGACTTACATAATGCTCAATAATCAGTTTTAGTGCGCTTTCTGCCTGCCAACCTGCTTTTATTTTTTTTATGATTTCTTGACGAATATCCGCTTGCTCTAACAACTGTATGTACACGTCAAAAATCGCTAGGTTATCATCGGTAATAATACCACTGAGCTTTTGGCTTAATTGTTCAAAATCAGCCTTGGTTTTATTTACTGCTTGTGTAAACCGCTCTACTTGCTGCGCCTGCTGATTCGGAGTAATTCTTTGGAGGGCTTGTGTGGCAAGGTCTATTTTAGGCTGGTAAACCACTATTTGACTTAAAGCAACACCCGGTGCTCCTGCAATCCCCAATAGTTGCTTTACTGTTTTACTTTTTTCTTTCTGTGTAAATAAATTTTTCACTTCCGCATTCGCTAGTGCTTTAGCCAATTGTGCGGCGAGAGTAACTAAAAAAGCCTCGTCATTTTCAGTGAAGTTTCTTGCTTGCTTTTGCTGAATAGAAATAACACCCAACACCTTGCGTTGGTGAATTATAGGGGTACCTAAGAAGGCATTAAAATTATCCTCTTCCACTTCAGGTGCATGTTTAAAATGTTGATGCTCGCGTGCATTAGCAATATTTAACGGCTCTTCACGTTGGCCAACTAAGCCCACTAACCCTTCTGAAAACCCTACTGCGGTTTGACCAAATGATTTTTTTGCTAGCCCGTCGGAAGCCATTAAGAGGAAGTGCTGCTGGTTATAATCAGCTAAATAAACCGAACAGCAATCAGTATTGAGTGAATTTTTGATTTGGCTAACCATACGCGCTAATGCAATTTGCAAATGCGCTTCTTGCTTAAACTCAAGCAATATATAGTTTAGCGTAGTTAACATAACGTCCTAATTAAATAAAAAAGCCCACATAAGTAGGCTTTTAATAAATACCAAATTGGTATGCATCATAGTAATAATTTAGCTTAACGCTTACGTCGTCTATCTGGGCGTTTTTCATAAGAAAAAGACAGAGCCTGTGCAGCAAACTCTTTCATCACCTTGCGATAAACATCACGCTTAAATGACACAACTTGTCGCACCGGATACCAGTAACTCACCCAGCGCCAATCATCAAATTCAGGATGAGTGCTATGAAGTAAATTAACTGCTGATTCAGGTGCCGTGAGTTTTAATAAAAACCACTTTTGTTTTTGCCCTATACAAACAGGTTTACTGTCGTGTCTTATATAACGTTTCGGTAATTTATACTTTAGCCAATGTTTAGTTGAAGCAACAATTTTTACATGTTCTGGCTTTAAACCTACTTCTTCATGTAACTCTCGATACATGGTTTGCTCAGCAGTTTCCTCACCATCAACACCACCTTGCGGGTATTGCCATGAATGCTGACCAAATCTTCTTGCCCAAAATACTTGCCCCCTGCCATTAATTATTACTATGCCGACGTTGGCTCGGTAGCCTTCGGCATCGATCACAGGAACTCCTGAAAAAACTAAAAAAATTCTTGTATAGATTCAACCATAATAACGACTCTTGAGCAAATGATTACTTTGATTTTTTTAACAAATAACCAGATAATGGCTGTTATATTGGTGCTTCAAAATTTAAGGTCAAATGAAAATTCCCGCTTGTGAACAAGAATTACTTGAAAGAGTACGTAGCTTGGCTGGCTTAACCCTTGCTGAAGTCGCCAATGAGGCGAACATTAAAATGCCCGTAGATTTAAAGCGCAACAAAGGCTGGGTAGGCTTATTACTTGAGCATGTGCTAGGAGCCACGGCTAGCTCTCGGCCTGAGCCTGACTTTCCAACGCTGGGCATTGAACTTAAAACGCTGCCCATCAACAGCCAAGGAAAACCCCTTGAAACCACGTTTGTTTGTGTCGCACCATTAACCGGCCTAGTAGGCATTAACTGGCAAAACTGCTGGTTAAAGCAAAAGCTAACTAAGGTCCTCTGGGTACCTATTATTTGCGAGACTCCAACAGAAAAAAAAGTGCCTTTATCAATGCGTAGAATTGGCAGCGCTTTTCTGTGGTCACCTTCAGCAGAAGAAGAGCAGTTACTCGCCATGGACTGGCAAGAATTAACCGACATGATTGTGTTAGGTGAGGTAGAGAAAATTCAGGGTAAACATGGCCAAGTGCTGCAACTTAGGCCAAAGGCCGCCAATGCCCAAGCGAAAACACAAGCCTTCGACAAACACGGTAAACCCTTTATGACCTTACCGCGTGGTTTTTATTTGAAAATTCCTTTTACTCAAGCATTGCTGAGTAAACACTTGCACATTAATTCACTGTAAAGGTTAACAAAGATAACCGCGTTATGTCGTGAGTTATTGTGACTCACTTTTCATTTGGGTACGGTCCAATGATGAGTCACGAAGAACACTGAGCAAATTTTGTGTTAATGGTGAGCCTATTACCTCTAAGTTTAACGATGAAGTCAAGAAAAGTAGCGGCTTGAGCAGATATATTACACCGAGCTCATCCCTGATGACTTAACAGTCACTTGCCCTAAATACGGCTACTTCTTGCGCTATGGTTGCTGTTTTCCCTGCAGGGAGTAATTGCATTTCAGTATTGGCTGTTTCTAAACAGACAAACTCTTGTTCACCCTGTTGATGGATATCAGCCATATGCTTTGCCGTTTCTACCCCTGGATTCCAGAAAACCCATTGCTTAGCATTCACTGATTGAATTTCTATCGTGCGCTTCCATTGGTTATCAATGAGTTTAACCCTATTGTTGCTCTGGTAAATACGATCGATTGGCCCAACAGCATTGTCAATTTTTTGTGGCTGAACTAATTGCTCAGTAGTTTTGTCGTAAAAACTTGCCTGTTCAAGCCCTGTTATGTTTATTGCTTGAGGCGAGCTAACTGCGAAATAACTGTGTAATGCCCCCGTATAATAAGCATCGGTCTCACTTAAGTTACTCATATGTAATATTTGTTTAAAGGATTGACCAAAAAACAATATTTGTTTCAAGCGACAAGAAAAAGGCCATAAGTCAGCCATATGCTCCCCTTGCCAACATAAACTCACTTGCACCCCCTGTTCACTGATCTCTATGTCATCAACTTGCCATTGCTGTTCGCGAGCAAAACCATGATTACCTGCTGTTTTATCATGATCATCAGGGTGGGCACCAAACCATGGCCAACACAAAGGTATTCCACCACGAATCGCTTTCCCTTGTTTAAAAGCAGCCGCTTTTGACAGCCAAAAAACTTCTTTTTCATCTTCTGGCTGCCAACTTAACACTTGCCCACCATATAAACTTATTTTTGCTTTCACGGATAAGTGTTCAATTTCTAGTGCAAAGAAATCTGGAGCGAGTTTTACTTGATTTACCTGACCAAATGCATTTTTAGCTAATAACACGGCTTGTATACCCTATAATTTAACAATATTTTGTAATAACGACTCGATGTGAAAGCGATTCTAAAAAAATAAACCACTGTTTGAAAGCTTAAAAGCTTTCATCTGTACTATAAAGTAGCATACTTTAACTGGTTAATGCTTAGACCAATAAATTTGATAAACTCCTGTCGCTAAACGGCTAAATAACCACACAATGCGTTCTTTTATACACATTGATATTAAATAAACATGGCCCTCGTTGTAGCACATCTTAGCTTAAAATCGTCAGACTCCATAAAATTGATACTTGGTAAGATTCCCTTGCCTGTATAGCTCTTTAATAAAGCTTCTTGCGTGGCCATATTTTTAAACACTTGATGATAAACTGCTCCCGCCCGAATAAAATCAAGGTAATGTACAGTTTTTGGCCGCAGTGTTAAATCAGCCCAACACTCTGTGATTTGTATCAACTCTTCTGAAAACCCCCAATGACGGGTGATTGTCCCGCCTATTTTACCTGACATTTTAGCAATTGCTTGTT
Source organism: Colwellia sp. F1 (assembly GCF_056238625.1). Taxonomy (NCBI): domain Bacteria; kingdom Pseudomonadati; phylum Pseudomonadota; class Gammaproteobacteria; order Alteromonadales; family Colwelliaceae; genus Colwellia; species Colwellia sp. F1. The sequence goes on from NZ_JBWDLI010000010.1 coordinate 56,918, forward strand.
GTAGAAATATTGGTTTGGCAAAAGTAGAAGGATGCTGCTCTGCCTCAGTTAAAATTGGAAGTTCACCAATATTATGGACTACAGCGGCTAAGGTGAGTGTATTTATATTTAATTCTGTTTGTTTATTTTTTTCGAGATACAAGCTCATTAAGCTAACCGCTACCGTTGCGACATCAATGGTTTTATTCCAGGATTTTTTCATATACCTAGCCACAACGTCATTTTTAGAGACATACACTTGTGCTATCGCCATTGCTGTTGCAATACTTTTAATTTGACGCAACCCTATGCGAGTGACCGCTTGAGAGACGGTTTCCACCTTAACAGCTCTGCCTAACAAAGGGCTATTTGCTACTTTTATTAACCCTAAAGACAGGGCGGGATCATGGCCAATAATATCGCTCATGTTATTTAAACTTATCTCTGAATCATTGGCTGCTTGTCTCACTTGTAAAGCAACTTCTGGTAATGTCGGTAGCACTAAGGCATTTTGTTTAATTTTTTCGGTTAAAATCGTATATAAGGCATTTTCAGCACTCATTAGAGTTCTCTTTATGGTTTATTGTTTATCGTTATAAAGTGAAAAAGCGACTATTAACATCAAGCTACTTTACTAATGTTTCAATATTATACGCTAGCTTTTACACGAGACTATACGCTATTTATACTATTCTGGTATTTTGTCGGCAAAGTTAACACAACGCAATTGGTAAACCCTTTAAAAATTCGCCTATCCTTTGTTCTAGAACATATTTTGCGTTGTTTTAAATTGCCCGTAATAATACTATTTTTTATAATAGCCCCAATATTATTCCCTGATAAACCCAATTAAATTGCCATGCTAAAACCTGAATTACTTTCCCCTGCGGGTAGCTTAAAAAACATGCGTTACGCCTTTGCCTACGGCGCTGATGCTGTTTATGCTGGACAACCGCGCTATTCTCTACGAGTACGTAACAATGAGTTTTCTCTAGCGAACATAAAAATAGGCATAGATGAAGCCCATGCTTTAGGGAAAAAGTTCTATTTAGTGAATAATATTGCGCCCCATAACGGTAAGTTAAAAACTTTTCTTAATGATATTGCTCCCATTATTGCGATGAAACCAGACGCCCTTATTATGTCTGATCCTGGCTTAATTATGATGGTACGCGAAAACTTTCCTGACATGGCTATTCACTTGTCAGTACAAGCGAACGCGGTAAATTGGGCCACGGTAAAGTTCTGGCATCAACAAGGGGTAGAGCGAGTAATTTTATCGCGCGAATTATCTCTTGATGAAATTGAAGATATACGATTACATTGCCCAGAAATAGAGCTTGAAGTGTTTGTTCATGGCGCTTTATGCATGGCATACTCTGGCCGTTGTTTATTATCAGGCTATATAAATAAGCGCGATCCAAACCAAGGTACTTGTACCAATTCCTGCCGCTGGAAGTACGACACACATAGTGCAAAAGAAACCGAAACAGGTGATATTATTGCTGTTAACCCTGCTAGTACAGCAGAAATATACACACCTGACAACACCATAATGACCTTACCTTCAAAGCAAGCAATAAACCAACCCATTGACGAGGTTGTATTATTACAAGAACAAGGTCGCCCTGGTGAATATATGCCAGCATTTGAAGATGAGCATGGTACTTATATCATGAACTCGAAAGACTTACGCGCGGTTGAGCATGTTGAACGGTTAACAAAGATAGGCGTTCATTCTTTAAAAATTGAAGGGCGAACAAAATCTTTTTATTATTGCGCGCGAACAGCCCAAGTTTATAGACAAGCTATTAATGATGCGGTCTCTGGTGTTGCTTTTAATCCTAAATTAAATAGTGACTTAGCGCATTTAGCACACCGTGGTTATACCGAAGGCTTTTTAAAGCGTCATCGCCCGTCTGACACACAGAATTATGATTATGGCTACTCAAAAAGTGATACGCAGCAATTTGTTGGCGAAGTATTAGGAAGAAATAAAGCAACTGGCTTAATTGAGATTGACGTTAAAAACAAATTTCTTATTGGTGATGAGCTAGAATTAATGACGCCAAACGGTAATTTATCTTTCACCTTAACTAAAATGGTGCACAGTGATAGCGGCAAAGAGATAATTGATGCCAAAGGCTCTGGTCATAAGGTGGCAATTCAACTAAATACTGACATAGACTTAACCTTTGGCATTTTAATGCGTTACTTAAGCAATGGTGATACCACGAGAAACCCCTTTAGCCAGCAGCAAGCTGGTCAATAGGTAATTTGTGATGGCTTTATTGATTGAAGACACTTGCATAAATTGTGATATGTGCGATCCTGAATGTCCAAACGAGGCAATTAGCTTGGGTGAAGCTATTTATGAAATAGACGCAGACAAGTGTACTGAGTGCATTGGCCATTACGATCACCCCACATGCGTTAGCGTTTGCCCAATTGATTGCATTAAACCTGATGCTAACCGTGTGGAAAGTGAAGCAAGCTTACTGGCTAAGTTTTTAAAAATGCACGGTTGAATTTACTTAACTTGGTTTCAAGTGACTGGCAAAAAACACTTATTGGAGGGCCATTCTTAAGATGAAAGATTTACCTGTAAAAAGTCAGAGCGCAGCGACAGGGAGTGTTTACGTAATGACCCACTCATTTTTCTCAGACGTGGTGAGAATTGGCTGCACACCAGAAGATATAACTGAATACACTCAGTCGTTATCTGCAAAAACCCCAGGAAAGTATACCCTTATTTTTTCGCTGCCCTGCGCAAACCCTTGCCAAGTGAAAAAACGTATTCAAACCTATTTAAACGCACATAAATACGTAAACGAGTTTTACCAAGTCCCTACAGACATTGCCAAACGTTTATTAACTAGAGAAACGTTAGTCATTCCAACATTGAATACGGTTTAATTAATTAAACGAATCAATCTGAGGTTTTACTAGGTTCACTATAGCTGTTATATGATCATCACGGTCATTTAAGGCTGAAATATAATGGTATGTTTCGCCACCTGCATCCATAAAGACTTCACGGTTTTCACACTCAAGCTCTTCTAATGTTTCCAAGCAGTCTGCACTAAATGCAGGGCTAATAATCGCAATATGTTTATTACCTGCCTTGGCTAATGCCTCAAGGGTTTCATCGGTATAAGGCTGCAACCATTCAGCTTTACCAAAGCGAGATTGAAAGGTCATGATAAAGCTATCATCACTTAACATATTACTCCCTGCTCGGCTGTGCAATTCTTGTCTGAGCAAATCAGTTGTTAACTGACAAAAGTCATAGTAAGGATCACCCCATTGGTAAAATAATGCTGGCATACCATGATAGGATAAGACAAGTTTGTCGGGTTTACCGTGCTCATTTAGGTGTTCCATAACCGTATTCGCCAATGCTTTTATATAGTATTGATTGTTATGATAACTGTTTATAAAGTTAAGGCTAGGGACGTAGCGCCATTTTTGTAGCTCATTACTCACGGCATCAAAAGTGGAAGCGGTAGTAGGCCCAGCATATTGTGGATAAAGCGGTAATACAACGATGTTATTAACACCTTGCTGTTGAAAATTTTGTAACGCTTTTGCGATTGACGGTTCACCATAACGCATTGCAATGTCAACAATCACCTTATCTGAATACTGTTGTGCAAGCTGTGCTGCCACCTTTTGTTTTACAGCTTTGCTAATAACAATAAGCGGAGCCCCCTGCTCGGTCCAAACACTTTGATAAAGCTTGGCAGAATTTTTTGGCCGCAAAGGTAAAATAATACCATATAATATGACCAACCAAATAAGGCGTGGAATTTCTACTACTCTAGGATCAGATAAAAACTCACGTAAGTACTTACGAACTGCTCCCGTCGTTGGTGCTGCAGGAGAGCCTAAGTTAGTGAGTAAAACGCCTGTTTTATTCTCGGTGCTTTTGCCCTTTTGGCTAGGGTTTGTATTGTGATAGTGTTTAGCAGTAAAACGTGACTTCATTATTATTTTTAATATTCTTCTAGTGTCATAAACACCGTTGCAGATAAAACAATGGTGTTTAAATTAAGTAGACTTGTGTCGAGTTCAACTTGAACAATATTCGGTGAACTCAGCCAACAAGTGGCGTAAGCGCCGCGTAGTTTTTTATCTACGTAGCGCTAAAAATTTATGATGATTAAATCATTTAGCTTAACAATTATTCTACTAGACTATCAATAACCAGATTAATTGTTTCTGTTTTATCAACCGGTATATTACGAATTTCAGCTTTATAATCACCCGGTTTTATACCTGCGCCGCCTTGTTTAGAAACAATCGCAAAGATATGCACTTCGTTCGCTGTGCTTAAATTACTTTGAGGCGACATTGCTGTATTGTTGTTTAAGGTTACCGTTTTGGGTAAATCACTGGCCATTAACTTTAAGGCGGCTAACGGCATACGTTGCCCATTAGTGGGGGTAGCATAAACAAACACCACCTTGTCTTCACCTTGTGCTAATTGCTCGGTAATTTCTGCGGTCAAGCTAACATTAACCTTAAGCTGGGGCCCAGACACTGTGTCTGCTAAAGGCTCAGGTGATGACGAACCCAGTCGTTTTTTAGCCTCATTTACCGCTTCTTGCAATGCGTCAATATTAACCCCTTTTCTATTGTCATCAATAACTCTTTGCCAGTACTCAACCGCTTTTGTATAGTCTTGGGCAATAAAGTTGTGCATCCCTAACAAAATATTAATCGATGGTTCTTTATTATCTAACGCTAGCGCTTTATCAATTAATGCTTGTATTTCAGCATCTATTTTTTGGTCATTGCGATAGTAAGCGGCTTGCGCAATGGCACCTAATAAGTCTGCATGCTCACCTTCAATACGGATTACTTGCTCAAATGCAGCAATAGCATAGTCAAATTCCCCTGCCCCGACTAAAGCTTGGCCTAAGTTATACCAAGCTTCACTGTCATCAGGTGTTTTTTCTAAGTGCTGTTGTAGCTCTTGTATATACGCTAGCATTTGCTCTTGTCGCACTTGAGCTGACTGCTGCTCTTGCTGATTTTGCCCCGGATGTGACGCAACAGGGTTGGCGATTAATGCATCTATAGTGCCTTGTTTTAAATACAGTGCCACTGAAAAAACAACAATAAACAAAGATAATGCAATTGGCCATAATACACTAAAGTTTTTCGTGTTCTTTGGTTTAGCATTTTCTGCTTCGGTTGATGCAATATCTTGTAACAAGCTTTTATCTAGCTCTGCTAATAAATACTGATAACTTTCTTCGTCAATCGCGCCATCACTAAAGTCTTTTTCAATTTCAGCTTTATGTTCTTTGTATAAAACAACATTCGTTTCATCACGCAAGTTTTGCTCAGTGGTATTTTTTTTTGCTCTTTTACTAAAAAATGGTAACCAAACAATAAATAAAAGTAAGGTAATAAAAACAAAAATTATTAATGCTATTTCCATAATGGGTAACTACTCTTTTTCTACTTTGGTTGTGTGAGGCTCAGATGTATTAGAATGGTTAGAGACGACCACATCATCATTTGGCTGTAATAACTTTGCTAGCTTTTCTTGTTGTTCACTATCAAGGGCTAAGTTTTCTTTGGTTGCCGGCTTTTTTCTTAAAATGATAACAACAACAATAAGCCCCATTAAAATTAGAAAGGCAGGACCAAACCAAAGCACATAAGTAACACTTGAAACCCTTGGACGATAAAGCACAAACTCACCATAACGCGCCACCATTAAATCAACAATTTCCATGTCTGCTTTGCCGTCAATTAACAAGTTATATAACTCTAATCGCATGGCAGAAGCAACAGTAGAGTTAGAGTCAGCTAAGTTTTGATTTTGACATTTAGGGCAACGTAATTCTTTACTAAGTGCCTGAAAACGTACTTTAGTCACTTCATTTTGAAACTCAAACGTTTCCACTGGGCTGGCATTTGTATTATTGGCCATAAAAACAGCAGCGACTGCTATCACAACAGTAAAAAACATTTTGCTTAAAACGCTATTTAACATATTTATTTGCCTTGTTGCCTTTCTGTAATTAGTTGATTAATTAACGGTTCAAATTCTTTACGCCATACCCGAAGATCTAGTGCACCAGCAAAACGTTTGCGAATAATACCGTGGTGATCAATAACAAAGGTTTCTGGTGCACCAAAAACGCCCAGTTTCACCCCTAATAAACCGTCTTTATCAAAAACTGAAAACTGGTATGGATCTTTATCGTTGCGCAGCCATTGTTGAGCAGGCAATAATTCATCTTTATAATTTATACCATAAAGTTTCACTTGTGGGTTTTTAGAAAGCTCAACTAAGTAAGGATGTTCGTATTTACAAGTTGGGCACCAGGTCGCCCAAACATTAATTAACACGATATCACCGATTAAATCTTTTTTTGTCACGGTTCTATCAAGGTTATTTAGACTTGGTAGGGAAAAATCTGGCATGGGGTTACCCACCAATGCTGATGGCATTTCATTAGGATCTAATGATAGCCCGCGATAAAGTACAACACCAAGTGCAACCACTAATATCAGTGGTAAAAAGCGAATAACTTTATTCATTTATATTGGCTCCGCTAACATTCTTATGACTGAGTTTTTTCCCTGGGTTTTTCACACGATAGCGCTTATCCATCATGGCTAAAATTCCGCCTATGGCCATAAATATTGCCCCTAGCCAGATCCAGCGAACAAAAGGTTTATAATGTACCCGAATTGCCCAGGCACCATCATCAAGGGGATCACCTAACGCAACATATACGTCTCTGAATAAACCACCATCAATACCTGCTTCAGTCATGCCCATTGTTTGTACACGGTATGCACGAAGTTCTGGCTTTAATAAAGCGACAAAGTTGTCATTTTTATAAACCTTAATTTGCCCTTGCTCTGCGCTATAGTTAGGCCCTTCTACATGTTTAATACCATTAAACTCTATTTGATAACCCGATATCTCTACTTTCTCATGTAGGTGCATTTTAATATTGGTTTCTGTCTCATAACTCGACACTATCGTAACACCAACAATAGTAACCGCAATACCCGCATGTGCTACCGTCATCCCCCACTGGCTTAAACTCAGGGTTGCACGCAACTTGTACTGGTTAACTAAGTCTTTAATCACCACTAAAAATACCCATGCTGCTAAGGTCATCCCCATGGCAACTAAGAGATCAAATTCCCCCCCATAAATAACGGGAAATAATAAACCAAAAGCAATGCTGATGACCGATGGTTTAATCAACTGCTTACGCAACTCGCCTTTTTTAGCTTTTTTCCATCGAATTAAAGGACCAATCCCCATAATAATGAATAAAAAGCTCATGATCGGAATAAATACCGCATTAAAGTAAGGAGGGCCTACTGATATTTTGCCATAGCCTAGCGCGTCAACTAACAGCGGATACAAGGTGCCCAATAATACCGTTACCGCGGCAACCACCAAAATAACATTACATAACAGTAAAGCCGTTTCTCGTGAGTAAAGCGCAAAACGGCTAAAGCTAGATACATTACTGGCTCGAAACGCATACAAGGTTAATGAACCACCAACGGTGATGGCTAACAAGACCAAAATAAAGACACCTCGAGAAGGGTCAGCCGCAAAAGAATGCACTGAGGTAATCACACCTGAGCGCACTAAAAACGTTCCTAATAAACTTAAACTAAAAGCAAAGATAGCCAGTAGTACCGTCCAGTTTCTAAAGGTTCCTCGTTTTTCTGTTACTGCTAAAGAGTGAATTAACGCTGTCCCCACTAACCATGGCATAAAGGAAGCATTTTCTACGGGATCCCAAAACCACCAGCCACCCCAACCTAGTTCGTAATACGCCCACCAACTCCCTAACGCTATACCTAACGTTAAGAACATCCAGGCGCCCACTGTCCAAGGACGTGACCAACGTGCCCAAGCTGCATCCATTTTACCAGACATTAATGCTGCTACGGCAAAAGCAAAAGCGACGGCAAAACCAACATAGCCCAAATATAATAACGGCGGGTGAATAATTAAGCCAACATCCTGCAGCAACGGATTTAAATCACGCCCTTCCATTGGTACCATTGGCCAAAGGCGTTCAAAAGGATTTGATGTTAATAACGTAAAAGCGATAAAGCCAACAGAAACCATGCCCATTACAGCAAGCACCCGCGCAATAAACTCTTGCTCTATATTTTTTGAAAATTTTGCAACGGCGACTGTCCACGCGGTTAACGAGAATACCCAGAGCAATAATGAACCTTCATGTCCTCCCCATACTGCGCTGATTTTAAAGTAGTACGGTAGGTGTGTATTTGAGTGGCTCGCAATATATTTAATTGAAAAATCATCAACAACAAAACTGTAACCCAAAATAAATATACTAATAGCGGTAAAAATGAACATGCCAAAGGTGAGCGGTTTCGCATAGCTTATTAATTTATTTTGAGCACTATAGACACCAATCATTGGAATGACACTTAGGCAGATAGAAAATGCAAAAGCGATAACCAAAGCAAGGTGACCTAGCTCAGGTATGAGATTAAGGATCAACTCAGGCAAAAGTTGGGGGTTCATTTATTTCTCCGTATACACATTATTATCTTTATTTGGGCTTATGCAGCAGTTATTCGAACTCAAGTATTATCAATTAGCAGCCAAGTACAGCGCACAGAATAGACTAAAAGCACAATTTGCAGTGCAATACTAGCACACTTTTGGCAAGGAGCTGGCTAAATGGTTGGTACAAATTCACTTGATAATTGTTTCTTAATATTACAATTTTTGTATAAACAATCGCTGCTAATTTTCATTAGGGCTATGGTATGATATCTGGCAAAACGTTAATACGATCTAAATCAAAAATTAACTGACAAACTTCAGTTAAACTTTATTAGAGAAAGTAGAGATAAAACTAGCGTTCACATAGTACTATTTACATCAGCATTAACCCGTTTAACTAAAAGAGATTTTGTTATTTTGTCAGTAAATAACCCAACCTGCAATAACGCGCCTTTACTTAGCGCTACCGGTTTAACTTGTATTCGTGAACAACGTTTATTGTTTGATCAATTAGACCTTGAAATAAACGCTGGTGACATTGTGCAAGTTGAAGGCCCTAACGGCTCAGGTAAAACGAGCTTGTTACGCATTCTAGCAGGGTTATCTCAGCCTTATGAAGGGGCTATTTACTTTAATAAACAATTAGTCAAACACGTACGCGAAGTGTTTCATCAAAATTTACTTTATCTTGGCCACTTACCTGGTGTAAAGGGCGCGATGAGCGCACAAGAAAACTTACACTTTACCCTTGCACTTCATGGCTTACATGATCCTGTAGGTTTGGTAAATGAAACATTAAGTAAGGTAAACCTAACCGGTTTTGAAGACAGCCTAGCCTCGCATTTAAGTGCTGGCCAGCACAGGCGTATTGCATTAGCACGCTTGTATCAGTCAACAGCCCGCATTTGGATTTTAGACGAACCCTTTACCGCAATAGACAAGCAAGGCGTATACGATTTAGAGCAGTTATTTAAAGCGCATACAAGTCAAGGGGGGTGTATTGTTTTGACGACTCATCAAGATTTACTTACCTTTGAGCCAAAACGAATAAAAAAAGTGACATTAGAGTATTTACTTGACTGAGTGCTTTAGTTGAATAGTAAGCGACTGAGTGAATACTAAAACTATCATCAGTTAGCTAAGTAGTTAACCGTGAGATAATGAATAATTTGAGTTAATGAGTAATGGATAATAACAACAATATAAACTTAGGTTTTTGCTTAGCGCCAGCCTTAAACACAAATAGAGTACTGTATGGCCCACGCTAATCTGTCTTATCGCGCTGTTTTTTCATTAGTGTTAAAACGTGATTTAACCATTGCTATGCGCCACAAAGACGACATTATTAATCCGCTTTTGTTTTTTGTTATTGTCATCACACTGTTTCCATTAGGTATAGGCCCTGAAGCACAAACGTTAAGCCGCATTGCTCCTGGTATTATTTGGGTCGCCGCATTGCTGTCAACATTATTATCGCTTGATCGGCTATTTAAGTCTGACCATGATGATGGTTCACTCGAGCAAATGTTGTTAAGCCCGCACCCTGTGTTTATATTAGTACTCGCAAAAATTATCGCCCATTGGTTAATTACTGGCTTACCGCTGATTTTAATTGCACCACTGCTTGCTGTACTGTTGCATTTAAATGAACTGAGTTACGGTGCCTTAATGCTAACACTCTTACTGGGCACACCCGTGTTAAGTTTACTTGGTGCTATTGGTGTTGCGTTAACTGTGGGTATTAAAAAAGGAGGGGTGTTGTTAAGTTTATTAGTATTGCCGTTATATATTCCCGTTTTAATCTTTGCCACTAGCGCTATAGATACTGCCGCGCTTGGTTTACCTTATAGTGGACAACTTGCTATAATTGCGGCACTCTTTTTTGGCTCGTTAACATTGGCGCCCTTTGCGGTTGCTGCTGCTTTAAAAGTAAGTACTAATTAACATGAGACTTTATCCGTGAGCAGAGCGCCTGACTCAAGTTCACTGTCGTTGCTTATTACAAGCAAGTAAATACTTTAACGTTTAATTATGAAGAGCATAATTTATGTGGAAATGGTTACACCCTTACGCTAACCCAGAAGTTAGTTATCATTTAACAGGAAGGCTTATTCCTTGGTTTAGTGCTTTAACAGCCTTGTTTTTATCTATTGGTTTAGTTTGGGCCCTGGCCTTCGCACCGGCCGACTATCAACAAGGTGATAGCTTTCGTATATTCTATATACATGTACCTGCCGCATCTTTGTCAATGGGTATATACTTGGGGATGGCCATTGCAGCCTTTACTTCTTTGGTATGGCAATTTAAGTTAGCCGATGCCTCTGCTGCTGCCATGGCACCGATAGGTGCTGTTTTTACCGCTATTGCTTTAATCACTGGCTCGGCATGGGGTAAACCTATGTGGGGCACTTGGTGGATATGGGATGCAAGATTAACGTCTGAACTTATTTTATTATTTTTATATTTAGGTGTTATGGCGCTGCATAATGCATTTGAAGACAAAGCATTAGCGGGTAAAGCCGCTGGGATTTTAACCTTGGTTGGTGTGGTTAATTTACCCATAATTAAATATTCCGTAGAGTGGTGGAACACTTTACACCAAGGTTCTACCGTGAGCCAACTTGGTAAGCCATCGATGTCGGTTGAAATGCTTTGGCCTTTTGTCTTTTGTTTTCTTGGGTTTGCCCTATTGGTAAGCACCATCGTTTGTATTCGCTTTAGGAGCGAAATTTTACTACGTAACAGTATTCGCCCTTGGGTTAAAGCCTTAGCCTTAGCGCAGTTTCCTTTAGATAAAGCCAAGGAGAACAAATAATGCAGTTTGACAGTTTTAGCGCTTTTTTAAATATGGGTGGCTACGGTTTTTACGTTTGGCTGTCTTTTGGTGTGTCAACAGCACTGCTATTAATCATTCTTTTTAGCTCCATTTACACACACAAACAAGTGATTAAAAATATTGCGCTTCACCACCAAAGAGATAATAAATTACGTCAACTGCGTCAGCAGCGAAATACCACTAAAACAGAGAATATTAAAGAGGTTATACAATGAACCCCCGCCGTAAAAAACGTTTAACTATCGTTGCTTCAATATTAATAGGGATTGCTGTTGTTGCAGGCTTTGTGCTTTATGCTTTAAGCCAAAACATTGATTTATTCTATACCCCTTCTGAGATCACGCAAGGTAAAGAAAAAACAGGTGTAAAACCTGCTGTTGGTCAACGGATCAGAATAGGTGGGTTAGTGGTTCCCGGTTCGGTGAAGCGTGATGCTGACAGTTTAAAAGTTAGTTTCAGCCTATCTGACATGAAAATGCCAATTACGTTTGATGAAAACGACCCAATGATCACCGTTTATTACGAAGGTATTTTGCCTGATCTATTTCGTGAGGCACAAGGCATAGTTGCCAACGGCACCTTAGCACAAGACAGCTCTGGTCATCTTCATATCAATGCAAGTGAGGTATTAGCCAAGCATGATGAAAACTATATGCCTGCTGAACTTGCCGACGCTGCTGGTAAAAACTATAAAAAATTAGAATACAGTGAACAACAACTAAAAACGACTGATTAATAACTTAACCTAGTCGTTTGGCTTAGCTTGTTCAAAAAAAAAGCTATGAAGAAATTCATAGCTTTTTTATATCGTGTTAATGATTTAACATGACATAATTATGATAAATTCATCTCTTGCACTATTTCATGCGCTATTTCAGGCGATGTCGTTTGTGGTTTTACGTGCATGTTCGCTTTTAACTGTCCTTTTCTATGTTTCAATGCTGCATCTAATTTTTTAATACCACTTGCAATAGCTGGGTACATAACATCGTCAGTACCTTTCACTGATATACGTCCGCCTTCATAGTTAGTGGTGAGATCCACTTGGTATTTATTGTGCTCTTTAGAGATAATAATATCCAAGGCAATTAGCGTTGGGAAGTGATTCGCTATTTTGGAAAGCTTCTCCTCTAGATCATTTTTAATAGAGGAAGTAATTTCGACGTGGTGACCAGAAAGATTTATTTTCATAGGTATTCCTTTTAACATTTACTTTAAACAATACAGTGAAGTAAAGCTGAGATTCAAAACGTTGTAATAAAAATGTAACGTCTTAATTAATAGCTGAGGGCATTAAAATAAAAAACAACCGTAAACTAATTTTATTTAACACCCTATTTAAAAAGTAGCTCATAATGCAGGGAATTACTATTGATTTAGAATAAGAAATTGTAACTAAAAAAGAAGGAGGGGTTAACCGCAGCGTTAAAAAATTAACTGCATGATAAATAAAGAAAATAAACCAGCAAGAATATCATCAACCATAATACCTAAACCACCAGTCATTGTTTTATCTATAAATGAAATAGGCCAAGGTTTTACAATATCAAACACTCTGAAAAGTAGAAAGCCAACTAACACACTTTGCCAGCTTATGGGCACCATAAACATGGTGATAAAAAACCCAACAAACTCGTCCCAAACTATCGCTGGGTGGTCATGTACACCAACATCTTTTGCCGCTTTCCCGCAAATATATATACCGGCTATACTCATGACAATAATCGCGATTAAATAATACATGGGTGTTAACTGTGCTAACAGTAAAAAAAGCGGTACAGCAGCTAATGTACCAAAAGTACCAGGTGCTTTTGGTGCTAAGCCACTACCAAAGCCTAAAGCTAAAAACTGAATGGGTTGTTTAAGATCAAAAATAACTTTTGTGGCGGGCTTATTCATAATAATAGCAGTATTGTTTAGTTTACTTCCTCAGGGTGGCTTAGGCTTATCTAGGTTTTTCTCTTGCTAGAAAAGTGCTCAAAGCCTGAGCTTTTAATTGGAACGGCTTTATTATTTAAAGTGGTAGAGATAGTCTGCGATGCATTCATTTGCCCAATACAGGTTATTGGCGTGCTAATTTGAGATAATGCGATTTCTAAGCCTACTTTTTTATCTTCTGCAACTGTAAATAACAATTCGTAGTCATCACCACCATTTAGTGCAAGCTCAATTGCATCTTCAAATAGGAGTGAGTTTTTCATCGTTTCAGATAAGGGAATAGCGTCTAACACTACATTTGCCCCAAGATTAGAAGCCTGGCAAATGTGTCCTAAATCGGCAAGTAAACCATCTGAAATATCAATTGCTGCTGAGGCATACTCACGTAACGCTTGTCCGGCAAGCACACGTGGTTTTGGAAAGTCTAATTTTTCTTGTACGTTGGCAATGTCGTCATTATCGGTTAACAGACCTTCTTTAAGGTGTTTTAATGCTAGAGCGGCATCGCCAAGGTCACCTGTCACATAAAGCCAATCACCTGCTTTAGCACCAGAGCGAGGTAAATAGTTATCTTCGGGTGTTAACCCTTGTGCTGTTATCGTGACACTTAACGGCCCTTGGGTAGTATCACCGCCTATCAACTGCACATTATAGTATTCACACAATGCAAATGCGCCCGAGCAAAACTCAGTGAGCCACTGATCGTTTACCTCAGGCAAGGTTATAGCCAGTGATATCCAACTGGGTTTCCCCCCCATGGCAGCAATATCGGATAAGTTTACCGCCACAGCCTTATGACCAATTGCTTTGGGTGTAGTCCCTAAAGGAAAATGAACACCAGCTACTAACGTGTCGGTGGTAACTACGATATTTTGCTTTTGTGTGCACGATATTACTGCACAGTCATCACCAATACCTAAAAGCACGTCTTTTCTGTTAATGGATTGCTTGGTAAAAAACTCTTTTATTAACTCAAATTCTTTCATAGCTTTAACAGTAACTTATTTGTTTCATTGGTCTTTAGGGCGAATTAACTTTACCGCCTTATCTAATACGCCATTGACAAACTTATGGCTATCATCTGCAGCAAATGATTTCGCTAACTCAATTGCTTCATTAATCACTACGCGATAAGGCACTTCTTGGCATTGACTTAATTCATAGATGCCAACACGTAAAATGGCTTTTTCAACATGGTCAATATCATCTATTGGGCGATCAACATGGGGGGAGATTGCTGAATCTAATTCAGTAACACTATTGGTAACCCCATGGAGCAACTGTTGAAAGTAGTCAATGTCAAAACGACGTTTAGCGTTATCCGTGATAAAGTTAAGCTCAATATCACGGACAGAGTTTTGACTAAGTTGCCATGAATAAACAGCTTGAACCGCTAGTTCACGTGCTTTTCTTCTAGGAGAAGGTTTCACAATAAGCTTCCTAAATTTGAGAGAGAACGTTAACCATTTCTAAAGCGCCAAGCGCCGCTTCTGCCCCTTTATTACCCGCTTTAGTGCCTGCGCGCTCTATCGCTTGTTCAATTGAATCTGTGGTAATAACACCAAAAGAAACGGGAATTTCTGCGTCTAAACACACTTGTGCTAAACCTTTATTACACTCACCCGCGACAAAGTCAAAATGTGGTGTACCGCCACGAATAACAGCGCCAATAGCAATAATGGCGTCAAACTCGCCTTTTTTAGCCAGTTTTTTTGCTGCTAAAGGCAATTCATACGCGCCAGGAACACGAACAACAGTAATGTCGCTATCAGCAACGCTACCATGACGCTTAAGTGCATCAACCGCACCGTCAAGCAAGCTATCAACAATAAAGTGATTAAAACGGGATACAACGATGGCAAATTTTTTGCCTTTTGCCTGAAATGAGCCTTCAATAATATTCATCTAACTGTTTCCAATAATGTTTATACCAAATTGATTGCGCCACTCCCTACAAATGTAGAGTTTTAAAATGGTATGAGTAAAAAATTTGCCGCAATTCTAACAAATTACGGCCAACTTCGGTATAGGTTTATCACTTATAACAAAAATAATCACTAAAGCTTAATGCAGCTTACTCATCAAAATCAAATTCATCTAATAAGGCGTCAATTTCAGCTTCTGCCTCTTCATCAACCACAATGGGTGGATTCCCATCATAAACACGGTAATTCATATTTTGAAAATAAGCATTTTTAATAAACTCATAAGAGTCTGTCGAGTTGTTAAGTAATTGCTCTTGATCTTTTACTGACGCTCTTTTTTCTAGGCCAATGACACCTAAACGTACTAAATTAGGCCAAAAATCAATCACAGCTAACGGCCAATATAGTCGATCAACATAATCGCCAACCTCTTCTCGAACTGAGCTTGGACCAATACCGGGTATCACCAGGTAAGGACCATCACCCACGCCATAACTACCAAGCACCTCACCAAACTCTTCTTGCTCTAACGACCAGTCATAATCACTGGCGGGATCGTAAAAACCTAGTAATCCTATGGTTGAGTTAAGTAAAAAGCGCCCTGTCCCTTTAGCCGCTGCCGTCATTTTCAATTGTAATAGGTTGTTAATAATACTCGACGGCTCGTTTAAGTTAACAGCCATATTATACAAACCCGTTCTTAAAAAAACGGGTGTGTGCTTGGTATAAAATTCAGAGGCCGGTTTCGCAACATACTTATCGGCATATTCCCATGTAAATGTCCAAAATGGTCTATTGATGACTTCTATGGGGTCTCTGGGATCACTGATAGCCATATTACTGTTAGGCTTACTGGCACAGCCAGAGAGAAGGAGAAAAGTGCATATACATAGGATGCGGTTGAACGGGGATAAATAAAACTTCACGGGCATTTTTCCTTGCCATGTTAAAACCAAAATAACAACCCAAGTAAACTCTGAAAATTTACGGTCAATTAAACGCGCTAGTTTAACTGGTTTTTATCTTGGAGAATACTATCACTGAGCTTTATTTTGGTAAACAGAGATTAACATTTCAACTTCTGCGTAAGGTAGTTCGCATTCCGTCATTATTTCATCAATATCTGCGCCTGTTTTTGCTAACTTAATGGCACGCGAATAAAATTTGTCGTCACCTTGGTCTATTTGTAGCTGGGATATATGATCTTTTTGCGAATTTATTTGAGTTTGAAGTGCCTTAATTCGATGCTCTAGCTGTTTAGAAACAAGCATGTTTTCAGTGAGGGCTTGCTCTTGCTTTAGTTTCAGTGCTTCTAGTTGCTTATGCAACTTGAGGTTGGTCGATTGTACATTAGTTACCAGTAATTCATTGGCTTGGCTTTGCGATTCGAACACAGCAAATTGTCTATTGTGCCTTTTTATTAATACGACAATAATAATAAGGCACAAAATACTGATAAAAAGCGCAAAAATAGCAATAATAGGGACAGCTAATAAAGACATAAATCGCGTAACTTAATAGTTTTCACTACAATCATAACTCGGGTTACCAACAAGTTAATTTACCAAGACCAATTAATACAGGCTTAATCAAGCCCTTTATCCGATAATTTAGGAAAAAGTATCTACTTAAATGAAGTACTTTTTACTATTAGAATTGTTTTAATTCATCCCACTCATCGTCAGATAATAGTTTATCTAGATCAACTAAAATAAGTAACTCACCTTCGCGGTTAGAAACACCTTGAATAAACTGAGCGCTTTCTTCGTTACCTACATTGGGTGCGTCGTCAATGTCAGAGGCTTTTAAGTAAACCACTTCTGCAACACTATCAACCAATATACCAATGACTTGCTTCTCTGACTCTATGACCACAACCCGTGTATTGTCGGTCACATCACAAGGCTCTAAACCAAAGCGTGAACGTGTATCAATAACAGTAACAACATTACCACGCAAATTGATAATACCAAGTACATAAAGCGGTGCCCCAGGTACTGGTGCAATTTCACTGTAACGTAATACTTCTTGCACCTGCATAACGTTGATGCCGTAAACTTCATTTGCTAACTTAAATGTTACCCATTGAAGCACTTCATCGTTTTCATCTGCTTTATCACTTGATTTTCGTCTTTCATCAGACATAATTCTTGCCCCTCAATTATTTAAAAATATTGGCTTAACATTATAAAACTTATTATTGTTATAAGTTTACGATTTAACAAAGCTTAATCATGACATTATTAATCATCTTGGTGAATTGTGCTACCGTCATTGAGTAATTGAATTAATGCATTTACATCAAGTAAAGCACACATTTTTTCTTTTACTAAGCCAGCTAACCATGGACGTTTACTTGGTTCATTTAACCACTTAACTTCATCTTGTTTTAATACAACAGTATCAACTAAGTTTTCTGCTGTTAAGCCCCAAGTACTGTCGCTTAACATGATAACATATTGATAGTTTAATGAACTTTTCATCTTTTCGTCACATTTTTCTGGCATTACCCAAAGCGCGGTATCAACAACATTAATTTTTTCTTCTCTGTGAAGCATAACACCTTTAAACCATTGAGGTTTACCCATTAATGTTGTGGTTTTATCAATATTATAAATCCCGCCTAGTTCAATTAACGGAACAGCAATGGTTAAACCACCAACATTAAAGAACAATGCTTGAAAATCACCTTGGCGGTACAGTTTTTGCTCAGGTGGCACACTGCCCCCTGCACTTTTTTCTGTGGCTAAAACCTCAGTTTTATCGTCAACAATAACGTCATCTGTTAGTATTTTATTACTGTCTATTGGTTCATTTTTGCTTTTTGTCGTAACTATGCCTGCTTCTTTTACAGTTAATTCGGCATTGACATTTTTCAACAGTGTTTCTAAACGTTGCTCTTCCAATGTTTTCTTTTTTGTACTCACGTCTAGCGTTGGTTGAGGGCTTTCTTGCATAAGTGAAGGTTCTGTCAATAACTCTGACAAATAGTTTTTCATCACTTTTTTACTTGCTGCTAAGGGTTTTGACATGGACGTTATACTTCTTTAGAGGCGATTAATAGATAGTCTAATAAGTTTTGGTAGGCAAAAACACCGCGTGAATTTGCAGCAAAATGAGACGGAACTTGTTGGGCTACACTCGCATTTCTAAAGTTTGTATCAACAGGGATGACACCTGGCCAAACTTTGTTAGGATAAGTTTCTTGTAACTGATGATACGCTAAAAGTGATGCTTTAGTTCGCTTGTCAAACATAGTTGGCACTATCGTATAGTTAAAAGGAGTCGTTTGCTCGGTCTGCATTAAGTCTAAGGTTTTGATCATACGATCTAACCCTTTTAATGCTAAGAACTCTGTTTGTACAGGGATTATAATTCGATCTGATGCCGCCAGTGCATTCACCATTAATACCCCTAAAATAGGTGGGCAATCGATTAAAACATAATCATAGTGTTGCGAGAGCTTGGACAGTGCCTTTTTTAGTACCAGCCCCATACCACCTTTAGCGCCGAACGCTCTATCTAATGTTGCTAAGCCCATCGTAGCAGGAAGAATATCAATATTACTGTATTGTGTTGGGCAAAGGCTTTGTAATATCTGCTCTTGTGATGCTACTTGAAGAAATAAATCATAAACACTGAGGTCTAGATCTTCAGACTCTATTCCAAAATAATAGCTTAACGAGGCATGTGGATCAGTATCAACAAGCAATACCTTTTTACCACATTCGGCCAATAAACCCGCTAATGCGATAGTAGTTGTTGTTTTACCAACACCACCCTTTTGATTTGCTACAGTCCAAACGTTCAATCGTTATTCCTATACTTAATTATTACTATCTTTTTGATTATTGATACCTTCACCACCCTGTAAAAGCGCTTCGTTGTCATTTCTTGTCGTTATTCTAATACCGCCATTGGGCAGACGAATAACTTTCACTTTATCAAGATGCTCATCAGACACTGGGGGACTGGTGATAACTTCAACTGCTTGCTCATCAGCAACTGAGCTATTTGATGCCTTAAGCCTTGCTAAGGCAAATTTTGAAATAGCTATCACTACTTTTCTATTTTTTGCACGCCCTTCAATAGTGTTATTATCTGCGGTTGGGTAATACTGCCCATAACCTTCAATAGCCATTCTAGCAGGGTTCATACCCAAGCTCTCTAACTTACGTAAGATCGCGGTAGCACGAGCAACCGACAACTCCCAATTAGATGAAAATATTTCAGTGTGTATTGCTTGATTATCAGTATAACCTCTTACCCGAACAAAATTGCGACTGTCACTAATAACGTCATAAATGATAGTAATAATATTGACGGCTGAATGGGTGGCTGATGCAGAGCCACTTGGAAATAATAAACCACTGTTGAGCTCTATTTCCAGCCAGTTTCCATCAATTTGTAATTGCGCGTATCCCGACTCAATTAAATCATAAAGTGCAAGCTGTAATTCTTCTTCTAATGCTATTAAGTTACTCCCAACTTCTGCATCTGATACCTGAGAAAGTGCCGTTTCGCCTTCTACTAATTCAGGCCCTGGGTCGTCAAGTATTCCATCACCATAAAGCCGCTTATTGCTATCACGGGTATTTACATTAAGTATCCCTTCCCCCTGACCACGGTTTTTTGTTTTAGTGTCATTTGCCTGAAAAACTTTCCCTACCGACTCAGTAATACGTTCAAAAGGTTTTTCATTTACCATTGCCATGGCATAAAGCACGACAAACAAAGCAAAAAGCAGCGTCATGTAATCAGCATACGAAACTAACCACCGATGAACATTGTCATGCGCTATGTTATGCCTTTTTTTACGCAAACGTTTCACTGCTGTAACCTAAAAGCAGATAACTTGTTTTCAATGGCGTGTGGATTTTCGCCCCGAGCAATAGCAATAAGCCCTTCATAAATTAGCTCTCTATACAAGGTTTGTTGATGTATTATTTCTTTTATTTTATTGGCAATGGGTAAATAGAGTAAATTAGCAAAAGCTACGCCATAAATTGTGGCAATAAATGCGGTTGCAATACCTTGTCCAAGTAAGTCTGGTGCTGTTAAGTTATTCATCGCATGAATTAAGCCTAAAACAGCGCCTAAAATTCCAATGGTTGGGCTGTACCCTCCCATAGATTCAAAGACATGGGCTGCGCGTAGGTTATGTTCTCGGTGTAGTTCAATATCAAGCTCAAGTGCCACTTGCATATTTTCTATTTCTACCCCGTCTACCAGTAAGCCTAAGCCTTTTTGTGTGTAGATGTCTTCTTCGTCTAATGCTTCATTTTCAAGCACTAAGTAACCTAGCTCTCTGGATTTGTTAGCCCAATTAAGTATTTTTGCTATACCTTCGTCGATATCATATTTAGGCGGAGTGAATACCCACTTTAACAAGGAAAATGCGTGAAAAAATTGGCTACTTGAAGATTGCAGCATAACGGCGCCTAAAGTACCACCAACAACAATAATAAATGCAGGCAATTCAAATAGAGCTGAAATAGCGCCACCATCTAACATAAAGCCTAAATAAATAGCAAGTACGGCAATTAAAAGCCCTGTTATGCTTAGCCTATCCATGCTTTATTTCCTTCAATACTGAGCTGGCAATGCTGTCTAAAGGTAAAGATAACTCTGAAATTCCAGCCACAGTAACGGCTTGCGGCATACCGTAAACAACGCAGCTTGGCTCATCTTGTGCCCATATCGTTGCACCACTGGTTTTTAACATGCGTGAGCCATCTCTACCATCAGCGCCCATACCTGTTAAGATAATGCCTAAAACATGACGACCAAACACTTTAGCCGCCGAACCAAAACTTATATCAACACTAGGCTTAAAGGTGACTTTTGCCGAGTTATCGTCAATTATTTTAATTTTTGCCGCTTTTTCATTACCAGTAATCAGCATTTGACGGCCACCTGGCGCTAGGTAGGCGCACCCCGGCTTAAGTACATCGCCATCACTCGCTTCTTTGACATTTATTTTACATAAGGTATTGAGCCTGTTAGCAAAAGCCTGAGTAAAGGTCGCCGGCATATGCTGAATCATAATAATGGGTAATGGGAAGTCTTGCGGCAGTTGCGTTAATATTTTCTGTAGTGCAACCGGCCCACCTGTTGAAGTACCTATGGCTAACAAGTGGTATTTTTTTCCTGAGGCACGCTTTAATACTGCAGAAGAAGGGCGGGTGCTGTTAATATTTACTGCTGAACTTGCAGCTAGTGGCGCTACAATGGGTTTTCTAGCGGAGGTATTTGGTTGAGGCTTGGTCTCTGATAAACGAGTAGCCGCTGTACGCGCTTTAAAGGTGGGACGTCGAGGAGCGCCACCTTTTTTGGCTAATTGTATAACCCGTTGGCGTAGTAAGCTTCCTGCCTCATCACTATTTTGTGCGATTTCACTAAATTTTTTAGGTAAAAAATCGAGTGCCCCAGCTTCTAGCGCATCAAGGGTTGACTGTGCTCCTTGATGAGTTAACGAAGAAAACATTAAAATAGCTGTTGGTGATTGCGCCATTATTTGCTTTACTGCAGCAATGCCGTTTAATATCGGCATTTCAATGTCCATTGTAATGACATCTGGCTTAAGAGAAAGTGCTTTTTCTACCGCCTCTTGACCGTTAATGGCAACATCAATGACGTCTAGTTGCGGATCTTTGGTTAAAATATCACTGACTCGTCGTCTAAAAAAACTTGAATCATCAACAACAAGCACTTTATAAGCCATTTATATTTCTCTACCTTTATAATAATTCTACTTTATGAATGCAGCTTTTTATTTACCGGTGATTTCTTCGCATAAAACTTTAACATGTTAGGTATGTCTATGATTAAGGCGATACCGCCATCACTTGTAATAGTTGCACCTGCCATGCCTGGTGTGCCATGTAACAGTCGATCAAGTGGTTTAATAACAACTTCTTCTTGGCCGATTAACCGATCCACGACAAAAGCAACTTGTTGGTTTCCTAATTGCACAATAACCACATGACCTTGCTCGAGTTGTTTTTCTTTACTGCCTCTAACTAACCATTGATCTAAATAAAATAACGGGATGGCTTTTTCTCGAACAATAACCGTTAATTGACCGTCAACATTGTTAGTTTTAGTAAGATCTAAATGGAATATTTCATTGACTGCAGCAAGGGGTAATGCAAAGGTTTGCTCACCAACCACCACCATTAAAGTAGGGAGTATCGCTAAGGTTAACGGTACTTTTATCTCTAAAATTGTACCTACACCCATTTCAGAGTCGATATTAACAGTCCCATTAAGTTGGGTGATTTTGGTTTTAACAACATCCATTCCAACGCCACGGCCTGAAACTTCTGATATTTCGGTTTTAGTAGAAAACCCTGGGGCAAAAATTAAACTAAAGGCTTCTTTATCTGGCATTTTTGCCGCTGCTTCTGCGTCAATAACCCCACGATCAATAGCGATAGATTTTAACTTTTCAGCATCCATTCCTGCACCATCATCTTTAATGGTTAACAAGATATGATCACCTTCTTGCGAGGCAGATAGCACAACACTACCCTGGCGTGTTTTGCCTTTAGCCTCACGCTCATCGGGCATTTCAATCCCATGGTCCACAGAGTTACGGACTAAGTGCACTAGCGGGTCGGCTAATGCCTCCACTAAGTTTTTGTCTAGATCGGTGTCTTCACCCTCGAGAATTAACTGTATATCTTTGTTAAGACTACGCGCTAAGTCTCTTACCACACGCGGAAAACGACCAAATACTTTTTTTATTGGTTGCATGCGGGTTTTCATGACCGCGCCTTGTAAGTCTGTCGTTACCGCATCTAGGTTTGAAACCGCTTTTGTGAGGTCTTCATCATCAGAAGTTAACCCTAAACTCGTTAAACGATTTCTAACTAAGACTAACTCCCCCACCATATTCATAATTTTATCAAGCCGCTTGGTGTCAACACGTACTGTGGTTTCTCCCTGAGGAGCAGCAGGTTGTGCTGGTTTTTGCGCGGCGGCAGGACTTGCTTTTACTGGAGCAGACGGTTGGGTTTTGGCCGCTGCTTTAGGTTTGTTGATTGGCGTAACAGCTTTTGCTGCAGGCGTGTTCGCACTAGGCTTTGCTATTGAAGCGCTCGCTGCTGTCGGTGCATTTCCTTTACCGTGCAGTTCATCAAGTAAACTTTCAAACTCATCATCGTTAATTTCATCAGAAGCGTTATTGTTTGCCGCTGAAGCGTTATGAGTATTAACAGAAAAAGCGCCCTGCCCATGGAGTTCATCTAACAATGATTCAAATTCTTCATCAGAAATATCAGTATCTGACTCTGTATTTTCTGGCGTACTGCTAGGTGTTGAAGCCGCAGTGTCGTTACTTGGCGCTGGAGTAGCTGAAGGACTACCGTTACCATGTAACTCGTCAAGTAAGCGTTCAAATTCATCTTCGCTCATCTCATCTGCGCTTACGTTCTCTTCTACTATAGCAGGAGCAACCTCTTGCACTACTGGGGGAGAAGTTTCTTGACCTTCTGGTTGACTTAAACGCTCTAACTCTGCGAGCAGTTCAGGCTCTGCAGCGATCAGCGGTTCTCTATTTTGTACTAAGGCGAACATATCATTAACGGTATCAAGAGCCGATAATATGGTATCCATTAAGTCTGCATTGACAACGCGTTGTCCAGTTCGCAATAGATCGAATATATTTTCGGCACCATGACAAACATCAACAAGTTCGTTTAATGCAAGAAAACCGGCACCACCTTTTACCGTATGAAAGCCTCTAAAAATAGCATTGAGTAAATCTGCGTTATCAACATCATTTTCAAGTTCAACTAGTTGCTCAGATAGCTGTTCAAGTATTTCTCCTGCTTCGACTAAAAAGTCTTGTAGAATCTCTTCATCTGCTTCAAATGACATTAACTCACTCCTGTTAAAAACCTAAACTTGATAAAAGATCATCAACATCGTCTTGGTCTTCAACAACGTCGTCTCTTTCTTTTTTATTAACTATTGGCCCTTCAACTAAGTTATCACCCATCTTAGTGCTAACTTTTTCTTGTTTATTATCAGAAGAAATACCAAATGCTGTTAACATATTAATTAAACTGTCTTCAACTTCACGCACTAACTCAATCACTTTACGAATAACCTGGCCGGTTAAATCCTGAAAATCTTGCGCCATTAATACATCGGTCATTAAACTATGAATATGCTCTGTTTCTTTACCTGTTGTCGTTAGCAAAGAATCAATTCCTATACATAAATGTTTAAACTCTTTAACATCTATTGCGTTATTCATCAGTTTAGTCCAAGCAGGGTTCACTGCTTGAATTTGACTAGAAATATTGTCAATCACGGGAAATATTGACTCAACAGCATCCATGGTTTTATTGGCAGCTTCTTCCGTGCGGGTAATAACATAACTTAACCGCTCTTTAGCATCAGGAATATCGGCTGTTGCTAAATCATTTAATCTAGAATCCAACTGAAAATTTGTTAAAGAGTCATGTAATTGACGCGTTAATTTGCCGATTTCCGCAAATAATTCTGAGTTGATTGGGTTTTGGATGTCAGCAATCAGCGCATCAGCCTTGTCTTGCTGATCATTTTCTAAAAACTCAACCAAAGATTTGGCCTGTTCTAATGAAACACGCCCTGTTCTTGCCATATTCATGCAAAGTCCTTAATGCTTAAATTAACGCTATTTATTCTGATTAACTAACGATAATTTACTCAATTAAACAAAGACTACCCTAGACGTTCAAAGATTTTATCTAGTTTAGTTTTTAGTGTCGCGGCCGTGAAAGGTTTAACAATATAACCATTAACGCCAGCCTGAGCTGCCATCACAATTTGCTCTTTTTTAGCTTCTGCTGTAATCAGTAATACCGGTATATGGGCTAATTTAGCATCTGCGCGTATTGCCTTTAATAGGTCAATGCCCTGCATGCCTGGCATATTCCAGTCGGTGACGACAAAATCAAAATCTCCGCTTTGCAGCATAGGTAAGGCTGTACTACCATCATCCGCCTCTTGAATGTTGGTAAAGCCTAAATCGCGTAATAAGTTCTTCACTATACGTCTCATGGTTGAAAAATCATCAACAACAAGCACTTTCATATTTTTATCCAAGGCACCCTCCGGCTACACATTCAAATTAAATTGGTTATCACTGTTCTTATTGTACTTAACTTTGCCAAGATTGCATACGAGCTTTTAATCTATGCATTGCTTGGCTATGAATTTGGCTAACTCGTGATTCACTTACATCAAGTACTTGACCTATTTCGCGTAAGTTCAATTCTTCATCATAATATAAAGACAGTACTAAAGCTTCTCGTTCGGGTAAAGTACTTATACATTCACTTAGGCCTTTTTTAAAGGCGCTTTGTTCAATACTTTGATATGGATCGTTACTGTGGCATGTTTCATCAAACTTTAGGGCGTCATCGCTCACCCCTAAATCTTCAATTCCTATTATTTTACCAGTACTTACTTCACTGAGTATCTGGTGATATTCATTTAATGAGATATCAAGCTTTTCTGCAACTTCAACATCGGTAGCGTCTCGCCCTAACACTGCTTCTAACTGCTTAATGGCCTCGCTGACCATGCGACTGTTTTTGTGAACTGACCTAGGTGTCCAATCGCCACGGCGCATTTCATCTAGCATGGCGCCTCGGATGCGGATACCTGCAAAAGTTTCAAAGCTCGCACCTTTGCTGTTATCAAAGTTATTAGCGGCTTCAAATAGGCCAATCATGCCTGACTGGATTAAGTCATCAACAATGACACTTGCTGGTAATCTTGCCAACAAATGATAAGCGATTCGTTTAACTAAAACAGTATGCTGTTCAAGTAAGGCTGTTTTGTTAATTGTGTTATTGTAGGCTTTAGCTTTTACCACTAGTTACTATCCCACTTAAGTTTTTGGAAATAATTATCGGTTCATTGATAGGCAATATCTGATAACACTGAATTATAGCGAGTAATTAAGTGTTAGTAATCAAGTAATTGTTCAATAAAAAACTCTAAATGCCCTGAAGCCTGATGTGGTATAGGCCAGGTGCTAACATCTTTAGCTAACGCTTTAAATGCTATTGCTGCAGGTGAATTAGGAAAAGCCTCAACAATGGCTTGTTGTTTACGTACTGACTTTCTAATATTTTCATCAAAAGGAACAACCGCTACAAGTTCAAGTGCAACGTCTAAAAAGCGGTCGGTTACTTTAGTGAGTTTCGAAAATAACTGTTGCCCTTCTTTAGGTGTACGCACCATATTTGCAACCACTTTAAACTTAAAAACGCCGTGGTCACGGCTGAGAAGCTTCATTAATGCATAGCAATCGGTAATAGAGGTAGGCTCATCACATACAACCAAGACGACGTCTTGTGCTGCACGCGTGAAACTAAGCACCATATCTGATATACCCGCCGCAGTATCAACAATAAGCACATCAAATTTTGTTTTCATTTCGCTAAAAGCACGAATAAGTCCTGCGTGTTCGGCTGGCGTGAGGTCAACCATAGATTGTGAGCCAGAGGTGGCCGGTATAATTTTAATATTACTTGGGCCTGTGATAATGATGTCATCAAGCTCACACTCTCCCGATAATACATGAGATAAATTACGCTTTACTCTTAACCCTAGCATAACATCAACGTTAGCTAAGCCTAAGTCGGCATCGAGTACTAATACCCTTTTCCCTTGCTGCCCAAGGGCAATAGCCGTGTTTAGCGACACGTTAGTTTTACCAACGCCACCTTTACCGCCAGAGATCGCTATTACTTTAACTTTATTTAAATCTTGCATTTTTCTTAAGCCGCTCGCTTGATCTACCATTTATTACTTCTTATATTATCGCTTTATTTAAACTAAAATGCTGCTTTAAAAATACAGCTATACTGCCACCGTTTGCGAAACTGGCATTGGTCTTACGATACGCTGGACATTTGCTACATTGTTATTTGCTGACTTTGTTGCCATTTTATCTGCAAGCGTAACTAATTTCTCAGCATTTGCAACTTTAATATCTTCAGGCACCCTTTGTCCATCGGTAAGGTAGCCTATTGGTAAACCATTTTGGATGGAAGTCGTAATAATTTCGCCAACACTGATGCTTTCATCAAGTTTAGTATAAATACAACCCGACAAGGGAATTTTTTTAAAACGCTCAACATTTTCTTGCATCACTTGCTGTTGGCTATTGGCGGCTAACACTAAATAATTTCTTATTCTAACGCGTGTGTTAGCAACTAAATTTGCTAAATTTTCTGCTAAACGAAGGTCTCTTTGCCCCATTCCTGCGGTATCGATTAAGATTAATTTTTTTTGAGAAAATTGCTCAAGTAATAGATCTAATGCTTGGCTATCTTTAGCTAGCTTAACTTGGCAACCAATTATTTTGCCATAAGTTGCTAGTTGTTCAAAGCCGGCAATACGGAAAGTGTCGGTTGAAATAAGTGCCACTTGTTCATGGCCATGTACTTGTGAAAAACGTGCCGCAAGTTTAGCAATAGTGGTTGTTTTACCAACGCCGGTAGGGCCAACTAACGCGACAATCCCACCACGGTTGATAATATCATTTTGGGTAGTATTAAGTTGTTGACCAACTAACTTAGTGGCTTCTTGCCAAGCTTGCTCTTCTTGATATTGCGCAGGCACGTATCCCGCTATTTGATCGGCAATTTGCTCGTTCAAACCTAGCGTTAATAAACGGTTAACTAGCAAAGCCCGTTGTGGTTCTTTTTGTGCCATATCTTGCCACATAAGCCCTGATACCTGGTGCTCAAGTAACTTTCTAATGGAAGCCATTTCTTGTTGCATTTTATCAAAATCTTGTTGATTAACTGGGCTACTGGCTACAGTAGTGTTTGTTGGTGACTGCTGAGATTGAATTTTCATTGCCATTTGTTCAGCTTCAACACTGGTATGCTCATCATGTTGAGCGCTGTGGTTACTTGTCGGTGTGATTTCTGGTGCTGGGATAGTACCGTCAGGCTTGGAGTGACGTAAACGCTGGGTAAAGTTTCGCAGCTGACCTTCAATGGTGTCATCTTCAGGCATATTATGCGCTTGTTGCGAGAGAGTATTTTCTTCTGTCGGTGCTTGAGTTCCCCCTTGATGCTGAGCTTGTCTTTTTAATAACTCAGACAAGCTATCAGCTGGCGCTTGAGCTTGAGCCGCCGCAGTATGGTTTTGCATCATACCCAGCATCGCTTCATTTAATGCCGGTGCCGCCGCTGTAGAAAGACTGACCGTATCATTAGATATTTCCCGTTGGCTTGGATGACTAGGCACAGCAGCTTGATTAGTACGCTCGTTAGGGGCAGGGGCTGTTGTAGTGGTTTGTGGTGCTGAGGCTTGTGGCGCTGATTGGTTATAATCAACCGCTGCCATCAGTTCAACACCCTCAGGGATTTTTTTATTAGACATGATCACCGCATCTAAGCCTAATTCTTCTTTAATTTGTGCTAATGCGCTACGCATATCTTTGCCAACAAAACGTTTAATTTTCACAATTAATCCCCTTTTTATCATAACAAACTCGGTGGTCCAGTATTCGGTTACTGTTACGCTCTTTTGCTCGTTATTTTTTGCTTGTCTCTTTGCTGATTAAAATAATTATTGCCCGATAGCGCTGACTATTTTAATTTGTTTGTCATCAGGTATTTCTTGATAAGAAATAACCCGTAGCCCTGGGATGGTGTATTTAACAAATTTAGCTAGCACAGTGCGTAATATACCCGATGTTAACAGTATCGGTGTATCACCTTCTAACTCCTGTTGCTGTGCTCCTTCTGTTAATGATTTTTGCAAACGTTCTGCTAAGCCAGGCTCTATACCTGCGCCATCATCTCCAGCCATCTGTATTGACTGATGCAACATTTGTTCCAATTCTGGCGCCAAAGTTATGACAGGTATTTCATGTGCTGAGCCAACCAGATCTTGTATGATAAATTTACGTAAACTGATCCTCACCGCTGCGGTTAATACTTCTGCATCTTGGCTTTTAGGGCCATATTCAACCAATGTTTGTACAATAGAACGCATATCACGAACGGCAACACCTTCATTCATCAAACTTTGCAGGACTTTAACGACAGTGCCAAGTGATAATGTTTCAGGAATAAAGCCCTCGACCAGTTTTGGATAGCTCTTAGCTAACATATCTAATAAATTTTGTACTTCTTCATGGCCTAATAATTGCGCAGCATTATTAGTTAAAATTTGACTTAAATGTGTTGCGAGTACGGTTGCTGAATCAACCACGGTGTAACCGAGCGTTTGTGCTTGCTCACGTTGGTTTTGATTAATCCACACGGCATCTAAACCAAAAGCAGGGTCTTTGGTGGTGGCTCCGTCTAATTTACCAAACACTTGCCCAGGGTTTATGGCTAGCTCTTGGTCATGGCGTATTTCTGCGCTGCCGATTGTTACCCCCATTAGTGATATTTGATAACTATTAGGATCTAAATCAAGGTTATCTCGAATATGTACCGCTGGCACTAAAAAACCAAACTCTTGTGACAGTTTTTTACGCACTCCTTTGATTCGGCTTAATAACTCTCCACCTTGGGCTTTATCTACGAGGGGAATTAAGCGATACCCTATTTCTAAACCAATAACATCGACGTGATTAACATCATCCCAATCAAGCTCTTTTATTTCTTCTTCTTTTTGTTGGCTTTGTACTTGCTCTTCTGCCGAAACTTGCGCGAGCTCTAACGCTTTCGACACTTTGTGTTTGCTACCAAAATAGGCGAGCGCAGCAATGATTAGTGCAAAAAGTATAAAAGCAAAATGTGGCATGCCTGGTATAATACCAATAGTAAACATAACCCCAGCAGCAATATACAGTGATCTCTCTTGCCCTAACTGGCTACTCACTTGCTCACCCATATCTTGGGACGTGTTTTGGCGTGTTACAACAATAGCCGTTGCCACTGACAACAATAAGCCTGGTATTTGTGCGACTAAGCCGTCACCAATAGTGAGCAAGGTATAAATTTCAACGGCTTCATTAAAGCTTAGGTCGTGCTGCGCCATACCAATCACGAACCCACCAATAATATTAATAAATAAAATAAGAATACCTGCAATGGCATCGCCTTTAACAAACTTACTCGCACCGTCCATTGAGCCGTAAAAATCAGCTTCACTGGTCACTTCAATACGGCGCTCTCGGGCTTGCTCTGCATTAATGAAGCCCGCATTAAGGTCAGCATCAATCGCCATTTGTTTACCTGGCATGGCATCAAGGGTAAAGCGAGCAGTTACTTCAGCGATCCGCCCTGCGCCTTTAGTAACCACTACAAAGTTAATAATAATTAAGATCAAAAACACCACTAAGCCAACGGCATAGTTACCACCAATAACAACAGAGCCAAAAGCTTCAATTACTTTACCAGCTGCATCGGTTCCTTCGTGCCCTTCTAGTAACACCACCCGAGTACTAGCAACATTCAGTGCTAAACGTAAAATAGTTGCAATGAGGATAACAGAGGGAAATGAGCCAAATTCTAGGGGTTTTAGTGTATATACTGTTATCAGTAGCACAACTAGTGATAAGGCAATGTTGAACGAAAACAATACATCAAGTAACCAAGCAGGCATAGGTAAAATAACCATACCTAGTGCTGCCATTACCAGTAACGGCGTGCCAAGACCTGAGATATGCGATAATTTTTTTTTGTCGAATTTATTAAAATAGGCGTTTAATTGCATTGGATACTGCTTGCTCTTTGTGATGTATTTTTGACACTAACGATGAATCTGCAAAAGGTGTACCAAGAAAAAAGTACTGTTAAGGTGGGTGCTTGCTTTAATTAACCTTAGCCAAACTTGCCTGAGTATATTTTAGCAATAACCTAGTTAAGCTGTTATTAATACTTAAACTCATCTGGGATGGGTAAGTCTTTAGCTACCGGTATAGGTTTTCGGCCTTTACCTCTTTTATGTTCATTAAGCTGAAAGATAAAAGCAAGCACTTGGGCTACTGCTGCATAAAGTTCTTCCGGAATGTCTTGGTCTACTTCTGCGGTATAGTAAAGCGACCTTGCCAGCGCAGGTGACTGAACAATTTCAACATTGTGCTCTTTTGCAATAGTGCGAATATGAATCGCCATTTCATCAATGCCTTTCGCGACAAGTAAAGGTGCACCCCCTTGAACTGGATCATATTTTAGCGCAATGCTGTAGTGGGTTGGGTTGGTGATCACAACGTCTGAATTAGGCACTTCCGCCATCATTCGCCGCTGAGACATCTCATACTGTGTTTGCTTTATCCGGCCTTTGATTTCAGGGTTACCCTCTGTGCTTTTAAATTCATCCTTAATTTCTTGTTTAGTCATTTTAAGCTGACGGGTGTGATTCCATACTTGGTAGGGAGCATCAATCGCTACAATAATACCAATAGACAGGGCTAAAGCTAAAAACATCCAGAGCAACATGTTAACCGCATGGCCAAAGTTTAATGGAATTGCTTCTAAACTTAATCCTAAGATTTGTTCGAAGAGGCCATACAGTAGTAAGTAAGCAACAATAAATACTACAAAAAACTTTAAAATCGATTTTAATAACTCAACCGCTGCTTGTACGCCAAACATACGTTTAAAACCAGCCAGTGGAGAAAGCCTACTTGCCTTGGGTGCCATAGCCTCCCATGAAAAAGCCATACCTCCTAACATGGTATTACCAACAAAGGCTGCAATTACTATAATAAGATAAATACCTAACATAGGAAAAATAATATTACCGACACCATCAGCAACAATGCCCGCAATAGCATGCGTGTCCATCGCTTCACGGCGGCTCAAGGTAAATAAACGCTTCATCGTTAAGGATAAAGCTTCAACCAGCGTGCTACCCATTACCATTAAGGCAAAAGCACTGCCTACTAATACAAACATGGTACCTAAATCTTTAGATCGGGCTATTTGGCCTTTTTTTCTGGCATCAGACAGTTTTTTTGCTGTGGGTTCTTCTGTTTTTTCACCACTATCTGACTCAGCCATACCGCATCTCTTTGAAGTAGTTAGCGATGAAGTCAGTCATGAAGAAAGTAGCCGAAAACACCTTGAATATTAGCACAACGCCTCCTGAACTACGCTGCAGCACAGCCAATTAAATAACAACTAAACTCGAGCGCTCGTTGCCATTGTAAGTCAAAATGGGTTAAGAAGTTGCCAAAAGTTAACCACATAATTAATAAGCCTGCCATCATGGTAATAGGAAAGCCTATCGCAAATATATTCAATTGTGGCGCAGCTCGAGTCATCACCCCAAACGAAAAGTTAATTAATAACATTGCCGTTAATGGCGCTAGCGCAAGTGATAAAGCGGTGGCAAAAACCCATTTTGCCCATAACACTAATTCTTTATATTTTATACTGGCGAAGAATTCATTGCCAATAGGTAGGGTATCAAAACTTGCTACTATTAATTGTAAATAGGCTAAATGCCCGTCCATCGTCCAAAAAAGCAAGGTAGATAAGATCAAGAAAAACTGCCCTACCGCTGGTACATTCATACCACTAGATGGATCCACTAACGACGCAAAACCTAAACCAGATTGCATTGCAATAATTTGTCCTGCTAAAGTGAACGTTTCCACGACTAATACAGTAACAAAGCCTAAACTAATACCAATGAGAATTTGCTGCGCTATAATTAAAAAAGTACTAAAGGATAAGAGTTGATCGATATTAGTTGGCGGTATTGCAGGCATTACAGCAATTGTTAAGGTGACACATAAAAAAAGCTTGATGCGCGTCGGAATATTGCGCGCACTTAAGCCAACCATCATCATGACTAAAGCTGAAATGCGTGTAAAAGGCAAAATAAAATCAGCTAGGTATTGATTAACAACTGACTCTGTAAATTCCATTAGCTCACTACACTTGGAATACTGGCCACCAGTCTAAAGGTGTAGTCCATCAATTTTTGTATGCCCCAATGTCCGCCATAAACAAGCGCCAGCAGGGTGACAATTAAGCGAGGCAAAAAACTTAATGTTTGTTCATTAATTGATGTAGCCGCCTGAAATATAGCCACTAACAAACCAACAAAGAGGCTAGGCAAGATAACAGCGCTAACCAGCATAATAACTAGTAATAAGGCATCTCTTAATATGTCAACAAAGACTTCTGGTCCCATCTTATGCTCTCTTGTTTTCGCTTATTTACACTGTTGCTTCGCTATTTATTGGTTATACCACCATGAACTAAGTTAAGTCCCTAAACCGTAACTGGTTGCAATAGTGCCTATCACTAAATTCCAGCCGTCAACCAACACAAACAGCATCAATTTAAAGGGTAATGACACTATCATTGGCGAGAGCATCATCATCCCCATAGCCATTAAAATACTCGCGACAACTAAATCAATAATTAAAAAAGGGATAAATAATATAAAGCCAATTTGAAAGGCGGTTTTTAATTCACTAATAATAAAAGCAGGAATGATCACTGTCATTGGCAAGTCTGTTGGTTTATCGACAGCGTCAAGCCCTGCCATTGCTGCTAAGGTGTCTAAATCTTTTAAACGTGTTTGCTCAAGCATAAAGGTGCGCAAGGGTACTTTACCCTTATCAATTGCTTGTACTGAGGTTAATTGGTCTGATAAGTAAGGTTGGATTGCCACAGCATTTATTTGATTGTAAACAGGCGTCATTATAAAGAGCGTCATAAAAAGGGTTAAGCCAATAATCACTTGGTTTGATGGTGTTTGTTGTAAGCCAAATGCCTGCCGCAGGATTGCCATAACCACCACAATACGAGTGAAGGAGGTCATCATAATAACCGCTGCAGGTATAAAACTTAGCGCGGTCATAAACATTAAAATTTGTAATGTTACTGAATATTCCTGCGAGCCATCTGCATTGGTAGTTAACTTTAACGCCGACATTGACAAGTCTTCAGCAGCAAAGGTCGCGAAGCTAAATGTTGATATTAATAATGTAAATAAAACTAACCAGGCAATTTTTTTCATAGTCACTTATTTGTTATTGGGGCTTCACTTGCCACTGTATTGCGGCCACCTTCGGCTTTAACGAGTTTACTTTGCAAGAAAGTTAGCACATTACCAGATAGCGCTAGGGGTTTGTTTGCCTGTGTATCTATCGGTTTTTCTAAGTGTTTAAGTAAAGACACTTGCTGCGGGCAAACACCTAATAGCAATTGCTCTTCACCCACTTGTACCACAATAGCACGTTCTTTCGTGCCTAAAGATAAGCTTGCAATAACTTTTAATTGCCCTGGGTTTTGTTGTGTAAGGTTAAATCGCCTTAAAACAAAGGCACTCATAAAAATTAATGCCAATACCATCAACAACGAGACTATCATGCTACCGGCGTCCATATTCGCCATAACATGCTTACCCACTGCTGGCGCTTTGTCTGGCGTAGGTGCTTCAGCTGGGTTGACAGGGGTGTTAACTCGCGAA
Source organism: Colwellia sp. F1 (assembly GCF_056238625.1). Lineage (NCBI taxonomy): Bacteria > Pseudomonadati > Pseudomonadota > Gammaproteobacteria > Alteromonadales > Colwelliaceae > Colwellia > Colwellia sp. F1. Next base: position 91,545 of record NZ_JBWDLI010000010.1, read on the forward strand.
CTGTCCACGCTAGTCGCTTCAATGTTGGCTGCTTTAACCTCAGTAAAATCAGGGCTCGTTTGTTCGGTTTTTGCCTCGTTAGCATTAACAGCCGTCTCTTGTGCTACAGACAAGGGCGGTAACAACAATAAAAAACAAAAAAGTGAAACGAGTAGCTGAGTCATTATTTTAATTTTTTAATACGTTCTGTTTGGCTAATAACGTCAGTTAAACGAATACCAAACTTGTCGTTAACAACCACGACTTCACCATGAGCAATCAGGGTGCCATTAATCAAGACATCGAGCGCCTCCCCGGCCACACGGTCAAGTTCAACCACTGAACCTTGGTTCAACTGCAGTAAGTTCCTAATACTTATATTACTACGCCCTACTTCCATTGAAATAGTGACAGGAATATCTAATATAGTGTCGAGTTTACGCTTTTCTTCATTGGATATAGGGCGCTCGTCTTCCGTTAACTCTTCTAATTCCACTTTTTCAGCATTATTAGGCGTTTCTGATGAGGCTTCAGCCTGTTCGTCTAACGCTTCATCCCACATACTTAGATCTTCATCATTATCATTACTCATACCGCTGCCTTTATATTCAATTTTTTTACAATTAATGTTTATGCTTATGCACTCTGTGAAACCATTATGGACTATAAGTCGTCTTCTAGTAATTCAAGCTCTGCATCACTATCAAGGCGTTTCCCACCTTTAGTTAAAATAGTTAACTCTGATTTGACAGACTCAGGACGTTTAATTTTCTCTTCTATTTTTAATGCTATGTTTTCTCGACTACGCCCTAGCTTGGCTCTAAACGTTGGTAGATCTTCAATTAACACGGTAATATGCTCTGGCATTTCTATCGGGATAATATCCCCTGCTTGTAGCTCCATTACTTGGTTTAACGGTAACTCCACTTCTAAAAATTTAGTATTGAGTGCCACTGGTACATCCATAATTTCATCACGCAATGCCTTAGACCAACGCATATCCGTGTCTTCTTTATCACTTTGCACACCCGCGTCAAGTAACTCTCGAATAGGCTCTAACATTGAATAAGGTAGCGCAATATGGAAATCTCCTCCACCACCGTCAAGCTCAATGTGAAACGAGCTAATCACAACCACTTCGGTGGGACTTGCTATATTCGCCATTGATGGGTTCACTTCGGAGTCTAAATATTCAAATGACACATCCATCACTGGTGACCAAGACTCTTTATAATCTTCAAATATTAATTTTAATAACATTTGAATGATTCGTCGTTCTGTTGGGGTAAACTCTCGGCCTTCAATTTTCGCGTGATAACGACCATCGCCTCCAAAGAAGTTATCCACCAAAATGAACACTAAGCGTGCTTCCATAGTAATTAGGCCGGTACCCTTTAATGGACGGAAACGCACCATATTTAAACTTGTTGGAACAAATAAGGTGTGGATGTACTCGCCAAATTTAATCATTTGAATGCCATTTATCGACACTTCAGCCGTTCGGCGCATCATGTTAAATAAGCTAATACGCATATGGCGAGCAAAACGTTCGTTAACCATTTCCAGTGTTGGCATTCGTCCACGAACAATGCGGTCTTGTGATGAGAAATCATAGTCAGCACTACCATCCCCTTGGGTGGAGTCATTTTCAACGACTTCTTCTTCATCAACTTCATCAACGCCGTGTAAAAGCGCATCAATTTCGTCTTGGGATAGTAAATCACTCACTGGTCATACTCTTTATCGCTTATTTTAGCTAGTGCTTTGGTTGCTTGGTTAAACTATATTGCAAAAACAACGTTGGCGTTATTGTGCTTTAAAACTAACAATTGAAAACGCAATACCTTGTTTGCGCCTTCTTTACTGTATTTTTTACTGCATGACAAAACCGGTAAATAATACTTTTTCAACCGTTTCATCGCCTTCAAGGTCTTTCATAGCCAACTGCACCGCAGTAAGGGCTTGTTCCTTTAACACCTCTTTACCTAGACTGGTTGATAAGTCATCAGCATTCGCTTGTGAAAAAATATTTAATAAGCTGCTTTCAATTAACGGTATATTCATTTTAGCATTTTCTTCATTTTTGCTACCACGCACTAATAACTGCACACGAATTTCCACAAAACGATCACGCACTGCGCCTGGTACATTAAAACGAAACGGTCTGGGCATAGGGACATATAATGCCGTTCCTACTTGCGCAACGGCACTTTTGTCTGTTCCACCTTCAGCGCCATCAGTAGAAGCTAACACCTCTTCAGAGCCTGCTTGCGCAGACGCTACCTTGCTATCATCACCCATAAAAAAGTAATAGCCACCAATACTCCCCGCCAATATAACGAGCACCGCAACAGCAATGATGATTATTTTTTTCTTTTTGCCACCACCATCAATTTTTAAATCAGCTTCTGTACCTTTTTCGTCAGCCATGAGTTACCTTTATTGCTATATGAGTAAATATTATAAAACGCTACCTTAACTACCAGTAAACTATATCCTTGAATAGCATTTTAGCCAATGTGTTTTCATCAACTTAGTGCTATTTAGCCTAATTTATCAGCAGTTTTATTAGTATAGTCTGCTTTATGCGTAATAATCGATAACCTGAGCCGATCCATCCTGTTTTATTACAGACAAATCATGCGCGACCACATCACTTGCTGCTGCCGTTTCGCCCATAAATTGACGCTGGGTATGTTCGTGGTCAGCTGTTTTTTCATCGGTATCTGATTGTTGTGACTGCTGTTCAACATTAGCATCACCTACATCAACACCTTGTTCTGCTAGCATGTCTTTTAATTTTTGCATGTTTTGCTCGAGTGCTTCCCTCGCTTGCTGGTTTTGCACAACAAAGTTAACCGCTGCTTGTTCCCCTTGTAAGTTAACTCGCACTTGCATATTGCCTAATTCTGGTGGGTCGAGGGTAATATCAAATTGCTGTAATTTTTGTGAAATCATGACCATCACTTTGTCTTTTACTGCGTCAGCGAAGTCTTTTCTAAAAATTGAAATAGTTTCATGATGCAATTGTATGTTGCTTTTTTGGCTTTGTGACACATCACTGGTATTGGTTAAGGTGAGCGCTTCAGCAGACTGTTGTTCTATTGCATTATACGCCTCTTGTATCGTTTGATTCGCGTGACCAATAAAGTTACCACTTGTTAAAGTTGTCTCTGCGGGCGTTGTAGGGATCACGCTAACATTTCCCCCACTTGCTTGCTCACGGTTTACTGCTTTACTATGCGCCATAAAGTCGGCTTCAGATTTCACCTTAACTTCCGCTTCTCCCTCAGCCTCATTAGTTTCTTTAGTCGCCTGTTCTACAGAAGCATCTTCTGCGCTAGGAGGTGCTGAATTTTTATTCATCATTTGGGAAGCTAAATTTTGCGCGGCAGCGTTTTTACTACGCGAATTTTGCTCAACCATGCTTTGAGCCCCAGCATTTCCCTCTAATTTCGTCGCATTAGTAGCTGACTGGGCGTCTAGTTTAGCGGAGCCTTCTTCTCCTTTCATTACCCTAGTAATTTGTTCATTAAGCTTTGCTTCTACTTTAATGGGGCTTTGCGCGAGTGTTACTTTTTCAACATTTGCTACTTTGGGGGATGGTGTTAAATTACTTGCACTTACTTCTTTACTAGACGACATTAACACCTGTTGGGAATTAATACTTTGTACTTGCTGCCCTAACGCTGCAGCTTCTTTACTGGTATTGCCCCCTTTGCCTATGTCTTGCTCAAGGTTAACTGATTGCCTAGCGTTGGCTTCTTTCTGTATTTTATTATTATTTAAACCTGTCAGCTTTTCGTCGGTGGTGTTGGTATCATCCACTTTTTCCACGCCGGTTGGCATGCTAGTGTCAATTAATTGTTTGCTACTTTTTTGTTCTCTCTCTCCCTTTAAATTGCTGGTTTCACTGCCAGCCTGGGTCAATCGTGTTGGTGTAGCTATTGTTTTTCCTTGTTCGCTAGACGCGGCTGATAACGACTCTGGCGTGGTCGTTACCGCCTTAGCAATACTTGATAACTCTGCAGCTAAGCCACTTGATTTTAATAGTTTATCTGTTTCTTTTTCTGCTGTTGTCACCTTAGCTTCAGCTAAGCTTTGCGCTTGTGCTAGTTCTTGTTCAGACGCTCCTTTTGCAACCAATGTTTTATCAACCTTGGTTAAAAAAGACATTAACAAGTCTGATTCATCGCGTGCTTCATCTGCTTTTTCAACAGCAACTTTACCTAGTTGCTGTTCGTTATTGCCGCTTGCGGCAACTTCTTGCGCGGTCGTGACTTGTTCACTTGTATCGGCATGAGAAGACGGCTCTTGTTCATCGGCAACTTGTTGCTCGTGGGAAAGTTTTGCTTGTTCAGACAATGTATGCGCTGTTTTTATCTTATCACTTTGTGCTAGTTCAAGATCCGTATACTCACTAACCTCTTTGTTTTTAGCTAGTTGCACATCAATATGCTGCGAAAAGTCGTCCTTTGACAGCGCAGGAGTGAAAGCGGATACATCGTTTTTCTTGTCAACACTTGGTGACGCGTTAATCGATAAAATATTGAGTTGTTGCATAATGGTCCCAATCGCTAAAATCTGTCTATATAAAGTAAAAGCTAAAAAGATCTTTTACTCAGCTTCTCTTACCGTATTTATTTAAAACCAAGCAATAATCGTTCCACACTATACATTTAACAACTAGAACGAGGGGAAGTGAAGGTTAGGAGAAGTGGTTAAGCAGGTGCAACTTAGCATTGTTCGCCTAGCAGTAGCTTAGTTTATAAAAGGGTTGGTAAAGCGCTGGCGTCGTTATGCTAAACCCGTTGTAACGGTCAGCCCTATTATTCTCAACATTGCCAATATTAACGCCCCACTTTTCTGCGTAAAAATTGTTGCGTGGCTATTTCATCAAACATGCCTTGTTCTTTTTTAGCCTCAATTTTCATTAAGGCAGCGTTGCGCTTACTGGCTAACATTTCTACAGCTCGTACCTTTTCTCGCTGTTTTATCCACACTTGCTTACTTTGTTCAGCTAATGCTTTCGCTTGATGCATGGCAATTTTTACTTGCTCTGCGGCATAGTCAAGTTTACTAATAAAGGCATGATAATGATTATAAGTAACGCTATCTAAGCCGAGCATGGTACGTTCACTGAGCCTTGACATATACTCTAACCGGTAATCTGAAACGCTTTGTAAACGAATGACATTTTGCTGGTAATCATGTTCAGCATTACGTAACGCTTTTTCGGCTTGTTCCGTTTTACTTTGTTCAAATTTTAATAAGGTTTGTAGTTGTTGATTATTTTTTGTCGCCATAATACATACTCCTTAAGCCGTTAATACGTAAAAATTTATGCTTGTGCATTTTGGCTCTGACTATTCGCCGTTGCCGCCGCTATAATTTCTTGTAACTGCTGTACACTTTGCTCGTAAGGTATAACTTCTTGAATTTGTTGCTGTAAGAAAAAGTTTATTACCGGTTGTACATTAATAGCTTGGTCTATTCTAGGGTCATTACCTCGGGTATATGCACCAATGGCAATCAGATCTTTGTTTTGTTGGTATAGTGAATAAATTTGTTTTAATTGGCGAGCAAGTTGTTGGTGCTCTGTGCTGGTAACCATAGGCATAACACGCGAAATAGAGCCTTCAATATCAATGGCAGGATAATGCCCTGCATCGGCCAGATCTCTTGATAACACAATATGACCATCTAAAATAGCGCGAGAAGCATCGGCGATAGGGTCTTGTAAATCATCCCCTTCAGTTAGCACAGTATAAAACGCAGTGATTGAGCCCTGCCCTTCACCGCCATTACCCGCGCGTTCAACCAACTGGGGTAATTTAGAAAATACAGAAGGGGGATACCCTTTTGTTGCAGGAGGCTCGCCCACCGCTAAGGCTATTTCTCGTTGCGCTTGTGCATACCGTGTTAATGAGTCTAACAGTAGTAAAACATCGAGCCCTTGGTCACGAAAATACTCACTTATTTGTACCGCTGTTTCACAACCTTTTAGTCGCATTAACGGTGAGTTATCAGCAGGAGCGGCAACAACTACCGAGCGAGCACGCCCTTCTTCCCCTAAGATTTCTTCTATAAATTCTTTTACTTCTCGGCCACGCTCCCCTACCAAGCCAACAACAATAACGTCAGCAGTGGTGCCACGAGTCATCATCCCCATGAGTACACTTTTCCCTACTCCTGAGCCGGCAAACAGCCCCATTCGTTGGCCTTTGCCTACGGTAATAAAACTATTAATTGATCTGACCCCAACATCTAACGGGTCGGTAATTGCACGTCGTGACAAGGGGTTAATTGGACTGGTATTTATTTTATAGTTTTCGTCTGTCTGAATAGGGCCTTTTCCGTCAAGGGGTTTTCCTATGCCGTTAATTACTCGCCCGAGCAAATTCATAGACAGCGGTAACTGCATTTTATTTGAGATAGGAAGCACTCTAGCGCCTGGCAAAACCCCGCGCAAGCTCTCTTCTGGCATGAGGTAAGTTATTTCTTGTGCAAAACCAACAACTTCAGCGAGTAAGTCTCCATGGGCTGTTTCTACAATGCACTGACTGCCAATATGCGCTTTAACACCTACAGCTTCTAGCGTTAAACCAACAACGCGCACTAAACGCCCGGCAACCGGCTCCTTAAAGGGCTGAATATATTGTTGAGTGTTTTTTAATCTGTCACTGATGCGTTGGCTATCGACCATTGTTTAAATTACCTTGTTGGGAAATTTTAGGCGCTAGGCTCTCCTAGTGTCTCGCTTCTTCACTAGCACCTATGTCTTCCTAGCACCTATCGCTTCCTTTATTGATGTAATGCTTCTTGCAAAAAAGACTCTAACACTTGCTTTAAACGAGACTTCATCTGTAAGTCGATATTAGAAGTGCTGTTTTCTATTTGACAACTGCCTGGGGTTAATTGCGGCGCGGGCAACAATCTCCAGCCACTTTCTTTTATGTGCTCTGCGCCAAACTGTTGCTCTACTCGTTTAATATCGTCTGGGTTAAGGTATATTTGCGTGCTTGTTTCGTTGCTTGGTAATGCTTTAATGCCTGTGTTAATCGCTGCCATTAAAATATCTGGGTTTGTTTTTGCTTCTTGTAAAACAACAGCTTCAGTTAATTGCACCACTAAATGTAATAGCTGCTCTTCAACATTTTTTTCAATACTGGCTAACGGGGCATGTAGCTGCTCAATTAGGTTCTCCCAGCTTTCACTTAAGGAGTCAATCGTTTCTTTACCTTGGGCTAACCCCTGTTCAGTCCCTAGCTCCAGGCCTTCAGCTGTACCTGCTTCTATGCCTTGCGCTTTACCTTCTTCATAACCTTGGCTAAACCCTGCCTCTTTACCTTGTTCAAAGCCTTCTTCATGCGCGGCTTGTCTAATTGCTTCAATCTCTTCAGCGGTCAGTGGCTCTGGCTCAATCACTTCTTCTTCGGGTGGTTCAAATCGCCAATTGTTTTTTTTACCTAACGCATTGGTTTGACTTGCTTGTTCTTCAGTCTCAACTGCTTGCACCTTTGGGTACGACCAAACATCTAATGCTTTAGATTGGTTTGCTTTTATAATGTGTGAAGGGGTTTGGCTCATGTCTTGACCTTTATATATGTTAACCTTGATTAATGCATTCGCAATACTGCACTCTTCATGGTGTAATTATATCGCTTGCTTTAGGGTTAACTCATTACAAATACTGCTAGATATTGGCTATAGGAACTCATCACCGCCGCCGCCGCCCAGCATAATTTCACCAGCGTCAGATAACCGACGAGCAACCGCAAGAATTTCTTTTTGTGCAATTTCTACATCACTAACGCGTACAGGCCCCATGGCTTCAAGATCATCCACTAACATGTCAGCGGCACGTTTAGACATATTGCTAAGAAACTTCTCTTTAAGTGCTTCATCAGCCCCTTTAATGGCTTTCATTAATGAGTCTTGCTCAACTTCTCGCAATATTGACTGCATACCACGGTCGTCAACATCAATTAAGTTTTCAAAAACAAACATTAAATCTTGTATCTGTTGGCTCATCTCTTCATCGTTTTCACGCATAGAGTCCATCAATATACCTTCAACATTGGTATCAAGGTAGTTCATGATATCAGCCGCTGCTTTTAAACCGCCCATTTTGGCTGCTTGAGCACCAGCTTGGCCAGCAAATTGTTTTTCCATAATTTCATTTAATTCTTGTAGCGCCGCTGGTTGTACTTCTTCTAAGTTAGCAATACGCATCATTAAATCTAAGCGTACTTTGTCCGTAAATTGACTCATGATTTCAGCAGATTGTTCTGGTGCTAAATAAGAGAGCACAATAGTTTGAATTTGCGGGTGCTCATTTCTAATAATATTAGCAACCTGCTTAGAGTCCATCCATTTTAAAGAGTCTAACCCTTTAGAGGCTCCTCCCATCACAATTTGATCAATTAAGTTACCCGCTTTATCTTCACCTAGCGCTGCGGTTAATGCTTTACGCACAAAATCTTCACTTTGAAAACCAATAGTTGAGAAGTTTTGAATGTCATGAATAAACTGTTTGTGTACAGCGGTAATTTTTTCTTGGGTAAAGTCTTCCATTGCCGCCATAACCGTACCAACTTGTTGTACTTGTTTTGGCTCTAAATGTTTTAAAATTTGTGCAGCATCTTCTTCTGACAAGCTTAATAAGAGAATCGCAGCCTTTTCACTGCCTTCTAGTTTATTGATGTCAAAATTTGATTTTGCAGCGGCAAGGTCTCCGCCTACTTGATATTCATCACTCATCTTCGGTCAACCAACTTTTAACTACTTGAGACGACAATTCAGGTTCATTAGCAACTAAGGCTCGCACTGCTTTTAATATATCTTCATCACGGTGAAGATCAGGTAATTGTAAACTACCATCTGAAGCAAAACCAACGTTACCCGCATCGAAGTCTGAGGTTAGCATATCCATGGTTTCATCACCAAGGTCTATATGGCTATCAAGTGATTTATCACCGTAATCCTGTGGTGTTTGGTCTGGGTAAATTAAACGTTTCAACATGGGACGAACAACCGCCATAATTAATACAATAATGACCAAGGCAGCCATAATAAGCTTAACAAGTTTTAAGAACCAAAGTTGCTCCCACATAGGGGCAACATCATCTTCGCCAAAATCAACCCGGTTAAATGGAATGGTAATGACTTCTAATACATCACCACGTTGAAGATCAAAGCCGATACTGCCTTGCAATAAGCGGCGAATAGAAGCAATTTCTGTCACACTTCTTGGCTGTTTAGCTGCTGCAGATGCTTGCGTTTCTGTACTATTTTCATCACTGGCATCTGGAGTTGGTATTGCGCTGTCTACATAATCTAGGGCTACCGACACACTTACTCTGCGAATAACACCCGTTTGTTGTTTTGTATGACTAATAGCTTCATCCAGCTCATAGTTTTTAGTGGATTCTGTATGCTTTCTACTGGGTGAAGGTTTTTGTTGCTGACCGAGTGCATTTTCTGGAATAGCAGATTCTAGCGGGGGCTGGTTCGTTAATGCGCCTGGTATACCCCCTAATAAACCACCAACAGTACTGTCTTCTACTTTCATTTCGCTACGTAGTGCGGGTAAGTCTGAATTATAACGACGTGCAGTTTCTTCTACGTTAGTAAAGTCCATTGTAACATCAACTTGCGCGGTATAATTACCTAAGCCTACGACAGGAATTAGAATATTATCTATTTTGTCCATGTATTCTTTTTCACGCTTTTGCTCTATATCAAGCTCATTACGTGAGCGAGCCGAAACGGAGCTTTGGCTACCTGAGTTCAATAACCGCCCATTTTGGTCGGTCACTGTGACACGGTTTGGGCTTAAGCCTTGCACTGCTGAAGCCACTATATCGACGACAGCATCAACTTCTTCCACTGATAATAAACGTCCGCGTTGCAAAGTAAGCACTACGGTTGCTGAAGGGTTTTTCTCGCGACGGGCAAAAATATTTTCTCTTGGGATAGCGAGTAAAACTTGCGCTTTTGAAATACTTTGTAATTGCTCTATTGTTTTAGCTACACGTTGCTCTCTGCCATATTTTAAGCGTTCACGTTCAACACGCTGACTAACACCAAAGCCCATGTCTTTCATAACCATATCTTCGCCTTGTGATGGCTCAGTTGATAAACCTTCACGGGCCAATAATAACTTTATTGTTTGGTATTCATCAGCTGGTACAGACAATGTGTTGTTTTCTTGACGGTAATCTACTTTATTTGCATCAAGAAAATCCATGGTTTTAATGAGCTCTTCAGTGGGTTGTTTAGCTAAGAAACGATATTCAGGCTCATTAGCCAACATAATAACAAACACTGCAATTGCTAAACATATTGATAACGCCACCACCAACGTAATTTGACGTAACGTATCAGCATTACCTAACATAGCCGCAAAGCCTGATTGCTGCTCTTGCATAGCATTATCATCACCTGAATCATTAGCGAGCATTGTACTATCGTTATCAGTTGCTACCATTGAATTTGTATCTGCCACTTTATTTCTCCGCTTACTACGTTATTTTTAGCGCTAGGCTGTAAGTTGTTGGTTTTGGGTGCTAGTTTGCTACTTCCCCCTCAACCTACCCTACCAGCTAAACAGGCATACTCATGATTTCTTTATAAGCTTCAACAAACTTATTACGCACTTGTACCGTGGCATCTAAGGCAACGCCTGACTTTGATGAGGCAATCATTACATCACCTAAAGTAACGCTGTCGTCGCCCATTTCAAAGGCCATTTTTTTTGCGCCTGTATCTTGTTGCAGTTCGTGTACTGTTTGTAATGCATCGTTAAGTAAATTACCAAAGTCATTACTAGAAGTATTAATTTTATCGGTAGCATTAACACCTGATACGCCTTGCATATCACCGCCAACCGTAGGGAGTTGGTTGCCTGATGCTTGTAATGACATACTTTGCATTTGTGCAAATAAAGAATTAGTACTTATGTCCATGGTCATCTCACTTGTGTCAATTTATTGTTATAACGCAATAAAAATTATCTATAATTAGTAAGCATGCAAGCATAATGCCAAAAGAAATTTAAGGCTAATTGACTTTTAAGAGTTAAGTGTTGTGAGTTAAGTGTGGGGTATAAAGTTAAGCGCTAAAGAGCAACTAACGTGAAAAACCCCGCTAAAAAACGGGGTTAATAAAACGCTAACAAAACTAACATTCACACTACGCCGGTATTTTAATACCTGAGTCGCGCATTTTTGCAATTTTGTAACGTAAAGTTCTTGGGCTAATACCCAAGCGCTCGGCAACTTCTTTTCGGCTACCGTGGCAAGCATGTAACGTATCTAAAATTATCTGGTGCTCTTGTAGTTTTAATTCATTGCCAAGTTTATCGTCTACCACCACGGCTTTGTTATGACTGTCAATACTGGCTGTTTCAAAACTTTCAATCAGTAAATCACCTGCATCTATGACTTGATTTGTGTGCAAAATTAATGCTCTTTGGATTACATTGTCAAGTTCACGTACATTACCTGGCCAATGATAAGCACTTAATTTACTGCGAGCTGCTGCGCTAAGTTCAGCAATTTTATCACCCTTTTTTTGGCAATGACTAGACACGATATGTTGTGCTAGCGGGATAATATCTCCTGGCCTTTCAGCCAAAGGTAACCAAGTAAGTGGAAACACATTTAACCGGTAGTATAAGTCTTCTCTAAAATCACCTTGGCTTACTGCTTCTTGAAGGTTTCTATTGCTAGTGGCGATCACCCTAACATCTAACTTTATTGTTTTTCTTCCGCCTAAACGCTCAACTTCGCGCTCTTGCAATACTCGTAAAATTTTAGCCTGTAAGCCTAAGTCCATTTCAGTGATTTCATCAAGTAAAATAGTGCCACCTTGCGCCTGTTCAAACTTACCCGGACACGCTTGAATTGCACCAGTAAAAGCACCTTTTTCATAGCCAAATAGTGTTGCTTCAAGCATATTTTCAGGGATTGCCGCACAGTTAATCGCAACAAAAGGTTGTTGGTTTCTTGGTGAGTTATTATGCACATATTGTGCAAGTACTTCTTTACCTGAGCCGCTTGGACCAAGCACCATGACCGAAGCGTCTGTTGTAGCAACTTTACGTGCTAAACTCAGTAGCTCTACACTATTTTTATCAGCGACTATTGGTGTATTTTTACTGACTGTAGACAATGGAATGTACTGACTAACCATATTCAGCAATACTTCCGGCGAAAAGGGCTTAGCGATATAGTTACAAGCACCATCTTGCATTGCTTGTACAGCATCATCTATTGTGCCGTAAGCTGTCATCAATAACACCGGTAAATTAGGGTAATTGACTTTAATATTTTTTAATAACGACAACCCTGACATACCGCCCATTTGTACATCACTTACCACAATATCAACAGATTGCGCTTTCAGTGCTAGTAACGCGCTTTCGCCAGAGTCGGCCTCAATACATTGATAATGTGCTAATGTAAGCGTATCAATCAATGCCTCTCGTAAACCGGCATCATCTTCAACCACTAATATTTTATGCTGACTCATGAGACTTCTCCTGTTGGTTTGCTGTTTGTACTGGCTGAGCCTGTGTTGCAGCTGCTTGTCCTAATAAAGGTAGCTTTATACAAAAATGTGCACCTTCTCCTGCCTTACCCAAGTAATTAACTTGCCCTTGATGAGCCTCTACTACGGATTTAACTACCGCAAGACCGAGTCCAGTCCCTTTACTGCTAGAGGTATAAAAAGGCTCAAATATTTTATCTATATTCTTACTACTAATACCTGCACCATTATCTTTTACACTGACGTAAACCGACTGGTTTTGTTGATACACTTGAATGTTAATAATAGCTTGCTCAATCTGGGGGGAGTTAGTTGCACGCAATGCATTATCGAGTAAGTTTTGAATTGCGCCTGTTAAAGCATTTTTGTTTGCTAAGATAGTACAGTCACTCTCGGGTAAGCCTATATTTACTTGTGCATTAACTTTGCTGGTTAAAGCTTCCATTGACTGAACTGAGTTATTAATTAAGTCGTTTACTGATATCGACTCAACCACTTGCTCATTGCCACTTTTTGAAAATAACAGCATGTCGTTCACTTGCTGCTCTAAATCATGTAACCGCGACGTAAGCTTTTTTTGAAAGCTTGCATGCGACTCACTAGACAAGTTTTTATTCGACAAGTTAGCGCTATATAAAATAGCCGCAGACAATGGCGTACGAATTTGGTGCGCTAGCGTTGATACCATACGACCTAAAGATGATAACCGTTGCATTTGACCGACTTTATCTTGCAATAAGCGTGTTTCGGTTAAGTCAGTGATCATGATCAATTGACCTGGTTGCTCACCTAAGCTGGCAATCTCTAACTTTACTCGACGCCCATCTTTTAGTGATACTTCGTGCCAGTCATCTGCTCTGGGTTTAAATGAGCGCGCTATTACACTAAACCAAGGTTGCCCTAAAATGGGTTCGTCGAGTAAACCACGGGCAACCTTATTTATTTTAACTACCACACCATTACCATCGAGCATAACAAGGCCAGTTGGCATCATTTCAATAAGCTCATCTGCCATTTGTGTATTACCAGAATACTGCAGCTGGGGCTGTGCAAAGTTCATCGCTGCATGTGAAGCATTTGTAGACGACATTTGTTCAGCCGCTACTTTATTTTTCGCTTGATAGTCTTTAGTACTTTGTTGTTTTTCAGCTACTTGGGCACGTAATGCGGCTAACTCACCAGGAAAGGCTTCTTTTTCTAACAAGGTTGTTTTGGCCAATGCATGGGCAGGCAAAGTGGGTGTTACTGGGTTAAAACCATTGTTAGCGATAAAGTGCTGTGCAAGTGCCATAAAATCAACATCCAAATAAAAATTTAGTTCATGTTGAATGATGCACTTTGTGTACCAATATTTTAACTTTATTTATCAATAGCCTACAACAAAACCTTGCTGTCAAAGTTTTGGCTTTAGCGACTTGCTAGCGCTATTAGTTGAGAGGATAGAAAACAGTGTGAGAGAATAAAGTCTGTGCAAGGGGTACGTTATTCGGTTGGCTTTTGTAAATGATATTTACGCATTTTCTCAACCAAAGTTGTTCTGCGCATACCTAAAGTTTCAGCGGCACGGGCAACAACGTAATCATGCTTATATAATGCTTGTGAAATAAGTGACACTTCTAACTCAGCCAAATGCTCTTTTAAGTTAATCCCTGCTGCTGGCAACACGCCGCTTGTGTTAATGCTAGTGTCGCTGCTTGCTTCATCAATAAACTGATCGCCAGTTTCACTGTCAGCTTCATCACTTTCATCGTCGTCATCGTCAAAGTCGCCAAACAATTCGTTGATCGCTTCTCTTTCTTGTAACTCTTCAGGGTATTGAGGTGTGTATTCTTCTACCTCTATATGTTGGTACTTTTTTGGGAGCTCAGCTACATCGACAATTTGGTCGCCGTACATAATTAACATACGCTCAATTAAATTAGATAATTCACGTACATTACCTGCCCAGCCATGCTCCATTAGTGACTCTATCGCTTTGTCAGTAAAGCGCACCGTTCTTTTTTGCTCTTGCTCAAAGCGCGTGAGTAATTCTTTTAATAGTAAAGGAATATCTTCTTTTCTGTCTCGCAACGCTGGGCTTTCAATAGGGAAAACATTTAAACGATAAAACAAGTCTTCACGAAAATCGCCTGTTTTGATCATTGACTCTAAGTCTTGATGGGTTGCGGCAATAATACGCACATCTGCTTTTAAGCTTTTACTGCCACCAACACGTTCAAATGTTCGCTCCTGCAATACTCGCAACAGCTTAACTTGCATTGGCTGTGGCATATCGCCAATTTCATCTAAAAATAACGTACCACCCTCTGCTAGTTCAAACCGCCCTTTGCGCGTTGAAATAGCGCCAGTGAATGCGCCCTTTTCATGACCGAACAACTCACTCTCTAATAGCTCGGCTGGAATTGCGCCACAGTTTACCGGCACAAAAGCACCTTGGGCACGGTCAGACAAGTTATGGATATTGCGCGCAATCACTTCTTTCCCTGTGCCTGACTCTCCTAGCACTAAGACACTGGCTGGATTTTTTGCTACTTGCTCAATTAAAAAACGCACATCATGCATTAGCTTGCTTGTACCAACTAGTGAGCGAAATAAGGCGCTTGAGTGGAACTTTTGCCCTGTGCGCGGCAATTTATTATGGTATTGATGGCAATGGTGAATCAACTCCGTGAGCTGGGCATAGTTTAATGGTGTACTTACACTAGCAATAATATTGACGTAACCCGTTAAAACATTAGCATCAATAACATCATGCAATAAAAAAGGGACTTTAGGGTTTTGCTCAACAAGCTGCACTACTTCAGGTGACACATCACCTGAAAGTATAGCAGTTAGCAAGTGCTCACTTTCCTGGAGGTACTTACTAGCCTGTGCTTGCGTGCACTGAAGAAAGTGTTCACCAATAAAAGATAACACCGTTGCCATTTGATGCGACCTACTGGCATCATCATCAATAATAAGAATTTGTTTATAACCTTGAGGATGACGTATTGAGTTCATAAGCAACTGTTAATTATATCGATTAGAGTAAAGCTAATGATTATCTTAACAACTACTTAGAAATTGGCAACAAAAAATTGACACTAACAAGCGCTTTGTTTGTCATTCTTTTGTCGCTTTATAAGAGTTACCCCCATTATCAGTTCATTCTCTTTATAAAAATAATAAAGAAAATATAAAGGCTGCCGATAATGATTATATACGTTAAAATTACAGCTTAACGTTGACACGTTAAGCGTTAAACTAATATGCTCAACATACCAAACCAATGGCTATTAAAAAATAATGGCACAGTTTATGAATAAGACATTCTACCTCTAGCAATTCAATGGGAAATAACATGCTTATATTAAATGGTAGTGCTGAATACATGGTTATCAATGGCGAACACGGTAAAGGTAATAGACATGGTTTTAATATGTTTGTTAAAAGTGATGACCTCAATAGTCAATTAGAGGCGATAGAAAGTTATCTGGTCGCGCGAGGTTGGGATAACATTGAAATTACTGATAACGGTCTTATTGAAAATATTGAAGGCATTAATCACGCTGTGCTAATTGAAGCGTTTAAAAAAGCACAAGCTGAAGGCCTTGCGGTTGTCATTAATAATAACGCAATAGCAACCAATACAGTGGCAGCTAATTAAGCGCCACTTACCACATAAAGTGTATGAACTATACAGTCT
Organism: Colwellia sp. F1; assembly: GCF_056238625.1. Lineage (NCBI taxonomy): Bacteria > Pseudomonadati > Pseudomonadota > Gammaproteobacteria > Alteromonadales > Colwelliaceae > Colwellia > Colwellia sp. F1. The sequence goes on from NZ_JBWDLI010000010.1 coordinate 107,764, forward strand.
TTGAACTATAGAACAACTAGTTCAACCATGGTAAACATACACTATATTAACACCTTATTGGTATTACTATTTTTGGAGTAAAAAATGGCTCATTTATCATTAAAAAAGTATCAACAAACAACGGTAAGTAACGCGGGTGAGGCCTCTCCTTACCAATTAGTCGCCATGTTGTTTCAAAAATTATTGGATAATATTGCCACAGCTAAAGGGGCTATTACCCAAAAAGATTATGCCAAGAAAGGGGCGCAAATCTCAAATGCCATCGCTATTTTAGGTGTACTAGAAGGCGCATTAGACCATGAGCAAGGGGGCGAGATTTCAAGTAACTTGTCTGCCTTGTATACCTTTTGTTCAGAGAAATTATTTGAAGCTAGTAGTACCAATGATATTGAGTTACTGAATGAAATTGCACTGATTATTATTCCTATCAAATCAGGCTGGGATTCAATTCCGCTTGAAGAGCAAGGTAAGGTAAGCTTTTAGTGTTTAACACTGAGCCCAACGAAATAAATACCAAGCTTAATGCTATCATTGAAGTATCACAACAGCTACTGTCGCAACTTGATATGCAACTGCGCCAAGTGATTAATGTTAATGATGAAACGTTATTAACAGACAACTTATCGACCAGTACTGAGCAACAGATAGGTAATGAGCAATTACTGAACTTAACCTCAGTGCGTGACTCACTTATTAACCAACTTTTTAAAGAGTATACACAAGAGCAGCTTAGCGCTGAACTAACAATGCTTAATGAAATAGTTACGCTTGATAAGCAACTGGCTGAGTTATCACAAAATAATAAACAAGCATTAGCACAGCAAATAAAAAAGTTAAAACAAAGCAGTAAAGTCAGGGATATTTATCAAAAGTATTAATTGAACCTATTAACTAAATCACGACACACTTTGTAAAAACACTACATTAACACCCTTTAGCTAGCACATAACAGACGCTTATCTATTAACTTCTAGTACCACAAACCTAAAACGTAAAGGCTATATTCAATTAAAAAGTTAATTGGTATATTATATGCTTATATTAGAGAATAAATAATTAATAAAAACAACCCAATAGGTATCTAAAGCAATGTTCAACAATAAAAGCATTCTCATCACTGGTGGTACTGGCTCATTCGGGAACAAATACGTTAAAACGCTACTTGAGCGCTACTCACCTAAAAAAATAATTATTTACTCTCGCGATGAACTTAAACAATTTGAGATGCAGCAAGAGTTTAATCAGCCTTGCATGCGTTACTTTATTGGTGATGTCCGTGATAAAGAACGTTTGATACAAGCGATGAATGGTGTTGACTTTGTTATCCATGCCGCTGCTTTAAAGCAAGTACCTGCGGCTGAATACAACCCTACCGAGTGTATCAAAACCAATATAAAGGGAGCTGAAAACATTATTGCCGCAGCCCTTGCTAATAATGTAGAGCGGGTCATTGCACTCTCTACCGATAAGGCAGCAAACCCAGTCAACTTATATGGGGCGACAAAACTTGTTTCCGATAAATTATTTGTTGCCGCCAACAATATGTCAGGTGGTTACCGTACATTATTTTCTGTCGTGCGTTATGGTAATGTTGTTGGCTCTAGAGGGTCTGTTGTGCCTTTTTTTCAAAAGTTAATTAATGACGGCGCAACCGAACTCCCTGTCACTCATGATGAAATGACACGCTTTTGGATCACTTTACAAGACGGCGTAGATTTTGTACTAAAAAACTTTGAACGTATGCTAGGTGGTGAAATTTTTGTGCCTAAAATTCCTTCGATGCGCATAGTAGATCTTGCTAAAGCCATGGCACCTAACTTACCGATTAAAATTATTGGTATTCGTCCCGGTGAAAAGTTACATGAAATTATGTGCCCGTCTGACGACTCTTATCACACCTTTGAATATGACGACCATTTTGTTATAGCACCATCCATCATTTTTTCAAGCCGCAGTAACGATTTCACTATCAATGCGCTTAATGAAAAAGGCAAACAAGTTGCTCATGGTTATGAATACAACTCTTTGAACAATGAATGTTTTTTGTCAACACAAGAACTACTCGACTTTAATGACTTAGCAGAACTGTAATGAGTGCTATGATCCCTTATGGTAAACAAGATATTAACCAAGACGATATCAATGCTGTGTTAGACGTTTTAACTTCTGACTTTTTAACACAAGGGTCAAAAGTACCGTTATTTGAGCAAGCAATTGCGCAAAAATGCCAAGCCCGTTTTGGCATTGCAGCAAATAGCGCAACTTCTGCCTTACATATCGCCAATTTAGCCCTAGGCGTGGGCAAAGGTGATCTCGTATGGACCACGCCAATCACCTTTGTCGCCACGGCCAACAGCGCATTATATTGTGGCGCGACAGTCGACTTTGTTGATATTGACTTAACCACAGGCAATATGTGCGTTAATGCGTTAGCAAATAAGCTAATGCTTGCTAAAAAAACTAATACTTTACCTAAGGTGGTTATTCCGGTTCACCTTGCGGGGCAATCGTGTGATATGGCGGCGATACATGCCTTATCACTGAAATATCATTTTAATATTATTGAAGATGCATCCCATGCCATAGGCGCCTCATACAAAGGAAAACCTGTAGGTAGCTGCCAATATGCTGATATTAGCGTTTTTAGTTTTCACCCGGTAAAAATTATCACCACAGCTGAAGGTGGTTTAGCGGTAACTAATAATAAAACACTCGCTCAAGCAATGCGAAAACTTCGCAGCCATGGCATAGTGTCTGATGAAGCAAGCATGACCGAGTCTTCTCACGGCCCTTGGTATTATCAACAGGTTGGCTTAGGTTTTAATTACCGCATGACTGAATTACAAGCGGCTTTAGGCCTTAGCCAAATAAATCGATTAGAACAATTTGTTAATAAAAGAAATGAATTAGCAAAAGTATACGACCGCGCCTTCGCCAATTCTTCTTTGACCTGTTTAACGCCAGCTAAAGACGCTTATTCTTCTTATCATTTATATATAGTGCTATTACCAAAGCTTGAACAAGGTTTACAAAAAGTTAAACACAAAGCCATTATTACCGCGCTCAGAGAAAAAAACATTTGCGCGCACCTGCATTATATTCCCGTTCATACACAACCATATTATCAACAATTAGGTTTTAACGTCGGCGATTTTCCTATTGCCGAAGAATATTACCAACGGGCAATATCATTACCTTTATACCCAAATTTAGGCGCACAAGCACAAGCGTACATTATTGAAACCTTATTAACTGAAATGAAAAAAGTAGACAACAGGCTAAATGTTACAGGTAAAAACTAATGGAGTTGGCCTTAGGTACTGCTCAGTTTGGTTTAGATTACGGTATTAGCAATCAGCAAGGACAAGTGCCGCCGAGCCAAGTTAACGACATATTACAACAGGCGATAGCTTTAGGTATTAACACGTTAGACTGCGCAGGTGCTTATGGAGACAGTGAAAAAACACTCGGTGAGCTAGGTGCTAGTGAGCACTTTAACTTAATCAGTAAAATACCGGCATTAACGGCAAAACAACGCTCTATTCTGCCTTTTATTGAGCAAAGCTTCGTTAATTTACACTGTAACAAACTAGAGACAGTATTATTTCATCAAGCCGATAATTTACTTGCACACCCAAATAGATTGCAGTTATTTTCTCAATTGGCTTCACTTAAAGAACAGCAGCTCGTAAAAAATATTGGCGTATCCGTCTATAGCCCTGAACAATTAATAGCGATAGCGCAATGTTACTCAATTGATACTGCGCAAGTGCCAATTAATATTTTTGACCAACGTTTTCTCTCCCCTAATATAATTCAGTTATGTTGCGATAAACGAATTAAACTGCATGCGAGATCGCTTTTTTTGCAAGGTCTACTCTTAATTGAAGAAAAAGAACTAAGTCCTTACTTTGCCCCTTACCAACATAAGCTTAAAGCTTTTAGTGCACTAGCTCAGCATTTATCTTGCTCAAAATTAGCCTTAGCACTCGCACTATTGGCACAAGATTCGCTTAACAAAGAGAAGAAAGGCGGATATCCAGTTGACTCTGTCATTGAAAAATTAGTTATTGGGGTCTGTAATACACAACAATTAACTGAAGTAGTAACCGCTTACCAGCAGGCAAGGAGCTTAGCTGTAACAAGTGAGGAACTCTCTTTATTAGCTGATACACGATTAGGCTTTATTAATCCTAGCTTATGGCAAATTTAGTAAGTATTACTGATATTAATATAAATCATAAATCAGTAACGTATAAAAAGATGGAAAATACTCATGACTGATATTTTAATTGTTTTACAAGCCCGTATGTCTTCATCAAGACTACCAGGGAAAGTATTAAAAAAAATACTCGGCAAACCTATGCTTGAGCACCAATTGCATCGACTGTCATACATTTCAACACCGCATCAGTTAATTGTTGCGACAAGTGATAACACCAGTGATGACGCTATTGAGGCATTATGCAAGCAACTTAATATTGGTTGTTATCGGGGGGATTTAGACGATGTACTTACTCGGTATTATCACGCTGCACAAAGTGTTAATCAAGATAAAAAAATAAAACACATTGTACGACTTACCGGTGATTGCCCCTTAATTGACGCTGAAGTTGTTGATAACGTTATCGCATTTTATTTAGCTAAAAAAGTAGACTATTGCTCAAACTGCGCTCCCGCAACCTTACCTGACGGTTTAGATGTTGAAGTTTTTAGCTTCGATGCATTAGAGAAAGCCTATCAACTCGCTAAAAAGCCTTCAGAACGCGAGCATGTAACACCTTTTATTCGCAACAACCCGCAGTTGTTTAGTCGTGCAAATTTCACACACACACCTGATTTATCACATTTACGCTGGACAGTTGATGAGCCTGAAGACTTTAAGTTTGTTAGTCAAATCTATCAATGCCTGTATAATAAAAATAACACCTTTACTATGACTGATGTTGTATCATTACTAAAGCGACATCCTCACTTGAATACGCTAAATAACACCTATCAACGTAATGAAGGTTTGCACAAATCACTACAGCAAGAGCAAGGCTATGAATAAAAGATTTACTAATTCCCAACAAATGCTTGCACGCGCTGAAAAAAGCATTCCATTAGGCTCACAAACGTTTAGTAAATCTAAAACCGCTTATCCTTATGGTGTATCACCTTTTTTCATTGAACGAGGCCAAGGTTGTCAAGTGTGGGATATTGATGGTAACCACTATATCGATTTTGTTAGTGCTTTATTATCGGTTTCACTGGGTTATTGCGATAAAGAAGTCGATAATGCCGTTATTGAGCAATTAAAATTAGGTGTTACTTTTTCGCTTCCTCACCGTTTAGAAACAGACGTTGCCGAGATGATCATCGACATGGTGCCTTGCGCCGAAATGGTACGCTTTGGTAAAAATGGCAGTGATGCAACCTCAGCCGCAATACGATTAGCCAGAGCTTTTACTAAAAATGACCACATTGCTGTTTGTGGCTATCATGGTTGGCAAGACTGGTATATTGGCTCAACATCACGTGATTTAGGTGTGCCAGCGGCAACTAAAGCACTCACTCATACTTTTACGTATAACAACATAGATTCCCTTAAAAAATTACTCGAACAAAATAACTTTGCTGCCGTTATTATGGAGCCAATGAACAGCAGTTACCCTGAGGCTAATTTTTTACAAGAAGTTAAAGACTTATGCCATCAACACGGTGCCTTATTAATTTTTGATGAAATGATCACCGGTTTTCGTTTTTCAGCAGGAGGCGCACAGGAACTCTTTGGGGTAACCCCTGATTTAGCCACGTTTGGCAAAGGCATGGCCAATGGTTACCCTATTTCTGCAGTCGTTGGGCGTAAAGACATTATGATGCTCATGGAAGATATTTTCTTTTCGGGTACTTTTGCAGGCGAAACATTATCACTAGCGGCAACTAAAGCGGTCTTAAATAAAATCAACCATGAGCAGGTATTACCCCATATTCATGCCATGGGCGAGAAGCTAATAGCAGGCCTACAACAAATTCTGCACGCTATGGAAACTCCAAATTGGTTAAAGGTGTGCGGTCACCCTAGCTGGTCATTTTTACAAGTTTTTGATTGTCCACCATACTCAAGTTGGCAGTTAAAATCATTATTATTGCAAGAAATGACTGAACGGAACATATTACTTGGTGGCGGCCACAACCTTAATTACGCTCACAAAAGTAAAGATATTGAAACATTATTAGCTGCTTATAGTGAAGTGCTACCTTTATTAGCTGACACCATTAAACAGCAAAATTTTGATCAAGTATTTCACGGTAAAGTATTACAACCTTTATTTAAGGTTCGTTAATGGAAACTATTGTTTTTAGAGCTGACGCTTCGCCAGTACTAGCAACTGGACATATAATGCGCTGCTTAACCTTAGCACGAGCATTAAAATTAACATTCCCTTTAGCACGCATTATTTTTATTTCTAATCACTTGCCTAATAATTTAGCTGCTAAATTAATGCAATTACCAGTAGAGCTTATTACGCTACCATTTGACATAGACAGTGATAATTGGCGACAAATGGATGATGCTAAAGCTTGCATCTCTTTGATAAAAAAACAAGTATTAACTGTAAACACTTCCATAGACCTACTCATTATTGATCATTACCTTATTGACTGGCAGTGGCAAAAAGAGTTAAAAAACTATTACCGGAAATTACTGGTTATTGATGATTTAGCTAACAGACAACACCTCGCTGACTTTTTACTTGATCAGACGTTAAATCGTAAAACAAATGATTATTTATCGCTTGTTCCTCCGTATTGCCAGCTTTTATTAGGCACAAAATACACAGTGTTAAGAGATGAGTTCAAGCAACTTATTCCAAATGCCAAACAAAAAAGGGCACAAGTAAAAGCAACAAGAAACATTATTTCATTTAGTAATATTTTAGTTAATTTAGGTGGTTTAGACACAACAAACCTAACTAAAGTAATTATCAATGCATTAATAAAATATAGAAAAAGCGCTAATAATCATAAGTTAACTGTTGATATAATCATGGCAAGCCACTCCCCGCATGTAGCAAGCATAAAAGCACTTATTGCAGATTTTCCTTGGCTAACTCTCACCCTTGATTGTAATGATATGTCTAACAAGATGCTTAACGCTGATCTAGCAATTGGTGCTTGTGGAACTACTGCCTGGGAGCGCTGTAGTTTAGGACTCCCGACTTTAGCTATTGTTCTAGCCGACAACCAAAAAGAGGTCAACAATAGCTTGGCTAATGAAAACGCTATTATTAACCTAGGTCATTACCAAACACTAACAATACAAGGGGTTGTTGACGCTATACACTCATTAGAAAGCCAACCCTTTACCTATTTATCATTAATTAAAAACAGTTTTAACTGCTGTGACGGTTTGGGCACACAACGTGTGATAGCCAGATTATCTCTGCCGGAAGTGACACTAAAACTCGCAACTATCGATGATTTAGCGTTAATATTTCAGTGGCAATCAAATCCTCAAATAAGACGTTTTTCTCGTAATACAAAAGCAATAAAATACGAAGATCATAAACAGTGGTTTTTATCAAGTATATCCATGGAGCATCGCCATATGTACCTGATATGTTTGGCAGGTAAAAAACTCGGCGTATTACGCCTAGATAAACAAGCAACAAAAAAGTGCATTGAACGCTATGAAATATCGATTTTGGTCGCTCCTCAAGCGCAGCGACAGAAACTAGCGCTTAAAGCTATTCATGCTATACCAAAACGCTTTGATTGTTGTGAAATTTATGCTTATGTTCACCCTCAAAACTACGCTTCACAACAATTATTTAACCAAGCAAATTTTATAAAACTAACCGAAAGCAGTTACCTTCGTGCTCCTTATCAATACCCAAATAATGAGGATTCTCAACCATGAATGCCAATGAAATTAGCATTAATAACCGAAAAATAGGCCCGAACCACGCCCCTTACATTATTGCGGAACTGTCAGCTAATCATAATGGTTCTCTTAACAGCGCTATAAAAACTATAAAGATGGCAAAGGATAAAGGCGCTGATGCAGTCAAAATTCAAACGTACACTGCTGAAACGATGACGATTGACTGTGATAACGATCACTTTAAAATACAAGGGGGCTTATGGGATGGTTATAGCCTCTATCAACTTTACCAAGAAGCGCATACCCCCTATGAATGGCACAAAGAACTCTTTGACTATGCTAAAAAAATTGGCATTACCCTCTTTAGTAGCCCGTTTGATGAAACGGCCGTAGACCTCTTAGAAACACTCGATACACCTGCCTATAAAATTGCATCTTTTGAGTTAACTGACTTGCCGCTAATTGAGTATGTTGCTAAAACATTAAAACCCATGATCATGTCTACTGGCATGGCTAGTTTAGCAGAAATCGAACAAGCCATAACTTGCGCACAGCAAGCTGGCTGTAAAGCGTTAGTTATTTTGCATTGTATTAGCGCTTATCCAGCGCCTGTACAAGAAAGCAATTTAGCCACTATACAAGACTTAGCAAGAAGGTTTAACGTTATCGTAGGTTTGTCTGATCATACTTTAAGTAATACTGTTGCCATAACAGCAACAGCATTGGGGGCTAGTGTTATTGAGAAGCATGTGACGCTATCAAGAGATAACAAAGGCCCTGACAGTGAGTTTTCACTTGAGCCTAATGAATTAAGTGCTTTATGCCGTGAAACTAAAATAGCATGGCAAGCACTCGGTAATGCTGGCTATGAATTAAAGCCCGCAGAAATACAAAATAAAAAATTTAGGAGATCCCTTTATTTTGTTGAAGATATTGCAGAAAACACCATAATAACTCCACAACATGTTCGTAGAATCAGGCCGGGCTTTGGGCTAGCTCCCAAATATTATGACGATATTATCGGTAAAAAAACCAGTAAAACTATTAAACGTGGTACTCCTGTAACAAGAGATTTAATAAAATAAGAGCCAAGTGAATCAATAAGTGCTTTAGCTGCTCACTTAATCAAAAGTTAATATTGCATTTGCTTCAATATCAATAGTATTACTAAACCCTTCTTTAAAGAAGCCGATAGCGCTTTCTTTTTCTGTCGGCATATTTTGCTCAAATCTATGGTGGCGATTCCCTAAAAAATATCGCGTAACACCAAGTGTTTTCATGTATTCAATCGCTTTAGCTTGCACCACATGACCAAGGGGTAAATCAAACAGGCTACGATCATATACACCTACACTATATGAGGCCTGCAAAGGGCTAAGATTGAACAACGCTACGCCAATTAAGTGATGATGATCGTTATGCAAGGTAACACAAAAGGCCTCACCAGCATTCACCATGTTTTGCTGCAGTTTCCACGTTGAAATCGGCCTTGTTTCTTTACCAGATATCTCAATATGAAACTTTCTAAATTGTTTAAGTAAATCATCAGACATTTGCGTATGCAAAGTAGACTGCCATAATTTTAACCCTTTATTAATTAATGAACGATAGCTTTTTCTAAAGCTCTTTTGTATATCCACTAATTCAGCGCTAAGGTTAGCAATTAAATATTGTTGGTAATCAACCGACTTAATAACGGGAGTAAAGGTACGTTGCCATAACATGTTATCTAGTGGACTATAAGATAATTTAATGTCGTGATGGTTATGTAAACTAAAGTCTTTTAATAAATGAAAACATTGTTGATATATTTTTTTAATTATTTTTTTACTAATACCGTCAATAAAAACTGGTGGAATTATATTTTTACAGTTACTTTGCAAAGTAATAGTATTGGCTTTTTTATATAAGGTTAAGGGCCAAATAGCCACGGGGTTGTTATTTTCATATATCGTAAAAGCACAATTTTTTGCCGTTAATAAATAATCATGATGATATGCAATAGTTAAAGGCAAATATTCACTGCAAGCTTGCTGACTCTGCGATAACACGTTTTCCCACTCTACTTGGCTTTGCGCTAGTTTCACTACTTGAATAAAATGCTTGTCAGCTAAATTTTGTAACAAATGTGCTTGTTGCGTCAAGCTAGCCTGATCTTTCATTGCTATTAACACCAATTGGCCTGCGAGTGACAAGGTAATAGCCATACTTTTGAGCAAACTTGCTGATTATAATTAAAAGCATTGCGTTGTTTTTCCATAACATGAAAAGGCACTGAGGAATATAAGCTATCGTGCGTTATCTTCTCTTGCGAAACAGCAATGTTAGCAGGTAATCGCATATCGTCACTGCCAGTATTAAGTGCTAGCTGCGGAAAGTTTTTCCTAATAACCGCTCTATTTAACTTTATTTTATTTGCCGAGTTATTGATTAATACCTCAATACTTTTTGCTATTTTAGGTGCTAAAGTTGGCTTAGCTTGCAATACCGCCTCTTGTAAACAAGTGTTGTCCAAATACGACGTAGGTACGTCAAGTGCTTGTGCCATTTGCTCGCGTTGCTTTATCAGCTGATAATAATCAACATCATGTTGGCAAACCACTAATGCCCCAACAGAAGCAGAACAAATTTTAGGTAAGGAAATCAGGCAAAAAGGTGCATTATTTGGAAAAAGCTCACTCTTTTTGTTCGTGAGAATAAGAGAGTCTACTGCATCTTCAATTAAAATATTTTTATAAAGCTGTTCGTCAACCAGTGTTTTACTGCCCCACTGGTGGTAAATTATTTGCTGTTCGCATTGCTGAGGGTAAGTCGTGGATGGCGTACTTTGATATGCAACAGCCGACAACACACAATGCGATGAAAATGGCTGTACAAAGGTTAGTTGTGACCTTGTCAGCTCTCGCATAGCTGATATAGCCATAATTCCGACTCTCGCCCTTGAAAAATAAACTACTTTATAAGGCGCATACAAGTCAGAAAAGTATCGCTCTATCGCGGTAAGTATCGACTTATCGTCTGTTACAGTAGTACTATTAATGGCTGTTTTGGGCCATAGCCAAACACGCTTCATTACCATTTCCTAATGAGAATATCTTCACGAGTATTAGAAAAGGGTAACTGTTTACTTTGAGGTACAAGGTAAGTTTCATAGCCCATTTGACGGTATCTCATCATTAACATGATGACTAACGCGTCATCTAAACTGCCTGGTTCAAATTGATTCCAATTAACTTCAGGCGTACTTTGCTCACCACTCCACGCTTGATGAAATGCTTTGCCATGCTCTGATGATAAAAAACGTTTCTTTTTTGTCGCATTAGGTAAATCAGCCAATAATAATGAACCGCCACTTTTTAAAAGCTTCACTAATGAATCAACAAAGGTAATAAAGTCACTTTCAAGATAAACACAATGAAAAACACTATACACAATAATTGCATCCGCTTTGTTTTGATACCTTTCAACAAAGCCTTGATCAGGAAATTGAACAGCAACCTTAGATACGTTATCAACTTCTGGTAATAACGAGAGCATTTCTTTGCTGTCTACGAGTACCAAGTTGTTTTGATAAGTGTGGCTATTTTTAATGAGCTTTTTTACTGGATCAGAGCAGCCACAGCCAATATCAATGATTAATGAGCCTTTTTGTGTTAGCGCGGGCAACTTAGTACAAATATCGGCAAAAATATTTAGTTCATCATCACTTTGATTTAAATAACGACCACATTTTTCAGTTGTGGTTAAGCTTTCATCTTTAGACGTTTTTTTATAATAATCAAAAGGATCCATAGTTTATCTCTACATCATTAATTTTAAAGTATTGTTTTGTAAACTAGTTTACTTTGTGGCCAGATAGCAATTTAGTTACACTTTTGACGGTTTGTTATATGAAGCCACTAACTCTTGATATAACGCGTTAATATGCCTACGCAGCTCTCCTATACTAAACTTTATAAATTCTTTTTGCGCTGCGGCATCATCATAATAATAACAGTTAGACATAATATAAGCCTGAAAATATCTAAAGGTACCTTGTACTAACCAATAACTGACTTTATATTCGTCGCGTGCCTTAAGCCTCATTAGTAATTTGTTTTGTAAATGAAACGCTGCTGATAGATCATTTCTATCGTCAATTTTACCATTAACAATTTTCATCAATTCATCAAGTATCACTTTGACTTCTTTAAATGATTCAGATATTGCGCGATCTAATTTTTTTACTGAGAACTGTTTGTTGTCAAAAGAAGAAGCTAACAATGCTTCTAAAGCCTGCGTTTTATCAGAAAATTCATCAAACGAATTAAGTTCGGCTAAAGGTTGAGGAGTACAACCTTGAATTTTAGCGCCATCAGAGCAATTATGCACCATTACATCAGGATTGAGTTGCAGTAACATTTCCATGTTAGCACGAGACATATCTAAAATATCTGTGGTGTAAACAAGCTCGCTAAAGTTACCGGCAACTTGCATATTTTCATCTGCTTGTACAACGTCATTAAATTCATTAAATACTTCGTCATAATAAATACTGTCTTTTGAGTGGTGATGCTCACTACTTTTATAGCCTAAATCGACACCAACAAGATAAATATTTTTAAAGCCAAGTGAAGTGACAACCGCTAATGCAGTATTACTAACGGTTGGGTTACTATAATCAGGTGCTGCATACATATTTAATTTATCATATTGCTGAATAAGTTTACCACCCGCATCATTTAACTTAGTGAGTAACAAAGGTGTCTTAAACCTACTCAGTAACTTGGTATAAACAGTATTTAGGGCAACTATTTGTATGTCTTTTAGCTTTATTTCTTGATCTTCTTGTTGTTTTTCAATCACCTCTATATAAGGTAATAACGCAGCTGTACGCTCCATTTCAATGTGAATATCTGGTTTAATGTTGTTTTTTAACAGTGCTTTTAAGCCAGTGCCGCAACTTACAATAATGATGTTAGCTGAGTTTTTTTGTAGAAAGTCTACTGATTCATCAAACGAGGGGCCATTAGCGACAATGAACACAGGTTTTGTTGCTAATTGATTGTTATTTAAGCTTTCTTTTTTACAAATTTTATAACCCGCTTGTATATTAGTTAAGGTATGGGAAATACTAATAATTTCATCTTCCATAAAGCCCCAACCAGCAGTCCAACGGTGACCTATTTCACGAATAAGCTTTACCGTGTCTTCCGTAGTGTCACTCAAATAGTGTCGGAAAAAGAACATTCTACTTAAGTTGAAATGACCTTGTTGGTGAAGCATCTTAGAAATAGCATTGATCACACCTGCTGACGAGCCACCAACCCGTACTGTAAACGCACCTCCTAAAGCAATACATTGCTCAAGAATAACTCTTAATTCAATACAATGTAACATGGCATAAAAAACATCTTTAGACGGCTCGTATAAAAAGAAATTAACAATGCTTTTTTGATTAAATAATGCTTCTATTTGATAACCTAAACCCGCACCAATCATACAAACGCAGTCTATTCTATCTTCATCAATGGGTCTGTGTAGCGTATCTTTAACATCATTCTTTCGCTTGTTGAGTATCTTTTTTAATATGTGCGCATGGTCAAAGTAGATATCTTTATCTTCTTGATGCTCTAGAGTGTAGGTCATCATGGCAGGATCTTTTATAAATAAAGCAACCTGTTCTTTAGCATGTGCTTTGGGATCGTTATAAACAAATGCGTCGTTATTAAATAAATTAGCTTGGCCATTTTCATCAATAGCTACCCCCGCACTTTCTGGCTGATAATTTTTAAACTCTTCATAGATTTCAGGAATATAAACTTTTAACGCATCTAGGTTTGCATTCAGTGTTGCTTGCATTAACATTTTTTGAATTGTAATTGATGGGTCTTCCATTAATATCTCCGGCTTAAGTTTTAACTATTATGAATTAATCACTTAAACATTAGAGTCATTACCTTGCTAAAACAAAGTAAGGTTTAGTGATTGCTTGCGTTTGCTTGTAACTATTAGTGTCACATAGATATAAACAATATACCAAGCAAATTTAATACCAAGGCAACACTGGCATGACTTTATTAAATTAAGGGGCATTGTCACTGTGCCGTACTAACTTTACAGGCTTGTGCACTGAAAAACGTATAATATATAAGGTATGGTGTGGTTATTTTGGCGTCTATTACATTTTTATGTCAACATTAAATGGTAGTGTAAATAATTCATCTAAAAATTGACTAAAAAAATAATACTGTGGGAGTAATGATTAAAGCAGCATTCGCTCGATGTGATTAGCAGCAATAGTAGCTCAAAAAGCACAATTGCTGCGGGTTAATTGTTAACTAGAGCTTTTTACCACGCCGGGCATGTTCTCTAATTGCGACATTAAATAGGAGCTGGTTGAGTTCATTTGAGCAACCATTAAATCCATCGCATTATATTGCGCATATAACCTTGATTCTAACGACGCCATTTTTAATTGAAAGCCTTCTAGATCACTAGTTAACTTGTCTATTTGATTATTTTTACCTTCAATTCTTTGACTAAGTACACCACTAGCGTCAGTATAAAAGCCGACAAAGGTTTCCATATCTTTGACAAAACCATTATCACCTTCATCGCCTAAGAAAAAGTTTTGCACTTGATCCGGTGACTCTTTTATTAACTCGTCAAGCGTGTCTGAATCAAAACTCAACTTACCATCACGCTCGGTACGAACACCTAATTGAGACAAGGTTAATGTATCACCATTACCGGTATCAAACCCTTTATTAAACTGACTTCGTATTTTAGACATGACGCCACGTAGCATAGCATCACCTGCTAGCGCGCCAGCACTCTCTAACTCGCCATCGGCATTTAACCCTGACTTACCTAACTGATCCGTTAAGTCAACCAAGGCATTAAAGCTTTCAATAAAGGTATTAATACCTGCAGCAACATTTTTATTATCTTCAGTAACTGACACTTTACTAAGGTCATCATCAAGGCCGTGTGCCTTGTTTGCTGTAATAGTTATTCCATCAATTACAGAATCAAAAACATTACTACTATTAGTAACCGTGATGGTGCCATCAATAGTAATTTTAGCATCTGTAGGGGTATCAACTTGTGTCATATTATCAAGATTTGCGGTCGCGACTTGGTTGGCAGAGCTAAACTGTGAAAGCCCTGCCATATCGCTATTGTCACCGTCATCATCAACTGCCGTTACCGTAATAGCATGCGCACCACCTGATTGCCTACTATTAAAGACGAGGTAATCACCCGCACCGTCGTTAACAATACTGGCTTTAATCGAGCTATTTTCACTACTGTCATTAATTGACTTCATAATGTCAGATAGGTTATCAAACGCCCCAACAGTTACATCAAAACTATTACCACCCGAGCTAAAGGATAATGTGCCCGAGCCAACGGTGTCAGTTGATGCAAAGCTATTGGCCGAAGTGAGCGTATTGGTTGCGGCAGATGTCAAGCGAGATAACCCGGTATTATCACTGTTAGAAACACTAGGAGTATCCATATTAGCAGAGGCAAATTGAGAAATTCCCGTAGCATCACTGTTATTACCATCATCGTCTGTTGCTGTCACTGTTACTGCGTTAGCAGCTCCTGGCTCAATAGAATTAAACACTAAATGTTGGCCTGTGCCATCAGTAACGATCCTAGCCACCACTGAAGTATTATCGGCACTTTCATTAATAGCAGTAACAATATCTGATAAAGTGTCTGCAGCGCCTACTGCGATATCAAAATTATTGCTTCCTGAGCCAAACGATAGCGTTCCTGAGCCAACCGTATCTGTATTAGCAAAGCCTGCGGTTGAAGTTAACTTATTGCTCGCTTCTGCAGCAACGACAGTGATAGCATTATCAACCCCTGTTTGCTTACTATTTAAGACTAAATGTTGTCCTGATGCATCGGTTATAATGGTGGCACTAACGGATGTATTATCAGCATTATCATTGATGGCATCACGAACATCACTTAATGTTGCTGTACCCGACACCACAACATCAAACGCATTATCACCTGAGGTTATCGACAGCGTGCCTTCACCTACTTCTTCTGTTGCCCCCATGGCTGATGACATTAATTTATGCTGAGTTGCTAACGCTTCAACTTTAACTGAGTATTGGCCAACCTCAGCCTCTTTGTCTGAGGTTAGGCTAACAAAGTCATCACGGCCAGAAATTGTCCGGTTTTGATATTTATCAATATCACCAAGGCTCTCAAAAGAAGCTGTTACCGCTTCTAAGGCAGACTTTAATGCACCGACAGCAGAGATATCTGTAGTAAAGTCACCCTGTTTTTGAGCTACTCTTGACTCATACGGTACTTTTTCAGCATTAACGATTGCCGAAACAATTTCGCTAACCTGTAAACCTGAACCAATACCTGTAAATGAAATACCTGCCATGATAATCTCCTTAAGACGTAACTTTTAATACCTAATTGTTAACTTGTACTCTTTAGCCTTTAACTACTCATTTATATAAAACTTAGCTTCGTGTTCTAGCTGAGTGTGTAGCTAAGGTGAACTAAACCTTGGCATCAACAAAGCCACCAACCATATTTGACAACTTAGACACCAAAGTAAGCACTTCTTCAGATGGGTATTGCTTAATTAAGTCACCTGAGCCTTTGTCAATTACTTTAATCACGTTCCGGCCAGAATCTTCATCTACTGAGAATTCTATATTCCTGTTCAGCTCACCAACAAAATCTTGCAATTGTTGCGCCACTTTATCAAGTTGTTCCGATGTTAAAGGTGACGGTGACGGAGTGGTTTCAGCTGGTTTGAGGTGAGTATCTGTTTGCTCAGTATTAGCGTTCACATGAGTTGTAATGGGTGAGGAGCTTTTATCAACAGTATTATTTTGCGTAACTGGATCACTGATGCGTTTATGTTCAGGGAGTAAGCTTAAACCACCTATTTCATTAGCATTATGGATATTCATAGTATGCTCCTATTTTAATCATACCACGCACTTTGACAGCGAATATATTACGTTAATAGTCAGTATAAATTATCGTGGTGTGTATATCAAAAAACACAAAATATAAAAAGACAAAAGGAAGGGGGAATAGGCCCCTTCCTTTCTCTTAACGTTATAGGCTGAACCTAAGCCTAAATTACACTTAGCTTAATTAGCCAATTAAACTTAATGCCGCTTGTGGTAACTGGTTAGACTGAGCCAAAATTGATGTACCTGCTTGTTGCAATATTTGGTTCTTCGTCATTACCGCAGTTTCTGAAGCAAAGTCGGTATCTTCAATTCGGCTGCGTGATGCTGATACGTTTTCAGCAACGTTAGCTAAGTTACTAATAGTGTGTGAAAAACGGTTTTGCACCGCACCTAAATCTGCACGTTGGCTATCAATTTGCGCTAGTGCCGCGTCAATCGTTTTAATTGCCGCTTGAGCGCCCGTTGAATCAACACCTGAGATATCCATCGATTTAATCGTAGTTAACTCACTTGCACCACCCGTAGAGGCAATAGCAGCCGCACCAGTTCCAAGTACTTCATTAGCAGTCGCACCACTAATACCGATTTTATTTGACGATGATAAATTAAGCTCGGCTGACACACTTACCGCAGCAGCTAATGTAGCTACAGCTTGCCCACCAATAGTAAAACCACTGGTATCACCTGTACCCGTTGCCTCAATACCGTCAACATCAGTTGCTTTAAAGGTAATAGTATCAGTGTCTTTGTCATAAACAGCATCATAACCATCTGCTTGCATTTCTTCAGCTAAACGGGCTGAGTCGCCACCAAACTTACTTAAGTCATACTCATGAACCGCTGTTCCACCTTTAGAAATTTCAATGGTAGATGAGCTGCTTGAGTCAATACCAGCAATTTTTGTATTTAAACTTGCCTCGGCAACAACACCTGTCGCTGCACCATTTATACTGTCAGCAATAGTCGCGGCACCATCACCAGCACCAACAGACACATCCTTACCATTAATATTTAAGGTGTCGGCTGTTGTATTCATATTAGCAGCTAAGGTTAGTGTTTGAACATCGCCAATACCTGTTGATGCTGCAGTACCTTTACCTTTTATTTCATGCGCACCAATCGCTTCAGCTGACATGTCACGTAAGGTTACATTGATTGTTTCATTGGCATTAGCACCAACTTGGAACTGCTTTGTACCAAAACTACCATCAAGTAAGCTAGTTGCACCAAATTTAGTGGTTTCAGAAATACGGGTTAATTCTTGTTGCAGGGCGCCTACTTCTTTTTGTAGCGCTGCACGGTCGTCTGCACCGTTTGAACCGTTAGCTGATTGTAATGCTAAATCACGCATACGTTGTAAAATAGCTGATGATTCTTGCATTGCACCTTCAGCGGTTTGCGCCATTGAAATACCGTCGTTAGCATTTCGTTGTGCTACGCCTAAACCATTCACTTGTGATGTTAAACGGTTAGCGATTTGCATACCTGCTGCATCATCTTTAGCGCTGTTAATACGCATACCCGATGATAAACGTTGCATTGAAGTCGCTAAACCTTCGCTTGATTTACTCAAGTTGCGTTGCGCGTTAATTGATGAGGTATTCGTAATTACTGATAAAGCCATGATTAACTCCTGATTACATAATGTAATTGTTTAGTTGTATAAATCAGAAACCGTTCATTAACCAAATTAATTAAAACAGCTCCGTACTAAACACCTTAACGGCAGTATAAAAATTAACTTGAATGTTTTTTGTAAAAAAAAACAAAAAAATATTATTACCCCTACCAAACACTCAGCAAAAAAAACATAATACATTGTTTTAATATAACTTTTACCTTTATACTCAGCATAACATCCTCAGAAAAATAAAATAATAAAAACAAAAAAGGCCAAACATTAACTGCCTGGCCTTATAAACTATTACTTTATTACTCACTAACTTTGGTAAATCACCTCTAAGCTAATTACCCAATAAACTAATGGCTGCTTGTGGTATTTGGTTGGCTTGAGATAATATTGTAGTACCTGCTTGTTGTAATATTTGGTTTTTGGTCATCACCGCTGTTTCTTTAGCAAAGTCGGTATCTTGTATGCGGCTACGTGATGCTGATACGTTTTCTTGTACGTTGGCTAAGTTACTTATCGTATGCGTAAAGCGGTTTTGCACCGCCCCCAAATCAGCCCGGTTAGCATCTATTTGTGACAAAGCCGCATCGATAACTTCTATAGCTGCTTGCGATCCAGCTGCAGTAACACCTGATATATCTATGTTTTCTACTGAATTTAACGCACTAGTACCACCACTAGCGCCAATGTTATTACCGTTGAACCCCTGCCCTAGGATTTCATTAACCGTATTACCCGAAATACCAATTTTTTCAGCCGAAGATAAATGCAATTCAGCTGAGTGAGATATAGCGCCAACGCCTGATGTTAATAAAGCACTTGGGGGTCCCATTTGTACCGTACCCGCAGCTGAAGCGGTAACTTCAAAACCATCAATCCCCGTGGCTATTACATCGATACCGCCAGCCCCTGAATTTAAGTCTTGATCAAATACAGCATTGTAGCCTGCTGCTTGCAGATCTTCAGTAAGGCGCTCCATATCGCCACCATAAGAAGCTAGATTAAAAGTATCTTCCACTGCTCCCTCTTTATAAATGTTAAACGTTCCAGCATCTGAAGCAGACAAGCCTTGTATACGGGTTGACAATACAGCTTTAGCGGTAACTCCTGTTGACTCATCATTAATATTCGCTGCTATGGTAGATGCACCATCACCATTAACAAAAGTTACATCCGTACCATTGATATTCCAAGTGTCACCCGTTGTATTCATATTTGCCGCTAACAGTGAGGCTTCAACATCACCAATACTATTACTCGCGGCAGTGCCGCTACCTTTAATTTGATGTGCGCCAATATCATCGGCAGCCATATTACCTATAGTAACGTTAATAGTTTCATTTGCATTAGCGCCAACTTGAAACTGTTTTGTACCAAAACTACCATCAAGTAAGCTGGTTGCACCAAACTTGGTTGTTTCTGCAATACGGGTTAGTTCTTGTTGTAGAGCCCCTATTTCTTTTTGTAATGACTGTCGGTCACTAGCGGAGTTTGAACCATTGGCAGACTGTAATGAAAGATCTCGCATTCGCTGCAAAATAGCCGAGGATTCTTGCATCGCGCCTTCAGCAGTTTGTGCCATCGAAATACCGTCGTTGGCATTACGCTGTGCTACTGCCAACCCATTTACCTGGGACGTTAATCGGTTGGCAATTTGCATCCCTGCTGCATCATCTTTAGCACTGTTAATACGCAAACCTGAAGATAAGCGTTGCATTGATGTTGCTAAACCTTCACCTGATTTAGTTAAATTTCGTTGAGCGTTAAGTGATGGTGTGTTAGTTACTACTGATAAAGCCATAATAATCTCCTAATAGTACGCTTTAGAAGCTTATTAAATAAAGCCCCTTTACTAGCCTTATATACAATCAAAAACCGAGCCAACTTTAAAAACAACAATAAAAACAACAAAGTAAGGCTAAACTTAAGTTACAGTAAGGACGACAGCATTAGGTGCGAAGGGGATATATTACTTATTTTGTTTTTCAGTCAAAGTATTGACCCTCGATAATTCACTTGTTGTATTTATTTTTGTATTTATATCGATATAAATACAAAAATTACAGTTAAGCTTTGAAAAAATAAATAACCAAAACAAAAAAGGAAACCCTATAAAGGTTTCCTTTTAATAAATACACATGCATCGATTAACGTATAACAGTAACTTTATTAAAAATAAAAAATACTGCTCGTAATAACCAACATTACATAAGCTAGCCTAATAAACTTAAGGCTGCTTGCGGTATTTGGTTTGCTTGTGACAACATGGTTGTACCTGCTTGTTGCAATATTTGGTTTTTGGTCATTGTCGCTGTTTCAGCAGCAAAATCTGTATCCTCAATTCGACTTCGTGACGCTGATACATTCTCAGCCACGTTAGCTAAGTTACTAATGGTATGAGAGAAACGATTTTGCACCGCACCTAACGAAGCTCGGCTTGAGTCTATTTGAGCAAGTGCTGCATCAATCGCTTTAATAGCACTTTGCGCGCCAGTTGCATCAACGCCGGAAATATCGAGGGAGTCAACACTTGTTAACCCACTTGCACCACCGGTTGATTGAACAGCTGCGGTACCAGTACCTAAAATTTCATTCGCTGTGGTACCACTAACACCAATTTTAGATGATGAGGACAAGTTAAGCTCTGCTGACACACTTAGTGACCCTGCAGTTGACGCAACCGCTTGACCACCAATTTGAAAACCACTGGTATCGCCAGTACCAACCGCCTCCATACCGTCAACATCGGTAGCTATAAAATTGATAGTATCAGTATCTTTATCATAAACGGCGTCATAACCATCTGCTTGCATTTTTTCAGCCAAACGCTCAGAATCACCACCAAAGGTACTTAAGTCATAACTATCCACTTCAGCGCCATTTTTAGAAATTCTAATTTCAGAATTACTCGATGCGTCAATCCCTGAAATAGTCGTCACTAATTTCGCCTCGGCTGTCACCCCTAAAGCTTCAGCATTAACTTTGTCAGCGATTGTCGCTGCACCACTACCAGCACTATAGGTAACATCGCCACCATTAATATTAATAGTGTCGCCGGTCGTGTTCATGTTAGCTGCTAATGCTATTGTTTGAACATCACCAATACCTGTTGACGCTGCAGTGCCTGGGCCTTTAATTTCATTCACACCAATATTGTCAGCCGCCATATTACCTAAAGTTACATTAATTGTTTCGTTAGCGTTAGCGCCAACTTGAAACTGTTTAGTGCCAAAAGTGCCATCTAATAAGCTGGTAGCACCAAACTTAGTGGTTTCAGCAATACGGGTTAATTCTTGCTGTAGTGCGCCTACTTCTTTTTGTAGGGCAGCTCTGTCTTCAGCGCCGTTTGAGCCATTCGCTGATTGCAGTGCTAAATCACGCATACGTTGTAAAATTGCTGCTGATTCTTGCATAGCACCTTCGGCTGTTTGTGCCATTGAAATACCGTCGTTAGCATTTCGTTGTGCTACCCCTAAACCATTCACTTGTGAGGTTAAACGGTTAGCGATTTGCATACCTGCCGCATCATCTTTGGCGCTGTTAATACGCATACCTGATGATAAACGTTGCATTGAGGTTGCAAGTCCATCACCCGACTTCGTTAGGTTTCGTTGTGCATTTATTGACGCTGTATTGGTTACTACTGATAAAGCCATAATAAACTCCTAATGTATGAAATTATTTATTAGAAGCTTGTTCAGCAAGCCTCTTTACTCTTCTTATTAAGAAATACTGATAACAATAATGGTGATAGTTACCTACCGACGGTTATTGGTTACCTGTTGTTACTGATTATAAATAAAGCATAAACAATGCCACTTTTATTAAATCAGATAAAAACTTTCATCTTCCGGTTAAAGATAATTAAATAGGGATAAATTTTGCACCTTACTAAACGTTTGCTGTGATGCCTGTAGCGCTATTTTTGACTGTTCAAACTCTGAAATAGCTTTTGCAAAGTCTAGATCCTCTATTTTGCCTCTATCCGTTGCCGTTGCTAGTTCGGTATCTAAGTGCCTGTTTTTTTGAGTTTCCAGTACCTGCAAGCGCACACCTGCGTCAACGCGCCTTGAAGTAATATGCCCCATGGCCTCATTAAGTTGGTTAAGCAAGGTGTTATAGTCAACTTGGTGTTGCTCTTGGTCACTTGACATAACACCTTTTTCCATCCATTCAATGGCGCTATTAACGGTTTCAAAGATGCTAACCTCTTCTTGTTCGTTAATAACAAAGCTTTCACCCGGCAATGGATTGCCACTTAAAGTAACGGCAATGCCGTCAAAGGTAATTGTTTGCCCCGCTTCATAGGGAGCTGGTACTGCAGGTGCTACGGGAAAAGCCACATTGCCTCCGCTATCAGTTACCGTTAAGTTATTGGTGGTGGCGTCAAAATCGAATGTATATTCATGGGGTAAAACACTGCTGTTATATGCGTCACGGTCAACCACTTTGGCACTTTCAACAGCAACACCTGAGGTATTAGCTGGGCTAGCATTATAGTGAGCGGCAAAGTCGCCTAATGCGTTATTAACCGTTAAAAAAGAAGCGTCGCCTGCTTGGTTAGTTGGAATATTAATATTTTTTGATATTTGTAATTGGTTTACCCCTGCATCACCATTGTAAACAACGGACCCGTCAACTTTTTGGCTAAACGGGCGTAAGTCGGTTTGGTAACCAGCAAAGATATAGTCTCCGTTTTCATTTTGTGTATTAGAAATATCAAGTAATTGATCAAAGCTATCTCTGACCTGATTAGCTAAGGTCTGCAAGTCTTCGCTAGACATGCGGCCATTATTAGCTAAAAGCATATCTTGTTTAATCTTATCTAATACTAGCTCGGTATCAGCAAAAATAACTTCTTGTAAGTTATTATCACTCTCGGCCATAGTAATATTACGCTTATATTTTTCAATATTGGCTAAATCATCTTTTAGACCTGATAATGTGCCATATGCAACGGCATCGTCTTTGGCAGTGTGTATACGCAAACCACTGGATATATGCGCCATTTGGTTATTAACCTCTGCACTTTTATTACCCATCATTTGCGAGCTTTGCAGATAAAACTGAGCAGTAGATACACGCATAATAAACTCCTTACCTTACGGCAGCTAAAATAGTGTCAAAAATAGTATTTGCCGTTGAAATTATTTGTGATGCCGCTTGATAAGCTTGTTGAAACTTCAATAAATTTGCGGCTTCCTCATCAAGGTTTACACCTGATGTTGCTTGGTTTCTATTGTAAGCTTGCGTGAATAACGCTTGGGCTGTATCAGCGACTAAGTCGGCATTACTGGCTTTAGCACCAACAACAGCGGTAGAAGTTGCTAAACTTTGGCTAAAGGTTTGTTTGCCGCCGTCAGTAACCCCCACCTCTTGTGTTTTGGCTAGTACCGCAGCGTGGTTTCCATTACCTACCCCAAAAGCATCACCTAGCACAAATGTTTCTCTTGCATTAGCACCTGAGCCAACAAGGTCTCCGTTAATTTCAATTTGAAAGTCTGGTGAGCCGGTAGGAATGTCTACCGTAGCACTTGTGCCTGCAGCATAACTGCCTGTGGCTATTGCCGGAGCTGGCGGCGGTGTGGTGGTGTTATATACCCGGTAGCTAAAAGTGCCCGGGGCGCTTTCGTAAACATCAACGGTTACGTCATAAGATCTGGCGGCAACGGGATTAATAACATTGGTTATTTCAATTGAACCATCACTCACATTGTTACTTGAGGGCGTAACCGCAATAGCAGAACTTGCTGCAATTGCACTGCCGTCGGTTAGTGTTGCCTTCATTAGCGCTGCACTATTTTTTGTAGGTACGACAATAAAGGTATCACCTGCGTTAGGTATGCCCGCTTCAATAAATGAAAAGCCATAATCAGGTGAAGAAGGCGTATGAGTGCCCGCAGGTATACCCGAGCCTGGCGGGCCTAAATTTTCACTCGCACCCGTCGTTAAGTTATGTAAACTAAAATCGGTTCCATCAAAGCGCACTTCAAAATCATCAGTGGGTAATAATGACACATCCGTAATACTAATTTGTGCTTGTGTAGTGCCGGTATTAGCATCTGTCGGTGATACACGCCCTTGCTGCAGTTGGGTGGTGTTAACATTGGTAAATATATTAGCACCTTGCAAGCCATTTAAATCTAAACCGCTGGCCTGGGTATCGTTTAAGGTTGATGAAATAGCCATCGCTAACCGGTCTACTTCTTTACGTGTTTGGTTTAAGTGCTCATCTCTAAATTCAAAACTTGCTGCTAAAGAGCCACCTAAGGTGTCTCCTTTTATAGCAACACTACTATTACCTCTTACTAAGCTTAATGTGGTTTGCTTAACATCAGGGTTACCGGCATTAACTTGCAGAGTAAGCGGGGTAATTCCTGCCACCAGTGTTGTCCCCTGACCTATCATTACCGTTTGAACACCATGTACATCTTCAACCGTTGTAACTTGGGTATAACCACTGAGCTCACCGATGAGTTGATCTCTTTTATCAAGTAAGTCGTTAGGCTGGCCTGACTGTGTTATTTGCCCCGAATGCATAATGGTTTCATTAAGCTTGGCCAGTTCTCTTGATATTTCAGAGATTCTCGTCGCTACTTGTGTTATTTCACCATTGACTGCGTCAGTCATTTTTTCAAAGTTGCTGCTTAACTCATTAAAATCACTGCTTAGAATCTTTGCTTGACTCAGTACTATGCTACGTAAACCTGAATCATTGGGATTGTCTGCAATGCCATTCATTGCTTGATAAAAGTTTTCTAAAGAATTGACCACTGCCCCACCTGCAGTGCTCATTATTTGATCTAGCTGCGCTAGGCGGCCATCAAGCAAATCAGCATGCCCTAAGTTACTTTGACTAAGTAATTGTTCCTTATGAGAAAACTTATCATATACACGGGCAATATCTTGAATGTAACTGCCTGAGCCAATAAAATTATTGCCGTGGCTCATACCAACCAATGCATTTTGCTCTGCACGTTGCCTGTTATAGCCTTCAGTGTTTACATTGGAGATATTATGACCAGTAGTAGCCAACTGTTGTTGGGCTGCTAACAAGCCACTTACGCCGCTTTGGTATAAATTTACTGACATAATGATAGCCTCAACACTTATCGCAGCACGCTACGATTTGCCTTTATTTGGTAATTAAATTTGAGACTGTGCGAAGTGTTGCCATTATTTTATTGGCATATTGTGGGTCGGTCGCATAGCCTGCCTTTTGTAAACCATGCAAAAAGTGCTCCACATTACCAGAATTTTTTAATGCGTCTTGGTATCGACTGTTATTCGTGAGAAAATTAGCATAATCAGTAAAGCTGTCATCAATAGACTGGTAAGCCCTAAAAGGTGCTGATTTCTTTACCATAGCGCCAAACTCAAACTCTAATGTATCTTTTTGAATATGTTCGCCACCCCAACGACTATCGGCTTTTATATTAAATAAATTATTTGAGCTGCTGCCTTGTTGATCTTTAATTATTTTTTGTCCCCAGCCTGTTTCAAGCGCGGCTTGGGCTATAACTACCTCAAAGGGCACTCCTATTTTCTCTTGTACCGCTTTTGCCGGTTTAATCAGTGCGCTAACAAAGTCTTTTGGCTGGGCAAACGAAGGCGTTAATAAATTGACACTTTGCTCATTAATACTTTGATCTTTTATATTGACAGCACTTGTCGTTTTTCTTGTCGGTATAAAAGGCACTGGGCTGACCTTTTCAACTGACGGGCTTATTGCTTCGTTTCGCGTTACTTTATTGCTACTTGAAAAAATACTAAATGAAGTAGTACTTTGTGCACTGTTACTTGGTAATTCATTACGCTGTGAATGAACACTCTGCGCTGGGTTATTTGCTAAATTAGGGTGTGCAGCGCTACTGGCTTTGCTTATGTTGGCAAGATTGCCATCATTGCGCAACACCGTTCTGGGCGTAAAGTCATCATCACCGCCTCCGAGTTGCCTAACGATTAAGTCAGTTAACCCTAATGAGCCATTTGACGATAATTCAACCGCCATTTGTTGGTCGTTCATATCACGATAAAACTTGGTTGACTCAGAGTTAAATGGGCTGTCAGACTCTAATACGTCTTGTGCTTTACGCATGCTTTTTAATAGCATTTGCATAAAAATGGCTTCAAACTGCTGTGCGGCTTCTTTTAAGGCTGCTTTTTTGCTGTCTCCATCGGTTTCTTTAGACTGCTGACGAATAGCATTTAAGCCATTAAGCTCTAAAAAATTTCGTGATTGTGCAAAGTTTGCTGTGGTTGTTAATTTGTCAGCCATAGTTTATTACCATTAAATAACAATAAGCTGGCCACGAATAGCGCCCGCTTGATCCAGTGCTTCTAAAATTGCCATCACGTCGCCTGGCCCAGCACCTACTTCATTAATTGCTCGTACTAACGTATCAAGCGTTATTCCCGGCTCAAAGACAAACATGCGGGCATCTTCTTGTGTAACATTCACATTAGACTGGGTTGTAACAGCGGTTTCGCCCTCAGCAAAAGCGCCTGGCTGCACCACATTTTGCACTTCATTGATGGTTACGGTAATACCACCATGAGTAATGGCAGCGGCAAGTAGTTTTACTTCAGAGCCAATAACTATCGTGCCTGTACGAGAGTTAACTATAATTTTAGCTGCTGGTGATGCTGGCTCAAATTCTAAGTTTTCTAATACAGACAAAAAGCTCACTCGGTCGGCAATATCTCTTGGTGCTGTCACTTGTACTGACGTTGCATCAATCGCTTGCGCTGAACCTGCAATAAAATCATTGATGGTGTCTGATAATCGCTTTGCGGTGGTAAAGTCTGATTTGTGTAAATTAAAGGTAATATGATCCCCCATTGAAAAAGGGGATTTTATTTCACGTTCAACCGTTGCACCATTAGCAATACGCCCAACAGTAGGTGTGTTTACCAATATTTTAGAGCCGTCAAGCCCGCCAGCGCCCATACCACTAACAACCAAGCTCCCTTGAGCTACAGCGTAAGCATTGCCGTCAAGCCCCATCAGCATTGTTTGCAATAAAGTACCACCTCGCAGGCTTTCAGCACTCCCCATACTAGAAACAGTAACATCAATGGTTTGCCCAGCTTTAGCAAAGGCAGAAAGCTCTGCATGAACCGCAACAGCCGCAACATTTTTAATTTTAGGCTTCATGTTAGCGGGCATGGTAATACCAAAATTACTTAACATAGTTTTAAAGCTTTGCTCTGTAAACGGGCTTTGCTCCCCTGTACCAGGTAAACCAACAACTAGCCCATAACCAATGAGTTGGTTAGCGCGAACTCCTGCAACATCCGTTAAGTCTTTAATACGCTGTGCATGACTAGAGAATGTTAAAAAAATAATGATAATGGTTAGTACTGCTTTCATAATATTGCCTTTAGAAAATTAAACTCTTTCTTTTAAGTGCTAAACACTAGCTGCTTAATGCCTGCGCAATTTTTCTGTTAAATTGGCCACCACGAGCTATTAAAGAATTTTGTTAACCACCCTTGCTCATTAGCATCAGCAAAGCTACCTGTACCTGAGTATTGAATGCGGGCATTGGCAACTTTAGTTGATAAAATAGTGTTATTTGCATTAATATCTTTAGGGCGAATTACTCCCGTTAACCGTATGTATTCGTCACCACTGTTTAAAGTTAACCACTTTTCACCGCGTATCATTAAATTACCATTGGGTAGTACTTTTAATACATGTACAGAAATATCACCACTTAAACTATTACCCTGATTAGCTTTTGAATCCCCTTTAAAATTAGAGTTTTGATTAAGCCCAAACTCTATTGAGTTGCCATTCAGTGTTAACGGGGTGCCGCCTAGGCCAATAACAGAGTCTAATGCACTGCTATTCTCTTTTTTCAATTCTGTTTTCGCATTTTTGTTGGCTTGAGTACTTTCGCTTAATATCACGGAAATAATATCGCCAGTACGATGTGCTTTAGAGTCAGAATAAATATTGTTGATGTAGTTTTGTTTAAATAATGATCCTGTTGGGATAATTGCTGCTTCTTCTGCCTCAGGCAAAATAGGAGCGAAATCTGGGTCATTTGGCAAAGCTTTGCTTAATTCTACCGTGTTACTACAGGCACTTATCAGAGCCGTTAGCATAACCACGGTTATCATAATACTGCTGTTATAATATCTATTGTTCATGATTGCCTCCAACCTATTACTCTGTAAATTTTACTTATGCCACAATGAGTTATAATTGTTGATTAATGTAACTTAACATTTGATCAACCGCTGAAATAACTTTTGAGTTCATTTCATATACACGTTGCGATTCAATTAAGTTAACCAACTCTTCAGTGGTATTTACGTTAGACGTTTCTAAAGCGCCTTGTACCAACATACCGTAGCCTTCTAGCCCAGGAACCCCTTCTTGTGGCGCACCGCTAACCGCTGTTTCGGTATATAAATTTTGCCCTATAGGCTCTAATCCTGTTGGGTTAACAAAATTAACAGTATTAATTTGTCCGATAACTGCTGGCTCTGCTTGTCCTTGCTGTGTTACTGATACCTCACCGTCTTGAGAGATAACAATACTAATAGCATCGTCTGGAATGGTAATTTGTGGTTGTAACGCATAACCGGCACCTGGGGTAACCATATTGCCTTCTTCATCCATGGTAAATTGTCCGTTTCGGCTATAAGCCGACGAACCATCAGGCATTAATATTTCAAAAAAGCCTTCTCCTTGAATCATTATATCTAGTGAGTTGTCGGTTGTTTGCATATCCCCCTGGGTATGAATTTTTTGTGTGGCCACCACTTTAGTACCTGCACCAAGCATCAAACCGGAAGGTGCTTCACTGTCATTAGCTGTGCGCCCACCAGGTTGATTAATATTTTGATAAAGCAAATCTTCAAAAACCGCTCTACTCTTTTTAAAACCAACTGTACTAGCATTCGCTAAGTTATTAGAAATAACCGCAATGTCTTTGGTTTGCGCGTCTAAGCCTGTTTTACTGATCCATAATGCTGGGTTCATACATCACCTCAAAAAATTTATTGCTTTCGTGTATTCGCTTAATGCTCTTAGTACTAGAATGCACGTAATAACGAAGAGCTACTCGCGTCAACTTCTTCAGCTGTTTTCATTAGCTTCAAGTGCATTTCAAATTGTCTTTGTAGCGCTATCATGTCGGTCATTTCAGACAAAGGATTAACATTACTTGATTCAAGTGCCCCTCCTTGTACCTGTACATTGGCAGCCGCCAATTCTAGTTGACCGTCTTTACGTCTAAATAAACCATCTGCGCCTTTTTCAAGTAGACGAACATCAGGGTCAACCAGCTTAATTCGACCCACTTCTTCTTGCACACTGCTAGGGGCGCCCTCAGGTTGAACCATAATAGTGCCGTCAGAGGCAATTTGTATATTGGCCACAGGTAAAGGGACAATAATGGGCCCATTATCACCTAAGACAATTTCACCGTTTGACGTTTCTAACGTGCCTGTTTCTGTTAAACGCAAGTGCCCTTGTCTGCTATACGCTTCACTTTGACCAAAAGGATCGGCAACACTATTGGCAACTTGTGGTGTTTGTACCGCAAACCAACCATCGCCTTTAATTGCCATATCAAGTGGCCGGCCAGTCATTAGTAAAGGGCCTGAGTCAAAATTTTGGCTTGCGCGTTCAGTCATGGCAAACACACGTGTTGGCTGGCCTTCACCAAAAGCCTGCATAGTGCGCGCTTGTGCTAAATCGGCTTTAAAGCCTGTAGTTTTAGCATTTGCTAAGTTATTAGCGTTAATAGCCAGCGCTTGCATGTTTTGTTTGGCACCGCTCATGGCGACATAAAGCATCTTATCCATAATGGTTTCCAGAAAATAAAAATTGTTACAATAACACTTGCAAGGAAGGTGCCAGAAAAAGACTTTTTAAAATACTTAATGTTTAATTTTAAATTTGAAAAGTAATCACTGAAGAATAAAGAGCGGGTGAAACGAGTGGAGCTGAGAAGCTAGTAACTAGGTTCTAAAGCCTAGTTACTAGGTTCTAGAGTCTAGAGTCTAGTAACTAGATCCTAGCTTTATAATCTATCTAATTTGTAAGATAGTTTGATTCAACTGGTTATCAACCTCTAATGAACGAGAGTTAGCTTGAAAGTTCCGCTGTGCAGAAATTAAGTCAATTAATTCCGTAGTTAAGTTTACATTAGCTTGCTCTAGTGCTGATGAGTTGATCGTACCAAAAGTACCTGAGCCTGCTTCACCTGCTAAAGCTTCACCAGAGCTAATACTTTCTTTCCAGCTGGTTCCCCCTATTTGCTTTAAGCCCTGCTCGTTAGCAAAGTTTACCATAGTAATTCGCGCTAAAGGCTCTGAGGTACCATTACTGTAGGTTGCCCGTACTAAACCATCAGTACCAATGTCAATACCAGTTAAACGCCCTACCGCTAAGCCATCTTGGCTTAAGGCGGTTACTTCAAAGTTAGAGGCAAATTGGGTCGGTTCATTTGGGTTAGGCCCACTTGCATCCAAATTAAAGTCAATAATGATTTGTTGAGTGGGATCAGAGCCATTGGCTAAAATACCAGGGCCTAATGCAGCTGTTTGTATCAAAGCTGGATCTTGGTTAATAAAGTCGCCACCGGCATTAAAAGTAAGCTGTGCGCCATTAACACCTGCCCCTGTAACTGGGCCACCCGGTATATCAACCATTTGCTCATCAACAGCAGTAAACATACTCCACTCATTAGCCGCAGACTTAACAAAGTAATAAGTCATAATGTGACTATCGCCTAGCGAGTCAAAAACTGTCACCGACGTTGAGTTATTAAAAGTTAATGGATCTGTTGGGTCAAATACTGGGTTTGCCGGTGGCACATCACCTGCCGGCAAGTTCATGCGAATATCAACTTCACTCGATTGAGTTGGCGCACCCGATGAGGTCGGGATTCGAATAGGGCTTGCTGTGCTTAAGCTTACCGATGCCGATGTACCATCAGCGTTAATTGGAAACCCTAATAAGTGTCCACCGCCTGAGTTAACGACAAAATTATCTTTATTTAACTTAAACTGCCCTGCCCGCGTATAGGAAGTTTCTAATGAGCCTATTTCAGGTACTGTAGCAAAAAAACCATTACCTGTTATTGCTAAGTCGAGCGCATTATTGGTGAACTGAATGCTACCTTGTGAAAATTGTTGTGCGACTTCTGAGGTTAAAACACCATCTCCTACTTTCGTTTTACCGGCTGCCAAAAGTGATGATGCATAAACATCAACGAACTCAGCGCGCGACTCTTTAAAGCCCACGGTATTAACATTGGCAATGTTATTTGACGTTACATCTAAATCTTTTTGTGCTGCGTTTAGCCCGCTTAATGCTATATTGAATGACATAATTTAACCCTCTTTTATATTCAATTACTTCTTTTATAGGTTGAGCTTTCGTGCGGTACCAACCCAAAATGTCTACTTTTATAAAACCAACTACTTAATTAACCTTCTGAAACTTCCACTACATCAGCTAACTTCATGGCACTACCACCATTAAGATTAAGCACCACGTCACCGCCAGAGCCTGCTAATGTTACACTGTCTACTTTTCGATAAGTCATTGTTTCTAGCTCGGCTGCTTGCCCTTCAACTAAACCAACCACTCTAAAACGATAAGCACCTGCAGGAGCATCTTCTCCTTTTGCTGTTTGCCCATTCCAAGTAAAACCAAATTCTCCTGCCTCAACATCGCCAACAGGTACTGTTTGAACAACCTCGCCAGCAACATTTTCTACGTAAATATTGACGTTAGTTGCACCTTTATCAGCAACTAGCTTGCCTTTAACGTCTTCACCTTCGCCCATGCCAAAAACATTATCTTCAACTAAAACACTACGCCCTACTAACGATGAGGCTTGTAATGCTTGGCTTGATGTCATGGAGTTAGCAAATAAACCAAATGACTCATTAAGTTTTTGTACACCGTCAGTAGTAGAAAAAGCAGTCATTTGCGAAATCATTTCGTTGTTGTCGACAGGTTTTGTTGGATCCTGGTTCGCTAGCTCTTGCGTTAGTAAGGCAAAAAAGTCGGCTTGCGTTAACATCCCCTGACTTCCATCAGATTCTTTGATATTTTGCTTCGCTAACGTTTCTCTTATGAGTTCTTGCTTTTCCTCTAACGTTAAAATATTTTGTTTCGCTAAAGCTTCATTGGCTATTTTCTGTTGCTCTTCCAAAGTCAAAGTGCTTTGTGAACTAGTACCTGTTACTGATTGCATTTTACTTCCACCTTGTTAATTATTTACCAAACAACAGTGTTGGCTGTTTTAGTTAACTGTACCTTGGTTTGGTATGAACACGCTGCACAATTGACTGTGTTAGCAACCTGGTTCACTTTTTTATAATCAAAATTAATCATTATCCTTGGCCAAGCTGTAATGTTTTATTTAGCATGTTTTTGGCTGACTCAGCTAGTTGCACATTAGTTTGGTATGAGCGCGAGGCTGAAATCATATTAGTCATTTCTTCTATTACATTGACATTAGGTTTATAAATATAACCGTCTTTGTCTGACATAGGGTGCTCTGGCGCATATTCAATATTTAAAGGCTTGTCACTTTCAACAATCCCTAATACTTGTACGCCAACATTGGCTTCTTGCCCCCCGGCAGCTTCTTGCATAGCGGCGGCAAAAACTGGGTGTCTAGCGCGATATGTTTCATTGACACTTGAACTAACACTGTCAGCATTAGCGATATTACTGGCGGTGGTGTTCAAACGCATTGATTGCGCGCTCATACCACTAGCAGTAATGTTAAATACGTTAAAAAGGCTCATGGTTATCTACCTCCTGATATGACATTCTTCAAGGCTTTTATTTTTCCGTTGAGAAATTGCACACTTGCTTGGTACTCTAATGAGTTTTCTAAATACAAGTTTCGTTCCACTTGTACGTCTACCGTATTGCCGTCTCCCGTATCAGGTTGATTTGGCGTACGAAATGCGACGTTATTATTTATTTCACTGCGTACATCAAAGTGCTTGGCATGGGTTTTGTTCATTCCCATTTGCTGTTGTCCGGCTTGTTGCATCGCTGCTTGAAAATCCATGCCCTTCGCCTTATAGCCAGGCGTGTCGGCATTAGCAATATTGCCAGCGATCACTTCCGCTCGCTGTGCACGCAAAAGCATCCCTTTAGCATGAAGTTCAAACCCTTTATCAAAACTGATCGCCATAATAATTCACCCTCAATTACATTTAACGATAATACATTCAATAAATATGCCAACAAACAACAAACTAAACCATTCGTACTAAAATCAAGGAAGGTTGAGACCAAAGTTACTCAAATGAAAATAACTTACCTAAGCAAGGTAACCACTTAGTGGTAAGGTAAAAGTTACTGGGGAGGTATACGCAAGGGGGGAAGTGATAAGGGATAACAGTAACTGATACCCTTCTAATTAAGTGGCTTAAAAGCTTATCACTTCGTGGGCTAATTGGCCTGCTTAGGTTTTTTTTGGTAAATAATACCTGGACTGCAACGCAGCATGTCAAAATTGCTGTTTAGTCCTGAAAGAGATTCTGATGCGCCTAAAAACAAATAGCCACCGTCATTTAAAGTGTCATGAATTTGACTAATTATTTGTGCTTTTATCTCAGGAGCAAAGTAAATCAGTACGTTACGACAAAATACAATATCAAACCGCCCCATTAAACTGTAACTATTAAGCAAGTTAAGCGGGCGAAAGCTAACCATTCTTTTTACTTCATCTTTTACTTTTAACATGCCATTATCGCCACTTTCAAAGAATTGTTTCTTTCTTTCTTCTGACAAACCACGCGCTAAAGCAAGTGCGTCGTAATGGCCATATTTACAGTGCTCTAACATAGTAGTTGAAATATCGGTTCCAACAACTTGTACACCTCTTGAAAAACTACCGGGTTTACTCTGTTGATATTCTAAAACAGACATGGCAATTGAGTATGGCTCTTGCCCTGACGAACTTGCTGCTGACCATATTTTAACTGGCATTTTTCGATTAGCCAGCTCTGGAAATATCTTACTTTTTAACAGCCTAAAAGGATAATCGTCACGAAACCATAGTGTTTCATTTGTGGTCATAGCGTCAATCACAGCTGCACGTAACTGCCGCTCTACCGGTAACAGTGTTCGGGTCACTAATTCACCAAGTGAGCTAACGCCAAACTTACTCATCAAAGGAGCTAAGCGACTTTTTACTAGGTACTGTTTGTTTTCACCTAATACAATGCCGCACTGTTGCTCGAGAAAAACTCTAAATTGATGATAACTTTTATCGTCAAGTTGTCTTGCTAGCACTATTACTACTTCCTAATTGATATGTGTACATGGTGCGTTATTATTAGTGGTGGTTTAACCATTTTTTAACAGCTGTTGCCAATTCATCGGGGTGAAATTTAGGAATGAAGTCTTCTGCACCAACTTTTTTAACCATGGCATTGTTAAACACCCCGCTTAATGAGGTGTGCAGAATAATTGGCATTTTAGCCATACGTTCGTTACCTTTTACCTCAGCGGTTAGGGTGTAGCCATCCATTTCTGGCATTTCAATATCTGAAACCATTAGCGCTACTTTTTCCGTGATACTGTGTTCACATGTCTCGGCTATGGCAGTGAGTTGCTCTAATGCGTCTTGGCCATTTTTCGCCAAAGCCATGGTAATACCTAATGGCTCTAACGCTCTTTTTACTTGGTTTCGAGCAACACTTGAATCGTCAGCAATCATAACAATACGCTCACCAAGCTCTACCCCAACATTAGTATCAACAACACTGTCACTTAAATCGGTAGAGACTGGGTTAATATCATTTAATATTTTTTCTACATCTAAAATAGAGACCATCTGCTTATTTATTTCTGTTACCGCTGTTAAGTAACTGGCTTTACCTGCCCCCTCTGGCGGAGGCATCATATCCTTCCAGCTTAGCGTCACAATACGTTCTACGCCTGCCACAAGAAAGCCTTGTACGCTACGATTATACTCGGCAATAATGATGAAAGACTCATCAGTTTGAGTAATAGCAGGGCCACCAATGGCTTTACTCATATCAATAACTGAAATGGTTTGCCCTCTGATATGCGCAACCCCTTTTATAAAGGGGTCTTGTTTAGGTAAAACTGTTAATGTAGGGCACTGTAGAACTTCTCTTACTTTAAAGACATTGATACCAAAGCGCTGAGTGCCTACTAATTTAAAGAGCAGCAACTCTAGCCTGTTTTGACCGACTAGTTGTGTTCGTTGATTAACTGAATCGAGTATACCTGCCATAAAAACCTCATTTGTATTCAAGCACTGTATTATATACCTACCAGTGTAGGACAATAAGGCACAATTCTTGATTGTGTATTGTAAGCCATATTAAGTGACAAAAAATTGATGAATGTTAAGTAAATTACCACGCTATGGGTAATGAATAAAACTAGAATTAATACACTTATAACACAAAGTGATACACTTATTACTATGTAAATTGTTATAAGCATAGTCGAGTATAAAAAATTAACCTAAGGATAAATGACAAAAAATATGCCTACAATGAAACTTTTTTTATCTGTCCTCTATTTTATAGCACTATTTTCAGGCGCGAGTTCGGCTTCTACTTGGGATAGCGCTTATATAGAATCGTTTGTACAAAAACAACTTGAAAGCGCAATACCCCCACCTATGGGAGGACGAATATCTTTTGACGTTACCCCGATAGACCCACGAATAATAATCAAACCTTGCCAAAAGCCTATTACAGCAAATATACCTGAAAATACCAACCGGAGAAATATTAATATTAAAATAACCTGTGATGACGCCACTCCTTGGTACCTCTACATACTCGCTAAAATTGAACGAACCTTTGCTGTGGTTATAACCACAAGTACTATTGAGAAAGGCGAAATACTGACAAAAAAGAATATCGCTATAGATTATATCGCAAATAATAGAATTCGGGGGGAAAGATTAAGTGATATTAATGCAGTGCTTGGGAGTAAAGCAGAAAGAAGAATAGGTATAGATAATGCCATCACTAAAAATAGTATTTGCTTAGTCTGCAAGGGTGATACTGTCACTATTACTGCAAAAAGCGATAATTTTGTTATTAAAACGAAGGGAACTGCGCTAAGCTCAGGTAACCTAAATGAACAAATTAGGGTTAAAAATACACGTTCAGGACGCATAATAAAGCCTAAAATTAGTGCTGTTAACCAAGTGGTAATTAACCTATAATTTTTTAGCGCTCACTTAGAGAGTAAGATTCATCGTTAAAGCGCTAACAGAAGGCTGTATTTTTTGCTTGATACCCGCAACCAAAATAAAACGGTAATTTAACAAAACTTTTACTAAAGTTATCGTGCAGCTTGCCGATATAAAGCTAACGAACAAATTGACAAAATACACCTTTACCGCAGGGTAACATTATGACTATAAATATCAACAACTTAAATAATCAAGCTCATATTAATCAAAGTAAGCTGGCGCAAAATAAGCAGGCAAACGCTCAAACAGCAAACGATACCCAAGTAAAACATGCTGCTCGCGATTCTGTTTCTTTTACCCCACAAGCACAACAATTTAAAGAGCTGCAAAAAAAATCTGCCGATGCACCTGTCATTGATCAAAAAAAAGTTGAAGAGCTGAAAAAAACAATTGCCGCTGGCGAGTATAAAGTTGACTCTCAAAAACTTGCTGCTAGCATGGCAAAGTTTGAGTTTAGTTTATAGTTTAATCCCTTAGTTTATCGTTTGATCTAAGCAGTAGACTGGGTGATAATCACCTTTTACTTATATTTAAAGGTACTTTCATGTCAGCTTCATCTCAATCATTAGAGCTGCTTGCCCAACAGTTTGCTCAGTTACAATCACTTGAACAAATCATTGACGACGAAAAGCGCATTTTAGAGCAGCACCAACCTGAGGCATTACTGCAAATTAGTGAGCAGAAAAACCAAGCCTTGCTTGCGATACAAGCCTTAGATCAAAAGATAATGGTTAACCAGGCATTTGCCCAAGATAAAAAGGCCGGTTTACTTGATGAAGCACTAACTGACATTGAAAATTTATTGCAACTCTGCCAACAAAAAAACCAAATTAATGGTCAAATAATCGTGCAATCTCAACTGGCCGTTGAACGTATGAAAACCACTTTATTAGAAAACAATAACAAGAATTCTGTTACTTATGATAATAAAGGTAAAAAATCTGGTGGCTTAAGCAGTATAGGTTTAAAGGCTTAAGTATGCTTGGGCTAAGCACAACCAGCTAGCAAAAGGTTTACCGTCTAGTTCAGTAATTCAGAGATACACTATGTCCTTCTTACTTAAAAGTAGTCTACTTTTTTTATTTCTTTACGCTGGATACTCGCTTGGTAAATTTCATAAACATCTTTAAAGTCTAGCTGTAGCTCTGTTGTGTATGTATCTCCAACGGGGTAACTTTTGACAACTTTGGCTCCTCTAATTAAACCTTTAATCGACGATGACAATTGTTGGTTATCAATAATCATATCTGCCATTGTGGTGCTACTGGTAACTTTTTGACCATACACCTGCTCGGCTAACTCTGAATAAGCGGCAATCTTCGACGCTTTAATGGCCATTAACATCCGTTGGGTTTCATTTTCTGACTTTTGTAAACTAATAGGTGCATAGCCTACACCATAAATGATCGGAAAAACCTCTGGTTCAATGGCCTGCCACTGAACATGTTTATCATAAAGGTTTGTACAAGCGCTAATAAAAAGTAGGCTTACAAGCACAACAGTGCTTTTGCAAAGTATATTTATCATATTATTACCTATTATTTATTGTTGAGTTATCACAGTACGCTGCATTTTAATTAAGTCATCATTACTTCTAATGAGCTTACCCTCTTTTATTTTAACACGATCACTGTCGTTCTTTTCACGCCCTAAAGCCCACTTTGGGATAAAAGATTGGGCTGTAGCAGCAACCAAATGAGATTGAATACCCACCATACGCGCATTAATAATAATGCCGTCTTCTTGTTCAACCATAGTGCCTGCAACAACATAGTCAATATCCTGACGCCCAGGCAATTCCTGCCAGTCTCGGGTAAAGACATAATCACCGGTTTTAGTCACACGAATATGCCCCATTGACTTAAAGTCAACTACTGACATTCCATGGTGTTGTAATTCATAAATAAAGCTTTCAGCAATTTGGTTCCCTAACCAATTAGTGGATTCAAGATCGTGCAAGTTTACAAATGAACCTACCGCTATTGGGGCTTTATCATCAATAAAAGTACTGCTAGTTAACAGTTGATATACTAAGCCTTTGACCAAATCATTTATCGCATGCTTAGGTAGGCTATAATGGTTTATCTCACCCTGATCTGTTTGTGCTACTTGATAAAAATTGTCATTGCCTGTTCTACTACCACTACAAGATACAAGTACGGGTAAAATTAATGGTATAAACCACTTTTTCATAGTACACCCCTTAATAATTCAACGTTTACACTATAAGATGCTAGCCTAAACACTGATAACTTTAGTTATTTGAGTATTCAATATTATTATAATTATACAATGCATATTTCAAGCCAATAGTACTTTCTGTTTTATTAGCAAGTTTAGCTAGCAAAGAGAGGCGCTGTTGGCGGCAAGTGCTTTGCTTACCAAACGGCACTCGCAAAACGACTAAACAAATACAGCAAATTTATATTATTAACATCTGCATCACCAACAACAGGCATAAATTGTGCATAGATTATTCTTAAGTACCGGATAGACGTTAATTACTAATGGCATCATGCCTAACAATAGGCTTTTGTTTTGATGAGAGAGTATATGCATACTATAACCAAAATATCGATTTTACTTGTCAGCTTAATGTTAACTAGCACAGCGAACGCACAGTGGTATGAGGCACAAGGGCATGCATCAACCGCTAAAGATTCTGTTGAAGTGGCGCGTACGAAAGCCATGGAGAATGCGTTAAAGAAAGCTTTATTAGTCGCAGGTGCTAGCGTTTCAAGCATTCAACAAGTAGTGAATGGTTTATTAACACAAGACCAAATAAGTATTCGCGCTAGTGGCAGCGTTAACTCGATTGAATTAATTGAAGAAGTACACAGCAATAACATGCTTAGTGTTACCGTGCGTGCAGATATTTTTCCGCAAGAAAGAAAATGTTTTTCTTTAGATTACAAAAAATCCATCTTGCTCACTAAGAGCCACATACTCCAAAGAGAGCAAGCAAACTTGGGCAGTATTTATCAAATAGATGCTGGGGTTATAAAGCAATTACAAAAAAAATTAACCAGCCAAAGTAGTTATAGTGATGCTAAATTATTACTTAAAAATGCAACTGAGTTCTCTCGTTTGAAGCACAGTTTTAATGAAGAAAAAATTAAGCAATTAACCCTATCACTCGCTGAAACAACCGACAGCCAATATGTTCTCTATAGTGACATTAATGATTTATCATCTGACGGCCAACGAACTAATGCTTTTAAAGTATGGCAGCAACCGACCTACCCTAGAAGTTTTGCGGTTACACTTTACCTCTATAACGGTTTAAGTGGTGAACTAATATGGCAACAGCATTATCAAGACTCAGCCGTGTGGGACTTTAATAAACGAGATAATATTGATGTTAATGCTATTGCTTTTTGGCAAAGTCATTACGGAAATATGATAAATACCTTACTTGATAACGCAGTAGCTGATATTGACGAAAACATTATGTGCGAACCCAGTGAGGGTAAAATAGTGCAGGTGCGAGGGAATGAAATTACCATTAACTTAGGCCGGCACCATGGCGTGAAGGTGGGCGATGAATTTACCTTACTCCACAGTAACAGCTTTGTTAGCCAACAAGGAAAAAGGTACGTTGGCTACCATATTAGCCCACACAAAGTAAAAGTAACGCAACTCACCAGAGAAAGTGCTACTGCAAGAACAGTCGATAATAATTTATTAGGCAATATTCAAATAAATGATTTAGCAGTACGGTATTAATTATTATATAATATTGTGTTTAACATCACTGTATTGTTCAAATAAATTTGTCCCCTTGGCGCAATTGGATAGCGCAATTCCCTCCTAAGGAATAGGTTACAGGTTCGACTCCTGTAGGGGACGCCACTCGCTTATATCAACTCACTGTAAAGCAATACTTTTTAAACGTTAGCACAGTCAAGCTACCCAAACCTTAATAAGCAAAGCAATGAGTATTTCTGCTGTGATCTCACTATAAATGCTTAATTAAGTTTTCCTTTCAAAAAACACCAAACAGTAACAATTATCATTTGCATTTAGTTTTTTATTCGTATATTTTAACTATACAGCGATTACAAGCTGAGAAAACAAACTAAATTAAGGA
Organism: Colwellia sp. F1; assembly: GCF_056238625.1. Taxonomy (NCBI): domain Bacteria; kingdom Pseudomonadati; phylum Pseudomonadota; class Gammaproteobacteria; order Alteromonadales; family Colwelliaceae; genus Colwellia; species Colwellia sp. F1. The sequence continues at coordinate 148,547 of NZ_JBWDLI010000010.1, forward strand.
GCATAAAATGGCAATGCAGCAAGCAAATGACAACAGCGGCAACACGCGCGTACAACTTGAACTATCAAGCAATACATTACAGCAGTTACTTAAGTCAGGGGTATTACGCGGTGGTGATTGTAAATGTTTAAACGCCAATGCCAAGCAAGTACTCTGGCAAGCATTACTCACAACAAGTACAAGCCCAACTAATGAGGCTTATGCGGAGCACTACTTATGCGCATAACTACCTCTACCGAATGTTTGCAGCTTGAAAATTGGTTAATGATTTTACTGAGCACTTATAAAGACCACCCCACGCCAGGGTTAGCTAAAACTATTTACTACTATGTAACGCGTTTATTAAACCATGAAGACATTAATGGTTATAGTGAGAACCAGAGTGACAAGCGTTGTCAGTACCTGTCTATGAAGAAATTTTGGGGTTGGCAGGTAAAAAAATAAAGCGGCAGTTAACTTAAGCGCTTAACTCCTACAACAATAAGTTGTGCCTAACTTTGTTTCTTAAAAAGCTCTCTAACGCTTTTTTACCCGTAAAACCATAAGCGTCACAGGTTTCACTGATGCTTTTCTTTTGAAAAATACGGCTGATAAATACCCATAAGTCTTTATCATCCTCTGTTGTAGCATGAGCAAGCATTCGCTTTAGCCATAAGTGTAAGCTAAATACACAACTTGAATACTGCCTATGCCCCTGTGCAAAGGCGGCAATACTTGCTTTATCCCTAGGCGTTAACTTAGTACACAATGACACCGGACAGTATGCCATAATTAACGCGACCAACTCTGGGGCTAATAACCGGTATTCATCTGTTAATAGATAATCAAAACTTTGATAAAAGGTAGAATAAATATCTTTAAGCGCCTGCCCGCCTTGCGAAGAGAGTGCGTTAAGCACTAAAGCTGATTGCTCACCGCTAGCCTTATCTTTATTAAACCCTATACGTGCTAAGCGAAAACCATTCGTCAGCCAAAAAGAAAGCAAGCTTTTATTTGCACCAAAACTTGCCGCGAGAAAATCAGCACCTTGGCTGCTAGCCCAATCTGTTATTTTCTCTAAAAAGTAACTGCCAATACCTTGGTAATGCAGCTGAGGATGCACCGCAATGCGCATTACGCGCAGATAAGAATAATCAAAAGCGTAGTCAATACCACATTGGGTTAACAAAGATTGCGGTACAAAGTGGTTTTTAAATCGCCGGGTCGAGTTTTTTATTGCACGAATGTCTTTCGCGTCAATCGCAGCTGGGTGAGCATTATCAACCGCACAACCGCTACCTTCTTTAATCAATAAAGCAACAGCGATCACTTGTGGCTGGGACGACTTGTTAGACAATAAACAAACTAATTGCACTTGTTTATTATCTAACATCATCTGCACATCGCTGGGTTTAGTTTGATAATGCGCAGTAACCAGAATAGCAAAAATTTGCTTAAAGAGTCGCTCATCATGCATTAACTCTGTCGCACTAAACAAGGTAAATTGCAATGCTGAGGGCCTAGTACCATGAAAGTCTTGCGCTATATCAGGTAAGGCGGCATTTAATAAACATGCTTCAAAAACCAAACGCTCAAGTGGATCATCTACTCGCCAGCGAATTGGTGCTTGAATATGCAAACTTTGCCATTTAGGGTATTTAAACGCTAACGTTTTCTGAAACTTTAATGTAAAACCTCGCCCTGCGCCCTCATAACCATGAATAGTCGTTGAAAACACTAAACGAGCACTGAGTGATAAAAGCTTTTCTAGCAAATAAATGGGAATTGCGGCAGCTTCATCAACCAAAAGTAAACTGGCATTGACGGGCTGCTTGATCAGCTGGTCAATAGCAATAAATTCAACGCTGCCATGTAAAGTGGTTAACTTACCTTGGTGTAATGTACTTTCCGGTAAACGGGCTTGTAAGCAGTTAAAAAAAACAGCGAGCGCGCCAATATCACCCGCGGTAATCACCAATCGCAAGGTATATGCTTTCGTGGCTGACTTTAACAAGAACGCACAAGCAATGGCAAGTGCTGAAGACTTCCCTCTCCCTCTGTCAGCCGTTAGTACTAACGGCCTATTTCGCTTGCCTTTAAATACACTAATAATTGACTCAACTGCCGTTACTTGCTCAGGCGTTATACAGCCATAAGGCAACATTGTTTTGGTGCTGCATTTTGTTAATTCAAGGGCAGCTTGATCTACCGGTAAATCCGGTAATGAAAAGTTTTTTTGCTCAAGTACAACATGCTCAGGAAAATCACTTAACAGGTGAAAAAATCGTTGATAAAAAGTACTCGCTGTTAGTTGTTGTTGTTCTTTTATTAACAGGAAAAGTATACCACCAGCGACTAACGTGCCAGATAAACAAGCAAAAGCATCAATGGATAGCTCACTGTCTTGAAATACAACAAAGTTACTTTCGCTGCCTAACTTATCACGAAAACGCTGCTTGCTAACATTCGCCTTAAAACCCAGTTCAGTAGCGTCGCTGTCACCATAAACTAACCAAGTATTGCCTTTTTCTTGTTCACTCGCATCACAGCGCTTACCAACACTGTTGACTAAAGTTGTTGCCCAAGTATTATCTCCTATCAATACAATTAAGCGACGCTCATTTAGCAACTCCGCTTGCTGCTGGTAGGGGTGAAACCAAAGAGGAAAAGCAACCTGGTGCATATAAAGTGAGTTCTAATAATTAACTGTATTAATAGCAATAGTTTATCAAGCATTCTCGCAGACACCAATAAAAGATAATGTGAAATTTACAAACTTTTTTACAAATAATTGAGAAACTATTTTGCAAATAATTTGAAAATAGTTTATTACTTGCCTACCTTTATTACTGACAAGAAGATTTTTTAAGAGTTAAGCCAATGATAGATGATGAGTTTTTAGATAATATAGATGAAGATGATGAAACGCTTGATCCAAATATCGATTTAGAGCCTCTTGAACCTGCCGAAAAAAAAGCCGAAAACACGGCGCAAAGCAAAGCAAAGAAAAACTTGCTCGCACGCAAGCGCATTGATGAATTAATGGAAAGAAAAAGACTTAAAGAGTTATTAGATGACGAAAACGATTGGTAAATAATGAGTAAAAAAGATCACGATTAAAACATAGTACACTGTTCAAACACCAGTAACAAAACTCCCTTCCCCGTTAATATTAATAGAACCCTTCAAATTCAGGGTAGTGTAAAAATAAAGCTCGATTATATTTACACTACCCAAAAACATCCCCTACTGAGCAAAAGGAAACGCTGTTCTTTAACGTAAATACTGCTAGAATAACGTTTATTTTAGCAGTATTTATTCCCATGACCTTATTAGAAAAACTACGATGCTTGTTCACTTTTGGCCAAGGTGTTGCTTTGCCACTCCCCGAAATACCCGCCAACTCAACCCCACTTGCTTTATTTAAACAATGGTTTGACGATGCCAATAAATCAGGCATATTACTTCCTGAGGCGGTATCGGTTAGTAGTTGTAGCGCAAATGGCCAGCCCAGCTCCCGCATGGTTTTGTTAAAACATTTTGATGACCAAGGTTTTGTATTTTTCACCAATTACAGCAGCCGAAAAAGCCATGAGTTAACTGATAACAACAAAGTAGCCTTGTTGTTTCATTGGAATGTTTTACAAAGACAAATACGTATTGAAGGTAGTGTTGAGCGCGTTAGCACACAAGAGTCTGCTAACTATTTTCACAGCCGAGATCGCGGTAGCCAAATAGGTGCCTGGGCTTCGAAACAAAGCCAAAAGCTGAGTACGGACGATGAATTAACAACACGCATGGCACACTTTAGTGAAAAATTTGCTAGCAGCAAAGTACCACACCCTGAGTTTTGGGGTGGATGGCGCGTAAAACCAACTTATATTGAATTTTGGCAGGGCAGAGCAAACCGCTTACATGACAGAATTTGTTTTGAAAAACATGCCGATGAATGGGTAAATTTCAAGCTACACCCTTAAAATTAAGTTACCCCCTTAAAACATTATTCCCTAAAGTCATCGTTTAGCAATAAGGCAACGTATTGCCCTAAGCGTTACTATTACCAATCATTGTCACTAGACAGCTAGCCTACGATATTGTGTGCCTATAAGAAGCACTACAAGACACACAATAACTTGTTAAGCACTTAGAGCTTACCGTGTTTGTATTAAGGTTTAGCTTTCGGTTTTGGCTTAGGGATCACGGTAGGTTTATGACATGTTGGCAAACTATTACTCTGCTTTTTAGCTAAATAATAAGGCGTTGAAATCGCCAGCTGTTCATTAAGCTTTTTAATTCGGGTTTCATTTGATGGGTGGGTCGACATAAATTCAGGGGGTGCTGAGCCACTAATTTTTGACATGTTTTTCCACAGAGCAACACTGGCTTCAGGTGCAAAACCTGATTTAGCCATTAAGTTTTGGCCAATAATATCGGCTTCATTCTCATGAGCACGGCTATAAGGCATAATAACGCCATACTGTACGCCGATCCCCAAACCTGCAAGCCATAAGCCTTTGTTATCAAGCTCACTTGCTCCAAGGGCAATGGTTGCCACCGCCAAACCTACATTAGACAGCTGATTTGCCGACAACCGCTCGTTAGAGTGTCGCTCAAGTACATGACCAACTTCATGCCCAATAATAGCAGCTAGTTGATCTTGGTTTTCGGTCACATGTAAAATACCAGTGTAAACACCTATTTTTCCCCCGGGTAAAGCAAACGCATTCACTTGTTCAGAGTCAAAAACTACCACTTCCCATTCACCTGAATATGATGCAGCGGGGACATTGGCTACAATGGCATCAGCAACACATAAGACAAAATCATTGGTTGCTTTGTCGGTACTGATTGGAATTTCTGTTTTCATTTGCTCAAATGAAGTTATGCCCATTTGGTTTAAATCACTATCTGAATAAAGTGCGACTTGATTACGCCCTGTTGAAGAGGTAGAGCAACCAAATAAGCTAAAAAGAACAGTACTAAGTAGTAAAAGGTGTTTCATATAGCCTCGATATCATGATGTTAATAAAAAATATTATAGCAAATTAATACCAAGCAGCCTAAAAAAGCCCACATTAACTCCGCCTTCAAAAGCGAGTAGCCACTTAGTATTTCACGTAAAAAAGCCGAGGCAAGCTCGGCTTTTATGTCGACTTAAACACGACTTTATGTTTTATTGCAGCGCTATCTCACTCAGATACTACACGTTAACGTGAAATAGCGCTAATAGCATAACAAGGTATTAAGCTCCCACAAGCGCAAGTAGTATACCCGCGGCCACGGCGGAACCAAGTACCCCTGCTACATTAGGGCCCATAGCATGCATAAGGAGGAAGTTGTGAGGGTTAGCCTCTAAACCAACTTTATTGGCAACACGTGCTGCCATAGGCACCGCAGACACACCAGCCGCACCAATTAATGGGTTTACTTTTTCTTTCGCAAACTTATTCATTAACTTAGCCATTAATACACCCGAAGCAGTACCAATAGAGAAGGCAACCGCACCTAAGGCCAAAATACCAATGGTTTGCACGTTGAGGAAAGCTTCAGCACTTAGTTTTGAACCAACCCCTAAACCTAAAAAGATTGTTGTTATATTAATTAATTCGTTTTGTGCTGTTGCACTTAAACGATCAACCACGCCAGACTCTCGCATTAAGTTACCTAAACAAAACATTCCTACCAAAGGTGTTGCTGTTGGTAAAAAGAAAATTGTCATTAACAATACGCCAAGTGGAAAAACAATCTTTTCTATTTTCGACACTGGACGAAGTTGACCCATTTCAATTTTACGTTCTTCTTGTGTCGTTAACGCTTTCATAATTGGTGGCTGAATAATAGGCACCAATGCCATATATGAATAAGCAGCTACAGCAATTGCACCAAGTAGCTCAGGCGCTAACTTAGAGGCTAAAAAGATTGCTGTTGGGCCATCTGCACCACCAATAATAGCGATAGCTGAAGCATCTTGTAAGCTAAACTCTATACCAGGTACTGCATTAAGTGCTATGGCACCAAACAAGGTGGCAAAAATACCAAATTGTGCTGCAGCACCTAAAAATAAGGTTTTAGGGTTGCCGATCAAGGCGCCAAAGTCAGTCATGGCCCCCACACCCATAAATATAATTAGCGGAAAGATACCCGTATCTATTCCTACATTATAAATGTAATGTAGTAACCCACCCACTTCAGAAAAACCTGCTAGTGGAATGTTTGTTAATAATGCGCCAAAACCCATTGGTAATAAGAGCAACGGCTCAAAATTTTTCGCAATGGCAAGGTAAAGTAAAAGGCAACCTACAAGCATCATAATCACTTGATCAAATTCAAAGTTAGCCAAGCCTGTTGAGTGCCATAATAAAAGTAACGATTCCATAAAGTTTCCTATGAAAAGCTAAGCAATACATCACCAACGGCAACAGAGTCACCTTCTTTGGCATGCAAACGAATAATACTACCGGCATTAACGGCACGAATTTCTGTTTCCATCTTCATCGCTTCCATAATAATGACCACGTCACCCGCTTCTACCGCGTCACCTTCATTAACAAGCACCTTAAAGATATTACCTGACAAAGGAGCATTTAATGTTTCTTCCGCAGAAATTGACGTTGATTGTTTAATCGCATCATCGCCAGCTGGAAGGGTAATTGACTCAATAGAGCCACCCGGTGCTACTATGACATCATAAACTTTACCGTCTACACTCACCGCATAGCTTTCTGGCCCTGCTGAATCTGTAGCGTTTGATGAGTTACTCGACTGTGCACTCGCTTTCGTTGGTATGGGTTCAAATGCTGCTGGATTGTTACGGTTTTCTAAAAACTTCAGCCCTATTTGTGGGAATAACGCATAAGTTAATACGTCGTCAATCACCTCACTGGCTAAGTCAATGCTTTTCTCTGCTGCTAAATTTTGCAACTCTGTTGTTAGCCTGTCAACTTCTGGCTCAAGCAGATCCGCTGGGCGGCAACTAATAACATCTTCACCATCTAACACACGCGCTTGTAATTGTGCATCAACCGGTGCTGCAGTTGCACCATACTCACCTTTTAATACGCCCGTAGTTTCTTTCGTGATTGACTTATAACGCTCACCGGTTAGTACATTTAGTACCGCTTGTGTACCAACAATTTGTGAGGTAGGTGTAACAAGTGGAATATAACCTAAGTCTTTACGAACTTTAGGGATTTCAGTTAACACTTCATCAAACTTGTCTGCCGCGCCCTGCTCTTTTAGCTGGTTTTCCATATTGGTTAACATGCCACCAGGGACTTGTGCAGTTAAAATTCTTGCATCTACGCCTTTTAAACTTCCTTCAAACTCGGCATATTTTTCTCGAACATCACGGAAATAAGCCGCAACTTCTGCCATTTTTTCAATGTTTAACCCCGTATCACGTGCACCACCTTCAACAATAGAGGCAATGGTCTCTGTTGGCGAGTGTCCGTAAGTCATGCTCATGGAAGAAATTGAGGTATCTATCACATCTACACCGCTGTCAATCGCTTTCATTTGGGTGGCAACACTTAAGCCCGTTGTTGCATGACAATGTAAAGCAATAGGCAGTCCAACTGCTTCTTTCAAGCGGTCTATTAACTCTGCTGCATCGTACGGTTTTAATAGGCCTGACATGTCCTTGATACACAATGAGTGTGCCCCCATGTCTTCAAGTTGCTTAGCCATAGTTAACCAGCCTTCAAGGGTATGAACTGGGCTTTCGGTGTAGCTTAATGTACCTTGAGCATGTGCACCAACTTTCACCGCGGCTTTAATCGACGTTTGTAAATTACGTACATCGTTCATCGCGTCAAAAATACGGAAAACGTCCACACCATTAACATGGGCACGTTCAACAAATTTTTCTACAACATCATCAGCATAATGGCGGTAGCCTAATATATTTTGGCCACGAAATAGCATTTGCTGCTTTGTTTTTGGCATGGCTTTTTTCAAAGCACGAATACGTTCCCAAGGATCTTCGCCTAAGTAGCGAATACAAGAATCAAAGGTTGCACCACCCCAGGACTCAATTGACCAATAGCCAACGTCGTCTAATGTTGATGCAATCGGTAACATGTCCTCTAATCGAAGACGGGTTGCAAGAATTGATTGATGACCATCTCTTAAGACAACTTCGGTAATACCTAATGGTTTGCTCATGGTTATGCCCTTATTTCTTTTTTAAATTCTGTTGTATAGCATGTTTTTGGCGGTATTGATTTACCGACCCGCTTATTGCTGCGACTATCGCAGGCGATATTTCACCGTCTACTTTTTTTTGCGCCTGTTTTTTTGAGTTTCTTCTATTTTGTGTATTAGACTCAGGGAACTTAACTGCTAGTTTTACTAAGACAGTGTTAATAAAAATAATTAATAAGCCTAAAAAAGCGAACACAAACACCATTCCGGTTAGCATAAGTGTGCCAGCTTCTATAAACTGCTGCTCCATACTGTTCATTTTTTCTTCTCGTTCGAAAAATTATGAAATTAGAATAATCACTCCAATTATTAAAAACAAACATTATTTTGCAGTTTCAGAAAAATAATTTTTAGTCAAGCGCCAAAACAATGGATATTCATGTTTTTTTACTAAATATTCAGATTTTTTTACTAAATATTCAAAACAAACTGCATAACAAGATATTGTATACAATATAATTGCAGCGTATATAAGCCACAAATGAGCAATATCGCGTATTTTATACAATATACACAGATGAATGACTTATTCATTTGCTATGCATAATATGCATAGACTCATGCGTTATTTTCTGGCTAGTTTGCTGAAGAAAACCAAGCAAGGATTTTTTTTCACGCGATTATCTTGTAAAATTTGACCTTAATAACAACGAAATAAAAGTGAATACACCACCTAATGCATAAATTTAATAAGCAAAAATTAGCCCGTTTACTGTGCCTGTGGTTAATTATTATGCCTGGTATCCCTTTTATACTTATTTCATTAGGGTTATTAATTTACCCTCACTGGCCTCGTGATTTTTCATCGGTTAGCCAGTTTACACTTACAAAAGATCTTGAATACATTACTTTGTCTGCCCACGGGGTCAACGACTCACCACGTAGTTGGAGTGACGAATTACAACAGTTAATGGCATTAGCGCCTTATACCCAGCTTAAGCATGTAATTATGCAAAACCACAGTATTAACTGGCAAGATTATGCCAGCAATGTCTTTAGTTGCTCTGTTTCAGGGAAAAAAATAGGCTTTGGCATTGGTCAAAGGTTAGCTAGCCAAACGACGCTCAAGGCAATTCATGCTATTGGTCATAGTTGTGGTGCTTTTGTTGCTTTAGGTATATGCAAGGGGGCAAAATCAGTTAACCCAAGTATTATTGTGCAAACCACTTACTTAGATCCTGTCGCAGTATATTCGGGTATATTTTGGCAATATGGCATTGAAAATTTTGGCACCTGTGCCAACTATAGTGATAGCTATATTGATACACGTGACACTGTACCTGGCAGCAACCAAGCATTACCCTATGCTTACACATTTGACGTAACAGGTCAGCAAACTGAAAAAGACAGCCAATACCCACCCCATGCTTGGCCAACACGTTTTTATATTCAAGCCTACCAAAGTAAAGACGTCCCCATATTATACCAAGCAGACTCACCAATAACGGCACAACATCAAAAAGACGAACTTATCCCCTGGCAACCGTAACAAGCTAAACAGTGAATAATTCAAGGCTATTAGCACTTACTTTTGAATCGCTTTTAGCTTAAGGTCAATATATTCACACCAGGCTTTACTCGCTCGTTGTGGCACAGTTGAGTTTTCTCGAACACCTAGCTTAAATTCAACCACTGATTGCCATTCATCTGAACCAAGATCAGGGCCATGCCCATTACCATCACTGGTGTCAATAATGTCGTCAACATAACGCTGCCAGGACGCTGTGCAAAGGTTACTCGATATATTGGCCTGCTTAAGCTGGTCGTTAATTATAATACCAATAATAATGGCAATCAGCATTATTGAAATAAACATAACTAACCATTGCTTCATAAAGCCCCCTGTACCTCTAATCGCTTTCAATCAACGCATTGAAACTGCTTAAATTGAGCCCCGCTTAGCTAACCTTATCACCTGGTAATGCTACGCTAAAAACTTTAGAAATAAAAATGCCGCTCGACTTAAGTGAACGGCATTAGCACCTGTATGCTGTTTTTATCCTTCCTGTTTATTCGTTAACTTTAATCAACAAGGCAAAGTAATTATCTAGGCGCCTTTGCTCTACGGACTAATAATAATGCTAAACCTAAACCGAATAACGCTACCATGTTTGGCTCTGGCACTGACACTGCTAGTGTCGGACCGCTGCCGGGTTTAATATTCACGTTTAACGATGAGCTATATAAATTAAAGTTATTTGACCCCCAAGCTTTATCACCTAGCCAAAACCCAAAAGTTTCATTATCTAAAATTTCATCATATACCGATTTATTGGTATTAGCAGCATCAAAAACAAAGCTTTGTGACGTTAAATCATTAACACGGTTTATATCTTTTGGGTTAAATGTATCTGCCTTATTGGCAGATGAAGCTGCCATCACCTTCCAGTCTTCTGCTACAGAAAAGAAACCCCAAAAGTAATTATAATCGTCGGTATTAGAAAAGGTTAATGTTAACTCAAAGCTTTCAATTTCATAATCAGCAAACGCTGACAAGCTAAAAGCATCGTAGAAACGACTACAACCACTGTTAGATGTTGTATCAGTTACCTTGATATAGTCAGCGGCTAGTTGGTTACATTGACTAGGCGCACCATTTAAGCTGCCACTTGGTATGCTCTTATCTACACCATAGTCATGGGTTAACTCAGTAATTAATGCTGCTTGTGACGTATTAGCAGCTAAACATAACACAATGACAGAGATAAATTTATTTAATACACGGTTTTTCATACTACTTCCTTTTTAAAAACAATCATAACACTTGCAAACACCCTTTTAATTTACTTGGCACTGGCATTGATAACTCAATATAAAATACACAAGGCATAAAGCAGGTATCGTGCCAACCTACAAAAACAAGTAAACCACTGTTTTGTATGTACTAAAGAACAGCCAAAAAAATTACTAGCCAGCTATTTATTGCACAATCGTAGTAATGTAAATATTTATGACAATAATTTAAAAGCATAATTAAAGCACAATTAGCTGATGTAAATACGGTGTTCCAAATGTTAACTTATTGTACAAATAAAATAGTACAAATGTGATATAAATAAGTAAGCAGTGACAAGGTGCTTTTTCTGAGGTGTTCAGACTGAGTTATTCTCTAGTACGCTTGGTTTCCCCAAGTTTATGTAAAATTATCTGACATTATCTCGCGCAAGCGTTTTGCTCAAAGCCCGTCATTTCTTTCATGCTATTAACAGTATTCGTCAGGTGAGTATGATAAATGTCATCATATGAGCAAACACTACCCGCCTGGCAAAAAAAAAGAGTTGCCATTTTAACTAAGCGCGATTTTTACCTCACCACTTCATTAAAATAAGCAACCCTTAGGTTTTATGTTTGGGCTATTCTATTTTACCCGTTTCGCTAGTAAGTAAACTTACATCACTTTGATAGGTACCGCTGTATCTACAAACTGTGTACTCATTTCTTCAGCCGGCGGTACGAAGTCAGTTAAGGTAATACCTTCTACTGCTTTTTTGTACTCTTCAAGTGAAGGGAAGCGGCCAAGAATCGTTGATAGTACAACTAACGGGGTTGAACCTAGTAGCGACTCGCCTTTTTTCTCTGCTGTATCAGCCACTACACGGCCTTGGAATAAACGAGTAGAGGTAGCAATAACCGTGTCACCTGGTTCAGCTTTCTCTTGGTTACCCATACATAAGTTACAGCCAGGGCGCTCTAAATACATAATTTTTTCATATTTAGTACGTGCAGTGTTTTTCGGGCTCACATCGTCAAACTCAAAACCTGAATACTTCTGTAAAATATCCCAGTCACCTTCTGCTTTAAGCTCATCAACGATGTTATACGTTGGTGGCGCAACCACTAAAGGCGCTTTAAATTCAATTTTAGTGCCTTGAGCTTCCATATTACGGAACATTTGCGCAATAATTTGCATATCACCTTTATGAACCATACATGAACCAACAAAACCTAAGTCTACGGTTTTATTGTTGTAGTACGACACAGGGCGAATAACATCATGTGTGTAGCGTTTTGACACATCATCGTTATTAACATCAGGGTCTGCAATCATTGGCTCATCAATTTTGTCTAAGTCAACAATAACTTCTGCGTGGTACTTAGCGTTGTCATCTGGTCTTAGAGCTGGTGTCTCGCCTGATTTAAGTTCATTAATCCGTTTGTCTGCTAAAGCAATTAAGCCATGCAGTGTTTTTGCAGCATTTTCCATGCCTTTATCAATCATGATTTGGATACGGCTTTTCGCTAACTCAAGTGAGCCTATTAATGTTTCATCTTGCGATATGCAGATTGACGCTTTAGCTTTCATCTCTGCAGTCCAGTCAGTGAAAGTAAAGGCTTGGTCAGCCAGTAAAGTACCTATATGTACTTCAATAACACGGCCTTGGAAGACATTTTCACCACCAAATTGCTTAAGCATTTGCGCTTGTGTTGCGTGAACAACATCACGAAAGTCCATGTGCTGTTTCATTTCGCCTTTAAAGGTAACTTTTACCGATTCTGGAATTGGCATTGCTGATTCACCCGTTGCCAAGGCAATTGCGACAGTACCTGAGTCAGCACCAAAGGCAACACCCTTAGACATACGAGTATGTGAGTCACCACCAATAATAATAGCGCGGTCGTCCACAGTAATGTCATTCAATACTTTATGAATAACATCCGTCATTGCTGGGTAAACACCTTTAGGATCACGTGCTGTGATTAAACCAAACGCATTCATAAAGCTCATTAATTTAGGCGTATTTGCTTTTGCTTTGCTATCCCAAACAGATGCTGTGTGACAACCTGACTGAAATGCACCGTCAACAATGGGCGAGATAGTAGAAGCTGCCATCGCTTCAAGTTCCTGACATGTCATAGGGCCTGTAGTATCTTGTGAACCAACAATATTCACTTTAACACGCACGTTTGAACCTGCATGCAATGGTGATTCAGATAAAACGCCAACAGCATTACGGTTAAATATTTTCTCAACTGCCGTTAAACCTTGGCCTTCATGTGAGATTTCTTTTGACGCTGCATACACACTAGCAGGTTCAACACCCAAAGCCTCTGCAGCAAATGTTTGTAGTTTTTTACCAAACGTTACCGCGTATGAACCGCCAGCTTTCATAAACTCCATTTTTTGTGGTGTAAAGGCTGATGAAATATCTGCAAGTTCTTTATCACCGTTGTAGAGTTTTTTTGCTTTTGTGTCAATCGTTAACACAGTACCTGTGGCTACAGAGTATGCTTCTTTTAATACCGCATCGCCATTTTCATCAACAATGGTGTTACCATTAGCGTCTACTTGCTTAACCCAGTTTTTCAGATCAAGCCCAATACCACCGGTTACATCAACCGTAGTTAAAAAAATTGGCGCAATACCATTGGTACCAGCAACAATTGGGGCAATATTAATAAATGGTACATAAGGACTGGCTTTTTTACCCGCGATAAGTGCAACGTTGTTGACACCGGACATACGCGATGAGCCAACACCCATAGTACCTTTTTCAGCAATAAGCATAACTTGCATGTTAGGATGCTTCGCTTGTAAGGCTCTGATTTCTGCTTGTGCTTCTGGTGTACTCATACATTGGCCGTGTAGTTCACGGTCAGCACGAGAATGAGATTGATGACCTGGCGATAATAAGTCAGTTGAAATATCACCTTCGCCAGCAATATAGGTTACTACGTCAATTTTTTCAGCAACATCTGGCAGTTTAGTGAAAAACTCAGCTTTTGCATAACTTTCTAACAGGTCTTTAGCAATACTGTTGCCCGCTTTAAACGCAGCCTCAAGGCGAGCTGTATCAGCTTCATATAAAAACACTTGTGTTTTTAACACATCTGCGGCTTGAGCAGCTAATGCGGCGTCGTCGCCTAAGGCAAGATCAAGTAGTACTTCAATTGAAGGGCCGCCTTTCATGTGTGAAAGTAATTCAAACGCAAATTCAACAGAAATTTCAGCAACAACCGCTTCGCCAAGAATTATTTCTTTTAAAAATTTAGCTTTTTCATTTGCAGCGCTGGTTGTGCCAGGCAGGGTATTGTAAATAAAAAAGTTTAGTGAATCAGCACGATACTCATTTGTTTGATCTTTAATTTGCTCGATAATTTCAGCTAATAAATCAGCGCTATCAATTGGTTTAGGCGCGAGACCTAGCTCATTTTTGCGAGTTTCGATTTCTGCTATATATTCTAAATACAGGCTCATTAAATGCTCTCTCTAGTATAATGCGCTAATTACATGATAATTAATTAGCGAGGGGAAATATCGCTCTAGTTTACCTGATTTTTTACTGACTACTAATCATTTGGTTAAATAAGCACTATTCATGCAAACTATAGGGTGTAGAGATTTTAGTTATAATGGTTATACCAGACGGTTAAATCATTGATATACAACACCATTCACCACTAACCTGTCTCTACAGCTTTTTATTCAGCCCATAACTTGTTAATTAACGCGTCAGGGCCGCCAGTTAAACCAACTTGTTGTAGCTGTAATTGCCCGTACTCATCCAGTACGGTAATAGCATTAGTGTGAGATACCTCATTATTTGCTACGCCCATGTATTGAATATTCAGTGTCATGGCTAACACTCGCACATCATCATCATTACCACTTAACAAGGTCCAGTGATGATCCAGTTCGCGTTTTTTGGCAAAGTTCGTCATAATTTTTGGGGTGTCGCTATTAGGCGTTAATGACACCAAGACAAAACCTATCTCTTCTTGTTGTTTGGGCGTTAAAGCCGCTTGAATTGCTTTAATATCTGACACAATAATAGGGCAAACGGTAATACAGTCTGTGTACATAAGTGCAATAATTTGCTTTTTCCCCGCTAAGCTTTCCAGTGTTACTGTTTCGTCATAACGGTTTTGCCATTGGCTATTTACTTGATAAATGGAAGCTTCAGGTAATGAAACCGCCTGCGTGCTTAGCGTTGTTAACACTAAAAGTAGCAATATTATTATCTTCATCTTTATTTTCCTTTATTTGCTTGTGCTAAATCTTGTGCGCACCTAAAGCCTAAATTACCTAGAGTGTAATTAGCTTTTAAGCTAGAGCGAAAACCAAAGCGCATAAATGCAGCGTAGTCAGACGGGTCTGCACTACCTGCAGCAGCCGAACCACAAAATAAACCTTGGTCTAGGCTGCTATCACCACGTGATTCCCCCGTAACCAAAGTAGAGTTAAAGTCTTGTGTCCATTCCCACACCATGCCATGCATGTTGTACACCTGCCAGTAATTAGGCTCACCTTGTGCGACATCTGCCAAACCATCAGACGTGGGTCGAGCATACCAAGACAAAATACGCTGGGTATAGCCTGGCTCTTTGCTACCATTAGCACTTTGTTGAGAAGCTTGTGCCACATATTCCCATTCAGACACTGTCGGCAAGCGTTTTCCCTGTGCTTGGCAATAAGCACTGGCAGCGAACCAAGACACATGCGTTACTGCTTGGTTATTCTGCGCTGCAGTGGGCGCGCCGTCTCTCCAGTGCTGTAAATACTGCTTTTCTGCAAATAAAGATGGAACCGAACCAATTTTCCAGCGCTTTTCATGCTGTAAAAAGGCTGCAAATTGCCGATTAGTCACTGGGGTAGTGTCTAACTTAAAACCAGCAACTGCCGTTAACGGGCTGTCTTTAGTTAAGTAAAGTGGGCGAACTTCCCCAGCGGGAAGTTCAACCATACTCGGTTGCGATGTTTGCAATGCAGCAAGCACAAGTAGCAACGAATTCATTAGTGCGCACTACCCTCAAAAACAACAGTTTTGCCTTTTTCACGACGCTCTTTGGCTTGCTCTACTGAGATAACCGTGCCGTTATTGCCCCAACTGTTTAGTATATAAGTCAGTACATTAGCTGTATCTTCATCCGTCAATTCCATACTTGGCATAATACTGTCGAAGGCTTCACCATTAACCTTAATTGGCCCTTTCAAACCATGTAGCACCACATCAATAGCACGAATAGGGTCCGCATTTAAAAAGTCTGAATTAGCCAACTGAGGGAATGCGCCTTTGATACCCTCACCACTACTTTGGTGACAAGCTTGACAGTTAGCTTCGTAAATACGTTTGCCGTATCGTATTTGTTCATCAACCGTAGTAGCAATCAATGCTTCTTGGCCATTGGGCATGGTTTGTACTGCAGAACCTTCTGGTAAATATACGTTGTCAGCTAGTTTACCTGAATAAACAACTTTATCTTCAGGGCCATCAACAGCAATCATCCCTAGGGCTCCCTTATTAAAGGCACGGAAAATTGAATGATCGACCATTATAAAGTTACCCGGCACATCTAGTGTAAATTCAACCATGGCAGCGCCACCAACAGGAATTAAGGTAGTTTGTACGTTTTCATTAATTAACGAGCCACCTTCTACATTCACTTTGTCAAAAATTTCGCCAATTATATGGAAAGACGAAGCTAAATTAGGACCGCCATTACCAACAAATAATCGTACTGTTTCGCCCACATTCGCTGTTAATGATTTATCACCGTTCAGCGCACCTACCGAGCCATTAAAAAGTACGTAGTCAGCATCTTCTTTTATCGCTTTACCCATATCAAACGCTTGAAGGCCTTGTTCACCGTAAGCACCTTTGGTGTAGAAGTCACCTTGCATGACGTAGTATTCTTTATCTACTTTTGGTAGGCCTTCTTTTGGTTCAACTAAAATTAAACCGTACATACCATTGGCAATGTGCATACCAACAGGCGCAGTAGCACAGTGGTAAACATACAGGCCTGGGTGCAATGCTTTAAAGTGAAATTCAGAGGTGTGCCCCGGTGCAGTAAACGAAGCCGCTGCGCCACCACCTGGGCCATTTACTGCGTGTAAGTCGATATTGTGTGGCATTTTAGAGCTTGGGTGATTTGACAAATGAAATTCAACTTCATCACCTTCTCGAATACGTAAGAATGTACCTGGAACCGAGCCACCAAAAGTCCAGAACATGTATTCAACACCGTCGGATATTTCCATTACTTTTTCAACGGTTTCCATTTTAATGACTACCCTTGCAGCATGATCACGCGTAATAGGCGGTGGCACCATAGGGGGTGAGGTAAGCACAGCATTAATGACAGGTAAAGTTTCCGCTTGTGACGATAGTGCAAAAGCCAAGCTGATTACGGCTAATACGAGTTTTTTAAATTTCATATATTGTCCACTTCTGGTTGGAGTTTCTTATTAAATTCATTTTTGATTTAACGCATGTTCGATCAAAAATTAGCTACCTACATAACTCCGAGCACTATTGTATATTTAACGATGAAAATAGTTGATGTAAATCAACAGGAATATAAAAAATAGTAATAATTACCTAAACCTTGCGACGAAACATGTTTTTAAGTGGTTATTTTAAACGCGCACGAAAATGACACGGTTTTGCTTACACCTTATCTATTGAGCGAAGGTAAAACGAAGTATTAATGTAGACACAGGGGGCTGTAAAAAAGCCCCCCTACAAGAATGGGGTAGCCTTGTAGGGAAATGAGAGGGAGTGATTTTATCTTAAATATTGGGCTTGTTGCGCTAAGGGTTACTATTACTTTAGTAGAATGTTTTTTATACTACTCACAATTAACCAGCTAACTTGTCTAGCAATCCGCCAATTTTTTCTTTCGCCTTGTCTTGCGCTTGCTCTTTCAGCCGTTTAGTTTGTGCTTTTTTAGCTTGCTGCCAAACCGACGATAACGCTTGTTTAGCTAGCGCCGCACCTAATTCACTTGCTGGCATTCCAGCTTCACCACCGATATTGGTTAACCGAATATCAGCTAAAGTCCCTTGATAAGGTTGATCACCCAGTTGAGTTAAATCAACCGTTAACGCAACGCCCGCTAAAATAAAGTGATTCACTTTAATATGTCGCTCAACGTTCGCTGCTTCTTCCTTGGCCGAGCCAGTCCCGGCAGTATTTTTATTAATAGCGTCAAGTATCTCTTTGATATTAGCGCCACCTGATTTGGTAAACTCAACCACGGCTTCAGGCTTATTAATCTTGAGTGTTTCAATTACTACAAGGTCGCGCGTAGTATTTTTTACATTAATATCAACTGTTATTTCATTTAGATAAAATGCTGAGGGCGCATGATATTTTGACGGATTAGCTAACACTAACCCCTTAATAGTACCGGCACCATCGAGTAGCCTCATATCTACTTGCTCAACAGTCACTGCTTGTTCAGTCAGTGCTGTGCCTATTTTTTCAATTTGATTTTTCATTAACGCATTAACCGCGTCACCACTAACAAAGACAAATGCGCCACCGGCAATCAATACGAGTATGCCAACAAGTACCATCAATTTTTTCATGAGTTCAATATCCTTAAAACTTAGCGCTTAAGTTGTCATGGGCTTAAAGTAAAAAATCCAGCATTTAGGTTAAACGCTGGATTTACAATATGGAAAATTATCGTCTGTTAGTTATCATATAACCTAAGTAACTAACCCGTGGTTATTACCAAACGTTATATTTTCAACATAAGATGCTGATGAACGCGTACGATTATATCGTCGCTTTCTTTTTTCCAGTTTACTTCGTCTGCAAAGCTTCTTAACGCACCCAATACCTGATTAACAAACTTACCATAGTTATTATGTGTTTCATCACTTTTGTCAGCAATAAATACAAGGCGTATGGTGTCAACTAATTTATCTGCTTGCCAATGCACACAAAAGCGAGATTCTGGGTTGTTAGGGTTTATACCAATAGAAATTAGCTCGCCGCGTATTTCGGCGACTTCGCTCTCATCATAACGAACAAAAGGCGATACATCTTTAGCGATCATAGCCGCTTGATCAATCTTGTTATTATTACATGCCTTTTTAAACGCTTGCTCTATTTCTTGATACAAGTTAGTAAAAGGCAACTCCGAAGTGTAATCAATTTCTGTCCCTTTTAATAAGCGACGTGCCATTGGCACACTGGCTATTGCATAAGTAACCGAGGTGTGATCATCGTCAATACTTTCGTTTTGGCTGTCATAACGCTCAGCAATTTCTCTAAAGGTATGAGCAAGCGAGTTACTACCGCCCTTTTCTTTGGCAAAAACGTCAAAGGTTAAATGCTGGTGGTCGCGTAACTTAATTTCACCTTTAGCTAAACCAATGATAGATGAAATTTCTTCAACCGCTTTGCGAACCGCATTATGGAATTTGCCTGCATTAATTCTGAGTTCTTCACCTGTTGCTAAAAATAGTATTTTTATTTTACGTACACGTACAGCGCCGTCATAGTAGCCTTTAAAAGTGCTGTTATGTTGTGGACAATAAAAGAAATAAGACTGTTGCTCTGTGTGCAAAACTCTTTGTTCATCGCTATATCTTACGCGTACTAAACGATTATTAGCAACAAAGTTCACGTGTGTTAAACCATGCTTTTCAACCACTTCAAAAACTTTGTGGGACAAAGTTTGATAAAAACGTTGATACGGCTGCGCTAACGTTTCATCAATTTTGCCACTAATTAAGTCAATTAAATTATCAGTCAGTGGTATTTCAGCTATGATATATTGATTGTCGCGCGAGTCACTAGGTAAAAATACCCGCTCTCCGGCACGGTGTTTTCTTAAAATTGATGAAGTTCTTCTCATATTCCCTCTCTAATAATGGTACAGCAAATCAAATTCATTACGTCCTTTATAGCATAAAGTGAGTAAAGTATTCACCTTATTTTTACTGCAGTAAAAATAATTATAATTTGCGCTTTATTTATACAGGTAAAAAGTTAATCATCTGATTATTCTTCAATTTCATTGGCATCTGCAATACGCTGTAAACGGGCTTGTTCTGCAAGAAAAGCCGCATTTATTTCTGCTATTACATTGTCAACATCAACAGCAGTTGTGCTTTCTTTAAATAAGCCTGTTAACTTAGTGTCGAAAGTGAGTTCGCCACTTTCGTATAAGGCCCACATTTCCTGGGCATATTTACTTAATAGCAAGGTTGGCGCAAACTGCCCATAATAATTAGTCATATTTTCGACATCACGAATTAACATGGCTTTGGCATTATTATTTGCAGAGGCGTCTACCGCTTGCGGTAAGTCAATAATAACAGGGCCATATTCATCAACAAGTACATTAAATTCTGACAAATCACCATGAACAATCCCAGCACATAACATGCGCAAGACGTAAAGCATCACTAACTGGTGATCTTCTATGGCCTGCTCTTCTGACATAACCACGTCGTTTAGTCGAGGAGCAACGTTTCCTGCTTCGTCTGTGATTAATTCCATCAGCAATACACCATCAAAACAACCAAAGGGTTGTGGTACTCTAACGCCAGCTTCAGCCACGGTGTAAAGTGCATCTACTTCTGCATTTTGCCATGCTTGCTCTTGTTGGTTGCGGCCATACTTAGAGCCTTTCTCCATTGCTCTAGCGCGCCTACTATTTCTGCTTTTTCTGCCTTCTTGGTATTGCGCTGCTTTTTTAAAGCTTCTTTTATTGGCTTCTTTATATACTTTAGCACAGCGAATGTCATCGCCACAGCGAACCATAAAAACAGTCGCTTCTTTACCGCTCATTAATTGGCACAGTACTTCATCGACTAAGCCATCGTCAACAAGTGGCTGAATACGCTTGGGAGTTTTCAAACTTTAAGCAACCTTCTGGTGATTCATTTGATTGTCAAGATACTCATCTAATGAGCCATCAAAGCTCACCAGTTTTTTATCTTTAATATCAATAATACGTGTTGCCAAGCTTGAAACAAACTCACGGTCATGACTAACAAAAATTAAGGTGCCTTCAAAATCCTTTAACGCGTTATTTAATGCATCTATGGCTTCAATGTCCATGTGGTTAGTTGGCTCATCCATAATTAAGACATTAATATCTGCCATCATTAACATGCCAAATAACAAACGGTTTTTTTCACCACCTGAACAGTTACGCGCTTTTTTATTCGCGTCGTCGTCAGTAAATAACATACGCCCTAACATACCACGAACGCTTAAATCGTTATGGCAAGGCCTACGCCACTGTGACATCCAGTCCATTAAGGTGAGGTCGTTCTCAAAAAATGCACCACTGTCTTGTGGGCAGTAACCTATTGAGGCATTTTCAGACCACTTAACTACCCCTTCATTATGCGCTAGCTGATTCATTAAGCAGCGTAAAAATGTGGTTTTACCGACGCCATTCTCACCAATAACGGCAAGTTTAGCGCCAGCTTCTAAGAGTAAGTCACCCTGTTCAAATAATATTTCGCCGTCAAAACCATGGCCTAAGTTCTCAAGCTCTAGGGCTTGGCGGTGCATTTTTTTACCTGGCGCAAAAGCAATTTTAGGGCTAATACGGCTTGACGCTTTAACATCATCTAATTTAATTTTATCCATTTTTTTAGCGCGAGAGCTCGCTTGTTTTGCTTTTGAGGCGTTTGCGCCAAAACGGTTGACGAAATCTTGCAGCTCCGCAATCTCAGCTTCTTTTTTCTCATTACCTGACAATAACTGTTCACGTAATAGTGCAGACTGAGACAAATAAAACTCATAATTGCCTGGGTAAATACGTAATTCACCGTAATCAATATCAGCCATGTGTGTGCAAACAGCGTTAAGAAAATGCCGATCATGTGAGATAATAATCATGGTGCATTTACGCTTGTTTAATTCCCCTTCTAACCAACTAATGGTGTGAATATCTAAGTTGTTGGTGGGTTCATCAAGTAGTAAAATATCAGGGTTGGCGAACAAAGCTTGGGCAAGTAATACCCGCAACTTCCAACCTGGCGCAACTTGCTGCATGGAGCCGAAGTGAAATGACTCTTCAATGCCCGCATCTAAGAGAATTTCACCTGCACGACTTTCGGCAGTGTAACCGTCCATTTCTGCAAATTCACTCTCTAACTCGCCTGCGCGCATACCATCAGCTTCACTCATTTCTGCTTGTGCATAAATAGCATCACGTTCTTGCTTAACTTGCCATAAAGCCATATCACCCATGATCACTGTGTCGATAACATTATGCTCTTCAAAGGCAAATTGATCTTGCCCTAAAGTACTCACTTTATTACCTGAAGTAACAGAAATATTACCCGAGCTTGGTACTAAATCACCACTGAGTATCTTCATAAAGGTAGATTTACCACAGCCATTTGCGCCAATCAAACCATAGCGATTGCCATTGCCAAATTTAGCCGAAATGTTTTCAAATAACGGCTCTGCGCCAAATTGCATTGTAATGTTAGACGTTGTGATCAAAGGATATTCCTGAATATTGCTGGTGGGTGTTGAGTGCTTATGAGGTTTATTGTTAATAAGTGTTATGACTTGCCAACCTACTTATTTAAATAATAAAGCCAGACTGTTAAAGTGGCGCATTGTACAGGAGAACGCGCGCAGTCTAAACCTATTAATGAATTTTAGTGGTTATTTTTTCACCTGCAAAACAAAAACCAATAAACTTAAGCTTAATTAGCCGGTGAAATGTTAACAGAATAATGATGAAACCCCGCACTCCCCCTTAACACTTAACTCTTAACAACTATATTATTAATAACCGTTAACGTTGCCTGAGCGTTTTGATAGTTCACAGGAATCATGTACCTATGTCCTTGGCACTCAAGCACAAGCGAAGGGAAACCTTGGGTTGTTAAGTCACGCGCCAACTGAATTTGCGCGAGTAATGTTTGTTGCGTTGTTTGGCTATAAAATTCACGTGTGAAACGTGATATGTCAAAGGTTTGCTTTACCCTCTGGTTCTGTTTTGCATCTTTCGTTGCCAGTTTGTCTGCTAAGCTAAGTAGCACCTCATCATCTGAAGGATTCAAGGCATCTAAGTAATAAGCTTGCTGGATCGCTGCTAGCATCTGCTGTTGAAAGCCTTGCTTGCTAGCGGCAATAACTGCCCGGCAAGCGTTATAAGTCGAGCGCCTTGGCGTATTATTATGCCAAAAATCAAAGTTAAACTTTGTCCCTAGTTTTTTTTCTATCGTATGCCAATGTGCTTTAATCATTGCTTGTTGTTGCGCTGACATGACCTCATTTGTGTCAGGTGCTAATCCCCCAGCCACATAGTTAACCTGGATACTGTCAGGCAGCATTGGTTGAAGCATATCCCATGTTGGGCGGTAACCCCAACACCAGCTACACATAGGATCATAAATATAGTATAAAATAGCTTTCGTCATCACGTGAACCTCAACCGTAAAGCGCTAACATCACACGTTAAGCAGCAAGTGTAAAAACTGACAATAAACGTATCAGGCATTAAGGCTTGGATTTATCAAAAAAACCTTTCAACTTATCTGCCACTTTGTCTTTTACTTTTTCTTTCGCCTTTTCCTTTGCCGAGGCGCTTATATCTGGACGTACCTTTATTTTATCAAAAGGCCCTGAAATTTTAACCGGAATTTTAATCCCTGACTTAACCTCTGATGCTGCTTGTCCCTCTAGCGAGGCTACCATTTCAGTCACTACTTGCATGTTAATGTTTGTCGCCGGCAAATCAATATCCCCAACGCCTGAAACACGAATAAAAGGGTTGGTTAACGACAAATCTCGGGTACTTGCTACACCATTTGTTAAGGTAAAGCTTGCCGTTAATGCTGCAAAGTCTGTTTTAGTAGCCTGACTAAAATCGCTGTCTAAACTTACCTCAGATAAGTTACCAGACATAACATTGCTGGCACTCTTGGCTATGGCCGCCAAGTTAGCGCCTTTAACTGCACCATCAATAAAACTAAAATTAAACGCACCATTGAGTTGCTCAATAAAGTCTTTTTGGCTAAGGCCTTGGGTAGATAAGCGCCAAGCTAACTGACCTTTTCCCATCAGTTTGTCAAAACCTATCGCATCAGTTAGCAAAGGCTCTGCATTTATTTTTGCTAATTCAAATTGCGTAGAGACCTGATAAGGTTTTTTATTGGCTGCCACTTCAATAATGCCTGATCCTTGGCCTTCATAGCCCTGAAAATCAAGTAACTTAACCGTGGCAACACCACCTGCTGTTTTAACCGAAAACTGACTTTTGCCTAATTTAATTTCTTGTACAATTAACGCACTTGACTTGACGGTTATATCGGCATTTAGCAATGCGATAGCCGATAGGTCTAGCTCAGTGTCATCCCATTCCAAGGGGGCACCACTGGGGTCATCAGTGCTTCCTTGCTTGGTTTGCGCTAAATACGGATTAAGGTTTAAAGTCCCTAAGTCAAACTCCGCTTGTACAGCCAAAGGATCTGATAACGTGAGGGTTGAAGTGCCCGTAAAGGCGAGTTTATCAAGCTGAGCGTTCAACGCATTTAACGTTAGCTTATTATTGGCAAAGTGCATATTTGTGCTTAATGAGAATTGATTAAAGGCCTCATCTTTCGCTTCAAGTGCTACATTCTGCCATTGTAACAATTGTTTCACTGAATCACCGGTTATTAACAGTTTACCACTAATATCTTGCCCTTGCGCTTTTATCTCGCCTTCATAATTTGCATTAATCAAGTTTGAGGTGAGCGCAAGATTAACGTTAAACGCTTGGTTATTAATTGCGTTTTCAGGCGTAGTCACACTGGTTTCTAGCGTAAACACTTCTGCCATATAGCGCACGCTACCCGAGATTTTTAGTGTTTCTTTTAATGACGGTAGTAACACAGCTAAATTCAGTTCATCAACCGTTTGTCTTGTTTTAGCTTTATGGTCGATGATGGTTAACGTACCACCTTGAATTTCAACTTGGCCGAGGCTAATGTCAAAATTTTCCGGTAAGGTAAAACTCGGCTGTTCTTTTGAGTTTTTGCCTGTGTCACTGCCTTGCGCTGAGCTCGGTTCAACACTTTCCTCACTTGCCTTGTTTTTAGCCACTGAAAATTGCCAGTTAACCTCACCCTTTGCTGTGGTTTCCAGTAAGATATTAGGGTTAACAATCACAAATTTATCGACTTTGAGTTCGCCCGACAATATAGTGAGCCAAGGGATATGAATATTAACCTGTTCAACCATTGCCATGTCAGCTTTTGAGCCATTAGCAATATTAGAAAAGCGAACATCATTAAGCACTAACGATAGCGAAGGGAAGAAACTTAACGCTTTGTCACCGTCAACAGATAAGGTGCGACCTGTCGATGCTTTTACCTTATTACTGATCTGATCAAAAATATCTTGCGTTGAAATTAGCTGTGTCGCTGCCACAACTAATAACACTAAAATAGTGACGATTATCGCCAGTGTTTTTATGACTGTGTTCATCATTGTTTTAAATACCTTAATTCCATTAAGTTCGTTGGTTACTTAGCTAATAATAGCCCTTACCAGTGAATAGGATCAACCTGATAGTACTGTTTTAGTTGCTGATACAGTCGAGGGTGTTCAAAATGAAGCTGTGCGGCCTTTTCGAAAAACACTTCACTGGCTACGGCAAAAAACTCAGCGGGATTAGTTGCACCGTAATAGTCAAACAAAGCTGTAGTCCCATCGTTTGCTTGTTGTTTTAGTCGTTCAAATTGCCGAGAGAAAACCGTAGACCAATCCTGATAACTTTGTCCTTTGTCCAAAATAGGCGCACCATTTGCTTGGCCACTTTCCTGATCTAACTGGTGGGCGAATTCATGAATAACCACGTTGTGTCCATCGTTGGGGTGTTGTGCCCCCTTCAAGGTGTCGTGCCAAGATAAAACCACTTTACCGTAGTCCCACGACTCACCTGCCAGTACTATTTTTTGAGTAAAGTGTACCCCATCATTAGCACGGCTTTGCTGCTGCTTAACAAAGGCATGTGGGTAAACCAATATAGTGTGTAATTTCGGGTAAAAGTCTGTTTTTCTATTAAGCAACAACAAACAAGCTTGTGCTGCAATGGTTATTTTAATTTCATCAGTGATAGTGACACCGTTACAACCAACAAAGTCTTTTTCTGCCAAAAACACCTGAATATGTTGTTTAAGCTGCAACTGCAAGTCTACCGGCATTTGCCTAAAATACGGCATTCTTTGTTGAATAATTTGCCGCCACGCTTTTTTAAAAGGCTTACTAGCAATTTTTTTGCGTTGGTAAGCACGCCAGTAAGGCTTACCCGCTGAATAACCGATAAGCAAAACACCAATAACAATAGGGAAAAAATAAGACAACATAATGCTCTTAAGTAGGTGGTTCAATAGTATGATATAGGTACGACAACGTGTAATTTCAATAGTCGCTAGCATTCCTGAGTCTATGCTATAGCACAAGATAAGAAAGTTGCTGTTCACTCTGGGATTGACTATAGTGCAGCTATTCATTATTTAATTTTTTAGGTCTGTCTATGTTGCTAAAGAAAAGTACATTAGCCTTATTTACGGGGTTATCTTGCGTACTTGTACACCAAGGGGTTGTGGCAAAAAATGTTTCAACCACCATAATGGAGGCGCCACTGGTTTCAATAAAGTCACACAACGAGTATTTTAACAATATTAAACAATTGTGTGGCAAAGCTTTTGCCGGTGAAGTCACTGAAGATAATTCAAACAGTGACAGTTTTGCTAATAAAAAATTAGTGATGCATGTGCGTAAATGTACTGATTCACAGCTGCAAATACCTTTTCATGTTGGGGAGGATGCCTCAAGAACATGGCTAATTACTAAAACAGGATCAGGTTTATCACTCAAGCATGATCATCGCCTTAACGACGGTACATATGATGCTTCAACCATGTACGGTGGGCATACAGTCGATGCTGGTTGGCCTAGTGTACAATCGTTTCCGGCCGACCAATACTCTAAAGAGCTGTTTGTTCAACAAGGTATCGCGCAATCCGTTGGAAATACTTGGCAAATGTTTATTTCTCCAACGCAATTTACCTACAGACTTATAAGATCAGGTAGAGAGTTTAGGGTTGATTTTGATTTAACTAAGCCAATTACACCACCTGCCGCTCCTTGGGGGTATAAAGACTAAGGTAACCTGAGTGAGTTCTGGTTGGTTACGGTACATAAAAACAAAGGCTAAAATCAAATGATTTTAGCCTTTGTAAAGTCAATATTGTTGCCTAGCGGTTAACTGGGTTAGTTAACTAGCTCTTTAATAAAGGTTTGGTAAGCACCTGGCTCAACAATAGCACCATGGTGTTGAATAACAAAAGCTGCTGACTTAGACGCTAATGCCACTGCCTCAGTAAGCGATAAGCCATTTGCTCTCGCACCAAGGTAAACACCATTAAATGAATCACCAGCAGAGGTAGTGTCAACCACCTTCTCTACCGGTGTGATAGGAAACTCATGAGCGGTATCATCAAGATAACAGAAAATACCCGCCTCACCATTTTTAATAATTAACTCTTTGCACTGATAGGGCTGGCAAAAGTCATACACTTGTTGCGATGTTGTTAAACCATAGAGTTGCTCAAAGTCATCAACACCTGGTAAAAGTGTGTCTGCGTAGCTAAAAGCTTGCTCAAATTGTGCTTTTGCTTGCGCTGGGGTTTCCCACATTCGTGCACGATAGTTTGGGTCAAAAACGATACTAACGCCAGCAGACTGCAATTTTTCTACCATACTCCAAAAGTTTGCACGGTCTTCTGGTGCTATCACCGCTAAAGAAATTCCTGAAAAGAAAAACATATCACCTTGAGACAAGGTCGCAATAGCACTTTCGTCAATATGTTGCATTACTTGCCGTGCTGCTGAGTCATTACGCCAATAAGTGAAACTGCGCTCACCTACATCATCCAGTTGAATAGAGTATAAACCCGGTATTTTATTGTCTGATTTAAAGACCAAATCAGTGCCAATATTTTCATTTTCAAAGTATTGCACCATGTCTTGGCTAAAATTATCCTTACCCACAGCAGTCACTAAATGCACTTTTATGTCTGAAAAAGTACGCTTTAAATAAACAGCTGTGTTAAAAACATCACCAGCGAAGGACTGCTTCAGTGTTTTTGACAACTTATCTTGTGAAGCCGTCATCAACTCAATCATGCATTCACCGAATAGAAAAATGTTTTTCATCTACAAACCTTATTATATCTAACGAAATTACGTTAACTATCATTTACCGACTACAGCTTAACATGTTATCGGTTTACTTATAATTAAAAATTAAGCTAATTAGCGCTAACTTAGCAAACCTGAGCTCAGTGTCCTAAGCTCAGGTTTATAAGCGCCTAGTTCTTCGACTTTAATGGTTCAACTTTTGGGATAAGAATCCACACTGACAATATGGCAGTTATAGCTAACGATGCACCAATAATAAAGGCGGGGGCGTAATTACCACCTGCCGTTAAAACAGGCACTAACGCAGTTAAGCCTAAAGCACCTAATTTAGCTGCCATACCTGACAAGCCTGATAAGGTACCAACGGCTTTTTTGCCAAATAAATCACTCGGTAATGTTTGTACATTACCAATGGCAGTTTGGAACCCAAATAAAATAACAGCCATAATTAATACTGCTGCTGTAGGGCCACCCGGATTCGCCATTGCTAATAAGGCTGGTAGCATAATTAAACAGCCTAACGTAATCGTTAGTTTACGTGTTTTATCAACGTTCCAACCAGCTTTTAACCGGTTTTGTGCAAGCAAACCACCAAACCAAGCACCAAACATGGCGCCTACATAAGGTACCCAGCCATAAATACCAATAGATTGTACATCCATTTGATACACTTCGTTCAAATAAATGGGAATCCAGAAAACAAATAACCACCAAATTGGGTCAATTGCTGCAGAAGCAATAATTACTCCCCAACTTTGCTTACGTTTAAGAATTTCAGCAGTCGACGGGTTATATTCATTTTCATCGGTGTCATCTTCTACTTCAGCCGTTTTTTGCCCTGATAAAATATACTCACGCTCTTCTGGTGTAATCCAAGGGTGTTTACCTGGTGGTGCTTTAACTAAAACTATCCATGGAATTAGCCATAACAAACCAACCAAACCAATAACAACAAACACCATTTGCCAACTAAAGAAGACAGTTAGGTAGGCAATTAATGGAATTGCAATAATACCACCAATAGCAGCACCTGAGTTAAAAATACCTTGTGCTAAAGCACGCTCTCTGGTTGGAAACCAATCCGCATTACTTTTTGCAGCTCCTGGCCAGTTACCAGCTTCAGAAACCCCCAATATTGCACGGAAAATACTGAAGCTAAGTACGCCCTGAGCAAATGCGTGTGCGGCGGTTGCAAGCGACCAAATACCAATAGAAAGTACAAAACCTAAACGGGTACCGACCCAGTCAAATATACGACCAAAAATCGCTTGACCAAAAGCATAAGATAAAATAAATACAATAGAGATATTCGCATAAATTTGCTTACGCTCTAATGCCGTTTCATTAGGAAACAACTCTTCTACAATATCCGGCCATAAAACGCTAAGCGCTGAACGGTCAATGTAGTTAATAACTGTAGCTATTGCGATTAACGCAATAACCCACCAACGTAATCCTTTTAATTGCATTATTTTACTCCTGGCGGCTTGCTGTTAAGTTTTTCAAGATCTAGGTTATCTAGCGTACCTGGTGGTAAAAAATCTTCTCGAGGAGGACTAAAGGTATCAATTAAAATACCGCCAGTAGGCGAGGTTGCACCATGGTCATCATACGGTGACATAAAGCAACTATCGCCAGCCTTTAATACTTTGGTAACTCCACCAATATTGAAGTGGAATTCACCTTCAACAATATAAGTAACTTGTGAGTGTCTGTGGGCGTGATTATAACCAACGGCGCCTTTATCAAACCAAATTTTAACTGCCATAAGTTCATGGTTGTACCCTAGCATTTGACGTTTCAAACCGCCACCAAGGTCTTCAATTTCTGCTTCACTACCCAATGTAAAAACTTCACCTTTACTCATAACGTGCTCCTAAAATACTATAATGTTTAAACTAAATGCCTGGATAAATAATTGTTTAAATTTAAATAAGCTTGAGATAATTAATAGCCAACAACTTGACCACTGTACAAACCAGCCCACCTAAAACACATAGAGTTCTCAATTAACCTAATAAAAGAGAACTCCTTTTCTACTTGTTTTCTTGTTTTTTCACCACTTAAGGACATGTATAGTTTAGTTAGGTACCACTAGACTATACATTACTTCAGTTTAGAAACTTGCTTTTATACCAAAAAACAATTTACGTCCTGAATAAGAGTAATCAGTTACGGTTCCAGGTCCGCGTGTCATCACTTGCGCTTCTTCTAATAAGTTAAGTGCTTTTAATGATACTGAAACATTTTTGCTAATTTTATACTTAACAGCTGCGTCAAGGTAATCACTGTCTTCTACCCAACGGTGACCTTTATGCGGGAAAGGTAGGTTGTTAGGTTGGAAGTAACGAGAGCGATATTTATACATTAAACGCATTGATAGTTTATCACCTTCCCAGTAAATAGAGCCTGAAGCAA
This sequence comes from Colwellia sp. F1, assembly GCF_056238625.1. NCBI lineage: Bacteria > Pseudomonadati > Pseudomonadota > Gammaproteobacteria > Alteromonadales > Colwelliaceae > Colwellia > Colwellia sp. F1. Next base: position 179,053 of record NZ_JBWDLI010000010.1, read on the forward strand.
CATTTTTAGAAAAACCAAATAAATTAGCATCTGGGCTAATACCCCAGTTTGCCGGTTCAATCGTATTAAAGTCTGAAATTGCATGGTTCCAAGCACCTTTAATACCAAGACCACCTAAAACGCCTGGTAATTCAGAGAAATGCTTTTGGAAAGTTAATTCAAAGCCTTTAATTGTTGATTCATCATCAGCTACTTGGTTTGCCGTATAAGGAATAGCGTGAGAGTACGGTTCTTCACTTACTGTACCGTCAGCTAATACTTTTGTAACCATAGGCACACGATCTTCTATCACTAGTTCAGTACCACCCGTAAAGTTTTTCCAGTAACCACCTAAAGTCACTGCCATATCTAAACTCGGGTACCATTCTATTGATAAATCAAAGTTATTTGCCGTATATGGATTCATCATATTACCTTGTGCAGTTGCACTAGCTAATTGAACATCGTAACTACCACATTGAGCACTTTCGCTGGTATCAGCTTTATTACAGTCTGTAATCGTTTGTCCTGCAGACATCGCATTTAAAGAAAAACGCGACAGTGAACGATAAGCTGCTGTTCTTAGCAACCATTCATCATTTAAATGAAAAGTAAGGTTTAAGCTTGGTAACCATTCATCGTATGAGTCATCTAAGTATAATTGTGCTGTTTCAAAAGAGTAACCCCATTGTTCAACACCACCTTCATCTATATCAGGTGTGTCTGGGTTATCTATCGTAAACGACTGAGTCAAAATTGGCTTTTCACCCCAAGACTTTGAGTCTGTTTCTGTTCTTACAAAACGTAAACCAACATTACCCGTAACCGGTATCCCGGCAACATCAGTATAGATATTTGCCATTGCATATAATGCAGTAACATTCTCTTCTACATCAACTAGCTGGCCATCACGTTGATCTGGGTTTTCACCTATATCATAAAAACCTACATCAGGGTTATTACCTTCTGGAGTGTCATACCCTACTTGACCTAAGTAAGCACCAATTATACATTTTGAGTCAAATGTTAAGAAGTTCCCTGCATCAGCAGCACCACCTTCGCTACCCAAGAAGCCTTCTAAACTATGGCCATTGTCACCACAAGCTTGCGCTCTTGCCGTTGCTTCAGCATGCCCTTCAATATCATTTCTTGACCAGTCGTCACCTGCAGAATCATTATTTACACCATTTCTGAAAATATGGTCATCTGAGTTCCAGTTGTAGTCAATAGGACGACGCGTGCCATCATCAACATGTAATGCTGTTTGAATGCCTGAGTAATCATATAAATGCTGGCTTGAATAACGCACACCAAAATCTATAGAAGTCACCACTTTATAGTCATCAAATACATACTGGCCATCGAATGCAACCGCCCAAATGTCGTCTTCACGCTTATCATGTTCACGGCCATACTCTAAATATGCACCGCCATCACTAGCGACAAAGCTAGCCATGTCACTAACATCAAACGCCGCACCAGCATAGGCACTGTTTTCAACTAATTCGCCACCTTCATTTTTATAGAAGAAGTTAGCGTTTTCAATTTGTTCGCTATCACCTAAGTATAGTTTAGGCACTGTACCTCGTGAATCTAACGAGTAGGCTGTTGTTGATTCATGACGGAATTTGGCGCGATGACGTAAACGGTATCGGTAAGACTTAGAATAAGACGCATCCATAGCAACACTTAAGTTGTCATTAGGTCTAAATTCAATATTTAAACCATAGCCGTTATATTCGTCAACTTGGTTACGGTTTTCACCTTGCAAGGTTAATTTACCTTCGCCTTCTTCATAAAGTAAATTACCGTAATCATCAATAATCAAGGCATCCGCATTCATATTCTTAGCACGCTCTTGTGCCAATTCCATACGGTCTTCGGTATACTCTAAATGTGAGTAGGCATAATCAAAGTTAATGTCCCACTTATCGTTAGGCACCCACTGAAATGTACCAACAACGTTTTGACGTTCGTCTTTATCTGTTCCTGTACGCCAGTAAGAGTCATCTGGTACAAAGAAAATTGAGTCAGGATCAAATTTGGCTAAATGATCAGCGCCATTAACACCAAATCTATCTGCGTCAGCATTTGGTCCTAATGTTACTAAGTCAGCCGAGCGACCAGGACTTACCATTGAGTCATTGTCAGGCATACCATTGCCATCAAGGTCGCGGTCACCACAACGTTCATTGTCACCATTATTAGTAATTAAAGGAGAACCATCAGCCGCTCTAAAACTACAGGCAGCTAAGGTAGAGCTGGTACCATAGTTTTCTTCTGGGTTAGCTGAGCTACTTTGTACATAACCTAAGCTAAAGCCCATATCACCAAAAGAATCTGTTTCAAAACTTTGTACCGTTGAAATGGTAAACTTATTCCCCCAAGCAGACTGATTATCAGCTTCGGTGTAGTAATCATTGTAATCACCTTGTATTTCTACTGTGGTTTTACTCTTACCGTAATCAACCGCACGAAGTGAACCAACATCGATAGTACCAGAGGTACCACCTTCAACTAAGTTCGCTTGCTGAGATTTATAAATTGTTACTTTATCAACTAAGTTAGACGGGAATTTTTTAAAGTTAACTGCACGACCAGAACCAGCATTAGTAATAGTACGGCCATTAAATGTTGAATAACCCCAATAAGAGCCTAAACCACGAATAGATATTTCGTTTTGACTACCTTTTAGTCTGTGGCCTGATGCACCTGAGATGTTTTCAATAACATCCGATAATGAAAGGCCTGGTAAATCACCAAAATCAGCAGCAGCAATCGCATCTACGATAGCTGTATTGTGTTTTTTCTCGCTCAATGAACGTGTCATTGTACCGCGCATTCCTGTGACTTGAATAACTTCTATGTCACCTTCTTTATTTTTAACCTCAATGGTGCTCGTTGTGTTATCTTGCTCAGCTTCTTGTGCGTCTTGTGCCAACGCAGGTGCGCTAAGTAGTGCTAGAAAAGCAGAAGTGACCAAGGCCGCCTTCCCTCTGTTGTGAATTTTGTTGCTGGCTTTGAGAGCCGAGCTAATTTTATTTAATTTCACCTTTTTCTCCCCTTACTATTATATGTCATGTTGTATGTCATGTTTTTAGTTTTTATATATGGTGCGTTAAACGATCTATTAATTATTTATATGTAGCAAATTTCAATATAACGAACAAAGGTGCTTTTTGTCAACCACTTTATATTACCAACCTACATTACCAATAAGTAAAATCAAAACAACAGGTGTAATACCAGCTTATTCATTATAATTTACACTTCCTTAATCAATTGTTTATACCAATATGACATAAAAAAGCAGCATAAAATGAAAAAAAAGCTGATTTTTTTTGCCAAAAGCTTGATAAATATATATGATATCCTAACAGATTAATCTTTTTAATAATGATAGATAGTTAAGGAAGTATTATGGCCAACCGCAGGTTGTTTTGGCGCATTGTCGAAAATATTGAAGCGTCTATAGACTCTGGCATTTATACTGTTGGCAACCGATTACCGCCCGAAAGAGAGCTTGCTGAAATATTTAACGTCAGCAGACCCACCATCAGAGAAGCGATTATTGCACTTGAAGTAAGAGGCCGTATTGAAGTAAAAACCGGCTCAGGGGTATATGTTCTTGAATCAGCCAACGCGGCAAACGCTGTTGAAAACATTAACGCGTTTGAAGTAACGCAAGCAAGAGCACTAATTGAAGGGGAAGTTGCGGCTATTGCAGCAACCACAATAACCGAACCTGAGCTAGAGCTACTCAACAAAACACTGATCGACATGGAAAACAACCATAATACAGCGCAAGCAGATGAAGAGTTCCACAGCATTATAGCCAACAGCACACGTAATGCTGCCATGATACTGTCGGTAAAAAACTTATGGAATTTACGCTCTTCTACTCCTGAAATCATTGAAGACTACAATAGTGTGTGTAGCTCTGACAACGCGCAAACATTGGCTGAGCATAAAAATATTTACGATGCGTTAAAATCAGGTAATTCAACAAAAGCTCGCCAAGCCATGCACTGCCACTTTAACCGCCTTATTAATACCTTATTCGATGCAGCTGAAACAAGAGCACTTGATGAAATAAAGCGTAAAAACAGTGAACAACGCGGGCTTTACTCAATCCCTAGCACCAACTCATAAACTCATGCATTAGCAAACCTACCAACAAGTAACGGTTGGTAGCTTCTTGCTCGCTTAAAACAGTCACACACCTAACCCCAACTTACTGCAGTTATCACCGCCACATACCCCCTTACAGTAACCCTGAGCTAATTGCCTTGAGGTTGTTTGTGTAAAGCAGTTGGTTTTTCACACGCCTTTACACCCAGCACAATAACCGAGTACTACTTCACCAACGACTTTTACCAACGACTGCTCTGATAAAACCTCTGTCAGTGAAAGCAAAGCGACCGACAAAAAAAAGGCCTTTCAAATGAAAGGCCAAAGAGAGAAGTGCAAGACCAATCCCATCAAAAAAACATGTATAACTCACCTGAATAATACAGGTAAACTAAGTCAAACTACTTCGTTAACTTAGTAAAGTAATCAAAGATTACAGGAACATCATTTTGTCCAAGACCTGCATCAACTGCAGCTTGCAAGTTAGCAGAAGTGCCTTGAGCAATTAAAGACTCACTACCTAAGTCTGCAACCATTTGGTTAAAGTAACCTAAGTCTTTATTAGCATTAGCCACTGAAAAACCTAATTTTTCTTCGCCATCTACCGCATAGAACTTAGTGAACTGCATAAATGGTGAGTTAGACGGACCTGCAGACATAATGTCAAACAATTGTTGACCATCAACACCGGCTGCTTTAGCGATAGCAAAAGCTTGAGACATGGCTGTAACCGTCGTCATGCCAATAAAGTTATTAATTAACTTGGTTGTATGACCAGCACCTAATTTACCCAGGTGAAATACGTTTTCGCCTTGCTCTTCTAATAAAGGTTTAACTTTATTGAAAGTGTCAATATCACCAGCTGCCATAATGTTTAACAAACCATCTTTAGCGTGTGCAGGCGTACGGCCTAATGGCGCATCGATCATGCCTACACCTTTTTCAGCAAGTGCTGCACCAATTTTAATGGTTGAAGCTGGAATTGACGTACCAAAGTCAATCAAGGTTGAACCTTCTTTAATACCTGCTAAAACACCGTCTTCACCAAAAACAATTTTCTCAACAACAACAGAAGTTGTAAGACAAAACTCAACAATGTCACTTGCTGCTGCTAATTCTTTAGCCGAGGTAAACTGAGTAGCGTTACCACGAGCCAGTACAGCGTCAACTGCATCTTGGCTAAGATCCATTACGTTTACTTGAAAACCACGTTTTTGTAAATTTTCAACCATGTTGCCGCCCATAAGGCCAAGGCCGATGAAACCAATAATAGGTTTTGTCATGTCTAACTCCTAAATATATTTTATGTTTCTCTGAGTATTAGATCATTCATCTAAGGCTCAGATTAATACTTGATATAAGTACCAAATTAATTAACGGTATAAACCAATGTTAGTTGCAAAGCCTTTAGTTATGTTTGCACTAAACACCAACTTACTCTAAATCTAAATACTAACTTTGCCAGAACAAAACCATCCTAACGAAGGGTGACCACTATGTCAACCAATAATAGTATTTTGGTAATAACTAAAGGTAAGTCAATTGAGTCAACTAACAACACCAAATGCGCAATAAAGTTATTAATAAAAAACGCAGTATTTAACTTAAGCCAAATACTGCGTTATATTTTTTAACGTTTGAAGTGCTAATACTTATCTGGTAAAGCACGAGCACTTTACCATAAACACTAGCAACACTCGGGTTAAGGTTAAGCTATTATCGCCTAGAAGCGGTAGCTAGCACCAAAAGTAATACGACGGTCTGTTATACCTTGAGCACACACCATAGCACCTTTGTTCACACAATATTGAGTAATATCTGATTCAGTTAAGTTCACTGCTTCAACCCCAATATTAAAGTCGTCGTTGATGTCATAACTTATACTCGCATTAAGTTGGCCTCTGTCATCGGTAACAACAGGGAAACCTAATGTAGAGTTAAGGCTTGCACCCGCCGCAGTATCTTCTGTACGGTACGCTTCACGCCATGTGTAACGGAATCGAGCAGAAAGACCATGCTTCTCATAGTAAATGGCAAAGTTATACGCGTTTTCAGAGAAATCAAGTAGACCTTGGTTGGTGCTTACAGTAACAAACTTGCTGTCGTCATAAATACCATTGATAGCATTAAATATATCAGTACCACGAGTTGCTGATGTATAAGTAGCAGAGCCACCTTTATAGTCTTGAATGGTATAGTTCGCTAAAACACCAAAACCTGACGCCCAACCTAACTCATCTTCAAAACTAGACAAGTCATACTGGAAAGCCATTTCTATACCAGATTGTGTCACTGTCGCAGCGTCATTAAATTTAGATTGACGGTCGACACATAAACCTTCGGTATTAGGGTCACCTAAAGTGTTTGGCTGTACTGCTGGATTCCAGATACCACCACCTGAACAACTTGGGTTATCATCACGTAAACCATTAGCATCTAATGTTGCACTGTCTAAAGAGGTGACAAATAAGTTAGTGCGGTCTTTTTGGAAGTAACCAATACTAACGACTGCTGCTTCAGCAAAATACCATTCAGCTGATAAGTCAAAAGAAGTCACTTCTTCTGGTTCTAAGCCTGCATTACCAAGCTCTAACGCTTGGTTTTCATTTGTACCATATGACACAGATGTATTTAAATCACCAAAATCAGGGCGTAATATATCTTTACCCCAACCCAAACGTAAAACAACATCATCGGTAACATCTGCAACAATGTTTACACGCGGTAAGGTATAGCTGTAATCAGCTGTTGTTGTTACAGGTGTAACAATACCATTACTTACAGTATTACCTGTTGAAGCAATATCAGACGTTAAGTGACGCACACCGAAATTACCACGAACCATTTCATATTCAAAGTTTGCTTGCGCATATAATGCGTGTGTTTCTTCTTCAATGTTAAAGGCAGCAGTGTCACCTGGGGTTAAATCAGGAAGGCTTGGTGAGCCACCCGTTATCGCAGCATTATCAATCATTGCTTTTGATAAAATGTCAATGATGCCATCTGGATCATCAAATGAACGTTCTGGGTCAATAATAAGAAAGTTACGCATCGCTAGTTCACGACCATCAGCACTGCCAAAATGGCTAGGGCCGTCAACAAGAAGCTCTTCAAATAACGTACCATTGGGGCTATCAATCATTTTACTAAAGCCACCAATACGGTCAGAAATAGTTAAAGCAGCATGTTTAGTTTTATTATAACGGTAACCCACATCTACTGAGGTAATGATATTGTCATCAATAAAGTAAGTAGTATCAACACGGAATGCTGTATCTGAGTTTTCACTTGAACTTTGAGAAATATCAACCTGATCTAACACAACATTTTCAGGGTTGTGGAGGTCGGCAATACTTGGTGCGTAAGGTGAATCAAAATCAATACCAAAAGTTAATGATTTACCTGTTAAGTCATAAATAAAAGGTACAGCATTATCGTTATCTGTAGAGCTGGTAATATTACCATTTTCATCTAAATCAGACAGCGGTGTGTTTGGGTTGATAAAGTTCAACTGAGAGTTAAATGACGGTGTTCTCGTTTTAGATTTAGCATGTGAGATTTCAGCACTGACAAATAAGTTATCACCCTGCCATTCGCCACCAAATCGATAAACTTCAGAATCAGTAACACGTGCACCAGTATCACTGTTAAAACGTAAGTTTGGATCTGAGTCTTTTACGTCAAAAAAGGGTTGAATGGTACCTGTTTGAGCCGCTTGAATGCTACCTAGGTTTTGGCCATTAAGAGAGCCAAAGTTAATTGTTTGGAATGAGTCAGGTAAATTATAATTTAGCGGGCTCGCAACACCAGATGCTTGAACACGTGTACTGTCTTGACGTTGTTCTTGGTTTGTTATTATCGCATCAACGAAAAACTTCATATCTGCATTGGGTGCGTATTCAAACGTAGTGGCAATATTTTTTGTTTCATATTCAAAGTTTTCTAATTCTTGGTTTAAGAATTGAATACCAAGAAAGTCGAATTCTTGAGCGATTGGTCTGTCTTCGGCTTGATTTTCTAATTCACCACTTCTTATTACGTCAGCATTCTTATTCTCAACCAAGCTGCCATCACGGTCAACACGTGGACGAAAAGATGTTGCTTCTTGTCTAGAGTAGCTACCACTGATAACAAAACCGACTTTGCCACCTGAATTAAGTTCCCAATTATCACCATAGGCGCCTGAAAAACGAGGCTGTACCCCATCCGTAGTAAGACTACTGTCTTCACCTTGTACACGAAGTGAGCCTAATGTTTCTGATAACTCTAATGGACGAATAGTACGCAAGTTTACCGTACCACCAATAGAACCTTCTGTTGTTTTCGCTTCCGGTGATTTGGTGATTTCAACACCCGCAATAATTGCGGCAGATAAATCTTCAAACTTCATGCCCGTACGGCCACCACCAGTACCTACTGTAGAAGCACCGTTGATTTCAACTCGGTTAGCATTACTACCACGAATTTGTACGCCAGTACCTACACCAGCTGTACGGGTGATTTGAATACCCGTTACATTTTCAAGTACTTCTGCTAAGTTTTGGTCTGGCAGTTTACCAATGTCAATCGCGTTGATAATTTCTGTTAAGTTATCTGTATCGCGTTTTTCTGCTAGAGCGCTAGTTAATGAACCTCGCATACCTGTTACGGCAATAACTTCAATTTCTTCATCTTGTGCAGCGGTATTTGCTGTTGGCTCTTCTGCTGCTACTGCCGCAAATGGTAAGGCCAAACCTAAGCACGCAACCGATAAATTATTGCGAATGTTTTTAGTTGAAAATAATTGCTGCACCGTAGATGCTAGCTTTGTTTTTTGAGTTGTCATTACGTTTTTCATATTTCCCCACTTTATGGTTTTATTCTTTAATGTCGTAATTTTGTAATGTTTAGAATGTAATCTGTAATGTTTTAATCTTACTTTATAAACAATATTAAACTAACCAACAAAAAGAAAATTGTCAACAAGGTATTATTACCAATAGTGATTTATTTTCACTTACCAAAAACAAACCAGGTAAGTCCACTTTGTAAACCAGTGAAAAATAAGAAAAATATACCAATACTAGCCCAAACGATGAATTTACCTTGTACAATTATCCCTCAAAAAACACTCTTGATAGTTAGGAAGCTATACTAAGAGTTTCGTACTAAGGGTGAAGTGTATAAACGTGAAGTGTATAAACGTGAAGTGTATAAACGTGAAGTGTATAAACGTGAAGTGTATAAGCGTGAAGTGTTAAGGGTGAAGTGTATAAGCGTGAAGTGTTAAGGGTGAAGTGTTAAGGGTGAAGTGTTAAGGGTGAAGTGTTAAGGGTGAAGTGTTGAGGGTGAAGTGTTAAGCGTGTGTTGTAAAATGGATCGCTAGCCTCAGACCTGATCATCTAAATCAAATTGCTAGAAAACTTGGACAATGTGACCCAAAGTCGACCCATTTAAAAATCATTGAAACTAAATAACTGTTTTAGTTAGATAAAAAACACTAAAATGGCATTTTCATCCCTGGGGGTAACTGCATACCGCCTGTTAATGCGCCCATTTTTTCTTTATTTTGCTCTTCTACACGGCGTACCGCGTCATTGACCGCAGCGGCAAGTAAATCTTCTATCATGTCCTTATCATCTTCCATCAAGCTATCATCTAGCTCAACTTTACGTACATTGTGGCTACCTGTCATCGTCACTTTCACCATGCCTGCACCAGACTCACCAACCACTTCCATATTTGCTAATTCTGCTTGCGCCTTTTGCATCTTCTCTTGCATTTGTTGGGCTTGCTTCATTAAGTTGCCCATGCCGCCTTTCATCATTTTACTCTCCAATAAATTGTTTTACATTAGTCTTATTTCTTAATATGGTGTCAAATATAAATTATAAAAGTGTTAGCAATAAAAAATATCGCACTAGCACTAAATTGCCACAATGCTATCTTCGTCTAAGGTTGCTTGAAATGTGTGCACTAAGCTTTGTACTATGTCATCTTTTATTAATAATTGTTTGGCATAAACATAACGTTTATCGTTTATGTCTGACTGAATTTGATAAGGGTCAGCAACCGTTTGCGCTACTATGTTAATAACAACTTGCACTTCCCGGGCTAAAAACTGGCTAATACTCTGTTGTAACTGTTGTTGTGCTACCTCAGTGTACAAGTGTTTAGTTGCTTGGTTTAAACTGAGAATTAACGTGTTGTCGGTTGAGTTTTCATCAATGGTTGCATGAATCGCTAACTGCCTTAAGCGTGCAGTGAGCTCCATTGAGTCAATCATATGTGCCCATTGGTCAACTTGGTTCGCTTTACGAATAATAGCAGGATCAATAGCGTCTGCTTGATAAGGCTGTTCAGGTTTAGTCAGTACTGCCGTATTATCCACGCTTGGTGCTGTACTGACATCGTCCGCACTGATGCTCTCAGCGGCAGTTGCCTCCATACCAGCACTGCTATTAGCTCCCCCTTTGCTTTCCTCGACAGTATTGCGCTGTAGCGTGTCAGTATTTACCCCGGTTTGCCTAGTTTCCTTAACTTGACGCGCTAGGGCGCCATCAGACTTTTTTCCTTGCTGCTCCAATTGTTTTTTGCGACTACGCAGCATATTTCTTGTCGCGATCACTGAGCTAATTGGGCTATTAAACGTAGCAGGCTCACTTGGCGTTTGTAACTGTGTGGTTGCGGTTTCAACGGTTGGCACGTCTGGCGCTAAACTTTCTGTTGTCAAAGTCTCTGCTGCTAAGTTTGTCGCAGACGGAATTGGCGGCTCACTAACAGTGTTGGGTATAATATCAGCAGGCGCTGACGTTGCAGCCGCTTGCGCTAATACAGGCTGATGCACTGGCTCTGGCGTAGTCGGCAACACAACGTGTTGTTCTACCGCTTGTTGTTCTATGTCTTGCATTTGTTGCGCTAACGCTTGGTCATCTACTGGTTGCGCTGCAGTATACTCATTATTAATATCATTTGTCTGAGCGATATTGGGTCTATCTGCTATAGCCGTTTGTTCAAGGGAGCTAGCATTTGCTTCTGGCAAAGCTTCTTTTTGCATCGGTTTAAAAGCAAGCAGTCGCAACAAGGTCATATCAAAGGCGGCTTGTTCATCTGGCGCATAAGGTAAATCTTTGCGGCCATTAAGACATATTTGGTAATAGAGCTGCACATCTTCTGCGGTTAATGCCTGGCTAAACTTTTTCAACAACTGTGCATGCTCTGGCGATAAATCAAATTGCTGCTCGACCAGTTGTACTAGCGCAATTTGATGAAATAACTGTATCAGCTCGGCATATAAGCGACTATAACTTGGGGCATAGCTCGCTATTTCTTGGCTGAGCGCCATTAAACTCGCACCGTCTTGCTTTAATAAGGCAATAACAATTTTATAGACCCAGTTTTGGTCTACCCCGCCCAACATTTGCTGAATATTGGCAAGCGTAATATTACCTTGGCCTTGCGCAATTGCTTGGTCTGTTAAACTTAACGAGTCACGCATACTACCACGAGCCGCTTTAGCAAGGAGTGTTAAAGCCCCCTTATCATGAGTGACGGCTTCATGGCCTAATATGTCTGTTAGTTTACTTTCTATTTGCGTAACAGTGAGCGCCTTTAAATGGAACTGTAAACAACGCGACAACACAGTAACCGGCAATTTTTGTGGATCTGTGGTCGCTAAAATAAATTTTACATGTTCAGGCGGCTCTTCTAGGGTTTTCAATAAGGCGTTAAAACTGTGGCGCGACAGCATGTGTACTTCATCAATAAGGTAAACTTTATACCGCCCACGGGTGGGGGCATATTGCACATTGTCAAGCACCTCACGGGTATCGTCTACTTTAGTTTTAGAAGCTGCATCTATTTCAAGTAAATCAACAAAGCGCCCTTGATCAATCTCTAAACAAGTATCACATTGTCCACAGGGCGTTGCGGTAATACCGGTTTCACAGTTTAAGCTTTTAGCAAAAATTCTGGCAATGGTTGTTTTACCCACACCACGGGTTCCCGTAAATAAATACGCATGGTGTAAACGTTGTTGCGCCAAGGCATTAACCAGTACAGTAACAACATGTGCCTGCCCAACAAGCTCTTCAAAGCATTTAGGACGCCATTTTCTTGCTAAAACTTGATAGCTCATTATTTACTCACCCGCATATTGCACCAGTGAAAAAGGTTTTAAACCTGAGGCTTCTAGCCGTTTTTCGCCGCCTAAGTCAGGTAAAGAAATAACAAAACCGGCATCGTCAACTTGTGCGCCAATACGGCGTATTAATTTAGTTGTTGCTTCAATGGTACCGCCAGTGGCGAGTAAGTCATCAATAATTAATACTTTGTCATTGGCACTTAAGGCGTCTCGGTGAATTTCTAATACGTCTTCACCATACTCAAGTTGATATGCTTGTGCGTAAGTTTGTCTTGGCAGTTTGCCTGGTTTGCGCACGGGAATAAAACCAATATCCAAGGCTAACGCTAATGGGGCACCAAATAAAAAGCCGCGTGCTTCCGTACCTACAATTTTAGTGAAACCTTGGTTTTTATATTTATTTGCGAGTAACTCAATCGTTAATGCAAAGGTTTTTGCGTCTTCAAGTAGACTCGTGACATCGCGAAATAGAACGCCTTCTACCGGATAGTCAGGAATGGCTTTTATAGCGCCTTTAAGTTGTGCTAATTGTTGTTCAGTCATTACTGTTCTTATTACCATTGAAATTTAACAAGGACAAAGAATAAAACAATTTAAGCAAAATTTATAGTAGTGTTATCGTTTATAACGCGACTTTTGCTAAAGCATGATTAGTGATTCGCGCGACTGTTGCTATAAACTTCTCTTCGTTTAACGGCTTAGTAATTATGTCGTTGAACAAGGTATATTCCGGCAAGCTTTCTACGCACTCTTTACTTTGCGTGGTCATAAACAAAATAGGTGTTTGCGCGCAAAAAGGTGTTTGAGTGAGGTTTTTAGCCAAGGTAGCACCATTCATTAATGGCATTAAATGATCAACAATATAAAGATCAAAATTCTCTTTTTGTGCTTTTTCAAAGCCATCTAAACCGTTGACTGCCGTACTAACGGTATACCCCATGGGTGTTAATAGTTTACTAACATGCTCTCGCACATTTTTTTTATCATCAACAACTAAAATATTCATATAAAATTTCGTGCCTATGTACTGCTATCAGCCTATGCTTATATCAGCCTAAGTGAATTATAAAAAATGTAGAAGGTTCTATCAACGTTTAACCGAGCATACTCTACCTTAAATGCTGCTAATTAAAAAGGACCTAATATTGATTTAAAGCAAGATACTTTACTAATTATTTTACCCGCTCCTGTCTTTATTTTTAGCCACCTTACCCCACTGCGCTATTAACTTAAGACTTGATGACGACATGCTACTCTCTGTAGCCTGGTCATCCATATAGGTAAGTACTTGCTCACTTAATTGTTTGCCTAATTCAACCCCCCATTGATCATACGAATTAACCTGCCACAAAGTACCTTGTACAAATATTTTATGTTCATATAATGCTAGCAATGCGCCAAAGTTTTGAGGCGTTAGTTGGGTCATTAACAAGGTATTGCTGGGCGTATTTCCTGGCATTGTTTTATGTGGCGCTAACAAAGCACTGTCGCTTTTGCTCATGCCTTTATTCACTAATTCTGCTGTAACTTGTGCAATATTTTTACCTTGCATTAACGCTTCACTTTGTGCAAAACAATTAGCGACCAGTATTTTATCGTGTTCCTCTAAGCTATTATTTCCTTGTAAAGCAACAATAAAGTCGGTGGGAATAATGTCATCCCCTTGGTGCATCAACTGCATAAAAGCATGTTGACTGTTTGTACCTTCTTGACCAAAAACAATTGGGGCAGTAGGCCAGTGAAGTGCATTACCCTGTGTGGAAACTGATTTACCATTGCTTTCCATATCGGTTTGTTGCAAATAACCTGGCAACGCCCTCAGGGCATGGTTATAAGGCAGCACAGCCAAATGAGCATAACCTAAACCATTACGGTTCCATAACCCAAGTAATGCCATTAGCACAGGCATATTATCCGCAAAGTCGGCTTGTTGAAAGTGCTTATCCATTTGATAAGCCCCCGCTTTAAAAGCATTAAAATGCTGGTTACCAATAGCTAGAGCAAGGGGTAAACCCACAGCAGACCACACAGAAAACCGCCCACCAACCCAGTCCCACATTGGCAGTACATGGTCAGCGTTTAAACCAAAGCTTACTGCCTTTTCAACATGGCTACTAATAGCAAACCATTGTTTTTTAATGGCGTCACTCCCCATGCGCGCTGCCTTGTCTGGGCGCAAGTTACCGTACTCAGCGCACAGCTGCGCTCGCATCCAGCTCTTAATAGTTTTAGCATTTAATAACGTTTCTTGTGTGGTGAAGGTTTTAGAAATTATCACTACTAGGGTTGTACTAGCCTTAAGGCTATTCAGTTTGTCAGTGATTGCGCTACCGTCAACATTGGCAACAAGATGCACCTTTAACCCTGTACAGTGATACGGTTGCAAAGCGCTTAAACCAACTTTAACGCCATAGTAAGAGCCTCCAATACCAACGGCTAAGACATCAGTGAACTTCTCACCGGTCGCACTTAATTTTCTCCCTTGCTGTACATCATTAACAATAGCTGCCATACGCTGCTCTGTTGCTTGTACTTGCGTAGCTTCTGTGGCTAACACTTGTTTTTTAACCTGTTCAGGCGCTCGCAATACCGTATGCAAAACAGCGCGTTGCTCGGTATTATTAATTTTATCGCCACGAAACATCGCCTGAACTTTTTGTGTTAAGCCCTCGTTTTTTGCCCAGTCAATCAAGGCATCTAGCTCTGTTTGGCTAATATTTTGTTTGGCATAGTCAAGGTAAAGGCCAGCTGCACTAACAGAAAAACAGTCGGCTCTATTATTGGCATGGTTTGCCTCTTCGGCTGGTTCAAACAATGAAAAAATAGTCCGGCATTTAGCCAATGCTGCTTTTTCTTGTATAGATTTATTAAAAAGTTCCATATTGAGTAATCTACTGTTTGGTGAACAACTGTTAAATAATTGACTGTTTTATCTGTGTATTGCTTTATTTATTAAGGTGTTTAATGGGCGGAATGACTCACCGCCCTACCCCATATTATAGTGACAAGGTTTTCAAATACTGTGTAAACTCTTCGCCTAATGTTTCATGGCGCATGGCATATTCAACATTCGCTTTCATATAGCCCAACTTAGAGCCACAATCATGAGACTTACCTGTCATATGAAAAGCTTCCACTGTTTCTTTGTCCATCAGCATAGCAATGGCATCGGTCAATTGTATTTCATCACCTGCGCCCGGCGGGGTTAATTTTAATAACTCCCATATTTTTTCTGACAATACATAGCGGCCAACTACCGCTAAATTTGACGGTGCTTCATCTATTGCAGGCTTTTCAACAATGGCTGTCATCGCTTTAGAGTCACCTGGAGTTAACTCAACATTGCCACAGTCAACCACACCATAATTACTGACTTCTTCCATAGGTACAGGTTCAACCATTATTTGGCTATACCCACCCACGTCGTTATAGCGAGCCAACATTGCTGCTAGGTTTTCAGTTTTTAAATTAGCCGTTGAGCTATCTAAAATAACGTCGGGTAGCACCACAACAAAGGGTTCATTACCAATAATAGGACGTGCTTTTAATACCGCATGCCCCAAGCCCTTTGCTTCACCTTGGCGAACATGTAGTATAGTCACATCTTTAGGGCAAATAGCCTGAATTTCATCAAGCAACTGGCGTTTAACACGTTTTTCTAATGTGGTTTCAAGCTCAAATGATTTGTCAAAATGGTTTTCAATGGCATTTTTAGAAGAATGAGTTACCAAAACAATTTCTTTAATACCTGCAGCAACACATTCGTCAACAATATATTGAATTAATGGTTTATCAACAATAGGTAGCATCTCCTTAGGGATAGCCTTTGTTGCAGGTAACATACGGGTACCTAAGCCAGCCACAGGAATAACGGCTTTGGTGATTTTCTTATTCATACTAAATCCTTGTCTTTGTGTTTTCATTTTTGATTTCAATAACAAAAGTATAACATATGCTACGCACGCATCACCCTAATAGTCTGTAAATTAAATTGCTACCACCGATTATGTCGCGCTACAAAGCGTATTAGCCCTTTAATTAATTTGTAAAATAAAGTTTCTCTACTTGTTGCAGATATATATGTCAAGTATCATAGCTCGCGCACAATGGTTAAGTCGTCACATAATGCTTATTTTACTTTCATGGTTAACTCAATGGTTTTACCCAATAACTTCAACTTTATTAACAGCTTAACAGCAAAATTACCGCATAAAAAAATAGCACAAGCGCTGAGTCTTGGCTTGTTAATTTATATTGCTTTTATTTTAGCTAAAATCACATGGTTAATTGTGCCTAGCACTAGCCAAAGCGTTGGGCATGAA